>DALYSR010000146.1:3199-9451 GCA_031991825.1 Paracoccaceae bacterium
GACAGGCCGATACTCTAACCAACTGAGCTACAACCGCGCTATGAGGGGATATCTAGATGTATTCACGTCCGAGTGAAAGGGCAAAAACGACATGAATTGCAAATAATCTGCAGAAAAATACGGCAAAGCTTATTTTCGATTCCAACCCATTCCCGTGGATGGAAATGCAAAAAACCCCTTCCGAAGAAGGGGCTTTTTGAAAGTGGCGCGGTTGACGGGGCTCGAACCCGCGACCCTCGGCGTGACAGGCCGATACTCTAACCAACTGAGCTACAACCGCGCTATGAGGGGCCTTCTACGGGTTGCGACCAGGCCCGTCAAGCAGCAAAATCAAAAAAAGTGAAAATCTTCATCTTTTTGTTTTCGCTTATCTTTCAGGGGCCGGAATGAATTCGTGATTGTCGTCAGGCGGCAATTGGAACCGACCATGGGTCCAATCACCCGCCCGCCATGCCTCGCGCGCCGCATCGATGCGTTCTTTCGAGGATGCCACGAAATTCCACCAGATATAGCGCGGCCCGTCCATCGTGGCGCCACCCAGCAACATGACACGCGCGCCCTGCCCGCCCGCTTTCATCGACACCCGATCGCCGGGGCGGAACACCAGCATACGGCCTGCTTCGAAGTCCTGACCCGCGACCGTCACGCTGCCTTCCAGCACATAGGCGCCGCGATCTTCGTGGTTGTCCGGCATCGGCAAGGAGGATCCCGCTTCAAGCATCGCATCGGCATAGAAGACGTCGAAATCGACCGGCACCGGTGCTTTTTCGCCATAGACATCGCCCAGGATCAACCGCAGGCGTTTTCCTTCGCCTTCCAGCACCGGCAGCGCATCCTTACCGGTATGCACAAACTTGGCCGGCGCATCTTCCTGCGCCTTGGGCAGCGCAAGCCATGTCTGCAACCCGAACAGGCTGTGCTGCGCCTGACGCTGCGGGCCATCTTGGCGTTCCGAATGCGTGATGCCGTGACCGGCCAGCATCCAGTTCACCGCGCCGGGTTCGATCCAGGCATCGGTGCCAAGGCTATCGCGGTGGTGGATGCGCCCCTTCATCAGGTAAGTGACTGTTCCCAAACCGATATGCGGGTGCGGGCGCACATCGATACCGCCGCCGGTCAAAAACTCGGCCGGGCCCATCTGATCGAAGAAGATGAAGGGCCCCACCATTTGACGCTGCGCCGATGGCAGCGCGCGACGCACCTCGAATCCGCCCAAGTCATGGGCGCGCGGCACGATGACGGTCTCGATCGCATCGATCTGATCGCCGATCGGGATCGAGCTATCCAGCAAGGGGTTCCAACTCATCACCATTCTCCGTATGATACTTTCCTCAAATTAGTGCAGCCTTCCCCCTGTGTCACCCGCAACAGCCGCAAAGGATTTGTGCGGCCACGCACAGCTTGGCGATTGTCTGGCGTAAATTTCGGCGTCAAAGTAAGGCGAACTGCGGCCCGATCTGCATCAGGGCCGTCACACCGAATGGCCAAACCGCATCTGGTTGGAAAGCTTGCCCCGTGGGAAATGCTCGTCTAATCAGAGGCAAAGGACGGAAAACATGCGTATTCTGATTACCAACGACGACGGCATCAACGCTCCGGGGCTGGAGGTTCTGACCCGTATCGCTCAGGCCGTGGCCGGTCCCGAAGGCGAGGTTTGGACCGTCGCCCCCGCGTTTGAACAATCCGGCGTCGGGCATTGCATCAGCTATACCCATCCCACCATGATCGCACAGCTGGCGCCGCGCCGCTTTGCCGCCGAAGGCAGCCCTGCCGATTGCGTTTTGGCCGCGCTTTATGACGTCTTGCAAGGCGCCAAGCCCGATCTGGTGCTGTCGGGCGTCAACCGTGGCAATAACGCGGCGGAAAACACGCTCTATTCCGGCACGATCGGCGGGGCGATGGAAGGGGCGTTGCAGGGCATTCCGGCCATTGCCTTGTCGCAATTCATGGGCCGCGCGACCGAAGGGCTGAGCGATCCCTTCGAGGCGGCGGTCGCCCATGGCGAGGCGGTCGTTCGACTGCTGCTGGAAAAAGGCATCTGGACCCAAGACGATTACCGCGTCTTCTATAACGTCAATTTCCCGCCCCTTGCCGCCGCAGATGTCAAAGGCGTCAGGGTCGGCGCGCAGGGCTTCCGGCGTGACAGCAAGTTTTCGGTCGAAGCGCAGCTGTCGCCATCGGGACGCCGCTTCTTGTGGATCAAGGGCGGCCCGCAGCACAGCCCGACCCTGCCCGGCACCGATGCCGCGCTCAACCTTGACGGCTATATCTCGATCACGCCGATGCGCGCCGATCTGACCGCGCATGACCTGCTGGCGCAACTTGAGGCGCAACTGACATGACCGAAATCGGCCATCCGCCCCCTGACGAGACGGATGCCGAACGCAAAATGCGGTTTCTGTACCATTTGCGATCGCGCGGCGTGACGGATGTTCGGGTATTGACGGCGATGGAACGCATCGACCGCGGCCTTTTCGTGCGGGGCCATTTCGCCGATCGCGCCTATGACGACATGCCCTTGCCGATTGCTTGTGGCCAGACCATCAGCCAACCCTCGGTGGTGGGGCTGATGACGCAGGCATTGAATGTGCAGCCCCGCGATACGGTGTTGGAGGTGGGCACGGGGTCTGGATATCAGGCGGCGGTTCTAAGCCAATTGGCGCGACGGATCTATACCGTGGACCGCCATCGCCGTCTTGTGCAGGAAGCGAAGCTGGTCTTCAACGCCATCGGTCTGGCCAATATCACCGCCTTTACCGCCGATGGCAGCCACGGCCTGCCCGAACAAGCGCCTTTCGACAAGATCTTGGTGACTGCCGCCGCGGAAGACCCGCCCAGCCCCCTCTTGGCGCAACTCAAGATCGGCGGTATCATGGTGCTGCCTGTGGGCCAATCGGACACGGTTCAAAGCCTGATCAAGGTCACGCGAATGGAAAGCGGCTTCGATTACGAAGAATTGCGTGCCGTTCGCTTCGTGCCCTTGGTCGAAGGACTTGCCTCCGAGGGGTGAGCGACCTAGGCCTTAGGTAAGCGGCAAAACAGCCGCGCCCAACAAGGCGGGACCTACCGCCGGCATATTTTCGATGAGGCAGAGCATGACCCCGACCCATCAACACTCCCTCAGCTTTCGCATATTGGCGAGCGGTTCGGCCTTGGCGCTGCTGACGGCCTGCATGCCCAGCGGACAGCTGGATTGGGACCTGCGGCGCGGCTCGGGGATGCTTAGCACCTCGGAAGCGGCGTTGCAGGCGACCGAACGCAGGCCCAATGCCGATGCGCGCGGGGTGATTTCCTATCCGGGCTATCAGGTCGCGGTGGCACGTCGGGGGGATACGGTCGCCTCGCTCGCGCAGCGTGTGGGGCTGAACCCCAACGAGGTCGGTTCCTATAACGCATTGATGCCAAATGATCCGATCCGCGAAGGCGAAATCATCGCTTTGCCGCGTCGGGTCGCGGCCAATACCGTGGCGACCGCCGCTCCGGTCTATAACAACGCGCCCGTCAGCACCGCACCGATCAGCGGCGCTGCGGTCAGCACGGGGCCGATCGACATCAGCCCAATCACCTCTAGCGCGATTTCATCGGGACCGATCACAACCCAACCCATCGCGACCGCCCCCGTGCAATCCTTGGGCACGCCCACGCCCCCTTCCACCACCGCGCCGAAAGCATCGGGGGAACCGGTGCGCCATCAGGTCAAACGCGGCGAGACCGCCTTTATCATTGCGCGCCGCTACAATGTCTCGGCGCAGGCCCTGGCCGAATGGAACGGGCTGAACGCCAATCTCGACCTGCGCGAGGGGCAATATCTGATGATTCCGGTCGCCAGCCAGCAGCCGCCCGCCGGTGTCAGACGCGCCGAGACCGTCACCGCACCGGGTGCCGGATCACCGACGCCGGTGCCGCCATCGGCCACCAAGCCGCTGCCGGATGAAAAGGTGCAACCCGCGAACCAGAAAACCAAAGGCACCCCCGCCTCGCCCGAAATGGCCAGCCAGCGCACGGCGGCCTCTTCGGCCAAGATGGGCATGCCGGTATCGGGTCCGATCATCCGCCCCTATAGCAAAGGCAAGAACGAAGGCATCGATATCTCGGCAGCCCCCGGCACGGCCGTGAAAGCCGCGGCCGATGGCACCGTGGCCGCGATCACCAAGGACACCTCGCAAAGGCAGATCATCATCGTGCGTCACGCGAACAACCTGCTGACCGTTTATGCCAATGTCGATGGTGTCAGCGTCAAGAAAGGGGCCAAAGTCAGCCGTGGCCAGACCATGGCCAAGGTCGGTGCCGGTAGCCCCGCAGCGCTGCATTTCGAAGTGCGCAAGGGCGTCGAGAGCATGGACCCGCAGCCCTATCTGCAATGACAAAAAGGGGGGGCAAATGCCCCCCTTTTCTTTAATCTTACAAGCGCTTATCGCGTGATCTTCACACCTTCGCGTGCCGCCAGATCGCAGAAGAACTGCCAAGCAACTCGGCCCGAACGGGCACCGCGTGTCGCCTGCCATTCAATGGCTTCGGCGCGCAACCGATCTTCGGCAATCGAGACGCCGTATTCGGCGCAATAGCCGCGGATCATTCGCAGATAATCATCCTGATCGCAGGGATGGAAGCCCAGCCACAACCCGAACCGATCCGACAGCGACACTTTCTCTTCGACCGCCTCCCCGGGGTTGATGGCGCTGGAGCGTTCGTTTTCGATCATGTCGCGCGGCATCAGGTGACGCCGGTTCGATGTCGCATAAAGCAGCACGTTTTCCGGACGCCCCGCGATACCGCCATCCAGCACCGCCTTCAGCGATTTGTAATGCTGGTCGTCATGGCTGAACGAAAGATCGTCGCAGAACAGGATGAAGCGATGATCCTTGGCCTGACGCAGCATCTCTAGCAGACGATGCACGCTCGGCAGATCCTCGCGGCTTAGCTCGACGATCTTCAGATCCAGACCTTCCGCATTGACCTTGGCATGGATCGCCTTGACCAAAGACGACTTGCCCATCCCGCGCGCGCCCCAAAGAAGCGCGTTATTCGCAGGCAAGCCTTGGGCGAAATAACGGGTATTGGCCAGCAAGGTATCGCGCGCGCGATCAATCCCCACCAACAGCCCGACATCCACCTTGGACACCTGTGCAATCGGCTCCAGCCGGTCGGGAGCGGTGGCCCAGACAAAGGCTTGGGCGGCGGTAAACTCCGGCGTGGTGATCGGCGCCGGAGCCATACGCTCCAACGCCGATGCGATACGTTCAAGGATCAGGTCGTTCGACGCCAGATCTTTCATGCCTTGCTGCTTCCTTCAGGGGTATTTGCGGATTCGTCTTCATCTTCGAACCACAACCCTTGGGCGCGCAACTCTTTTTCGCGCTTCCTCTCATTGCGACGAATAAGCAGGATCGACACTTCGTAGAGCGGATAGACTGCCGCGAACAGGATCAGCTGGCTCATCACATCCGGCGGCGTCGCAAATGCCGCCACCAGCAGAATCAGCACGATCGCATAGCGGCGCGTGCCCGCCAGACCCGCTGAGGTGATCAGCCCCGCCTTGCCCATCAGCGTCAGCAGAACCGGCAGCTGGAAGCAAAGCCCAAAGGCCACGATCAGCTTCAACGAGATATCCAGCGTCTCGTTCACCTTGCCTTGGAACACGATATCGATGCCGGTTTTCGCCACCGGAGCGACCACGCCATCCACCGGCACATCCGCCGTCAGATCCGGCAAAATCGCCGAAACGACCGATGCCGCATCGGCAAAGCCCAGGAAGAAGTTCATCGCCATCGGCGTCACGATGAAATGCGCAAAAGCCGCGCCCGCAATGAACAGCAGTGGCGAGGCGATCAGGAACGGCAAGAAGGCCGCCTTTTCATTCTTGTACAGCCCCGGCGCCACAAAGCGCCACAGCTGATAGGCGATGACCGGGAAGGACAAAGCCAGCCCCCCCACCGCCGAAATCCGCACCAGCACGAAGAAATATTCCTGCGGCGCGGTATATTGCATGACCGGATTGGCATTGCCCAAACCGCGCATCGCATTTTCGATCGGGCTGAGCATGAACCGCAGGATCGGCTCGGACACCACGAAAGCCAGCACCACTGCGATTACGAAAGCGGCAACCGACCAGATCAGGCGGTTGCGCAATTCGATCAAATGCTCGACCAGCGGTGCCGAGCTGTCGTCGACTTCATCGGACTTATGCGTCATTCTCGGCCTTGGGGGGAGTTGCGGTTGCGGGAAGCGCCTCATCTGCGCGTTTGGCGGCAG
>DALYSR010000147.1:0-9447 GCA_031991825.1 Paracoccaceae bacterium
AGCTGCAATCGATTTCGATCTGGGTGTGCTTGCCGCCATCGTATTGCGGATCTTTGAACCAGACGCGGATTTGAGTTTTCATCGTGAATTCCTGTAAAATGAAGCCGTTCTGGATGCCGCCCCGCACTGGGGGCGGTCACCGGATCGGCCTCAGGCGGCCTTCAGTAGCGACTTCGCTTTGATCACCCGTTTGGCGGCAATCTGGACCGGCTCACCGGTGGCGGGATTGCGGCCCAGGCGCGCAGGCTTGTCCTGTGGGGTCAGCTTGACGAGGCCCGCCATCTGGAAGGGTTGGCCGGTGGCAAGCTGGGCACCAGCGATCAGGGGCAGAGCGTCCAAAAGGGTCGTGGCCTGCGCTTTGGTAATGCCGGTGGCGGCGAGTGCGGCGATGAGGTCAGATTTTTTCATGGTCTTCTCCAGTTGGGGTTTGGGGTGGTTTCTTAGGCGGCTTCGGCTTCGCGCTGTCGTCGTGCGATCTCGGCCATGGCGGCGGCTTCCGCAGCGGCCATTTCCTCGAGGCTCGGCCCGTCTTGGGGCAGGCTGGCAAAGGGGTCATCATTGGTGGCTTGAGTGGCGAGGCGGTCTGCCTCTGCCGCCATTTCCTGCAGTTCGGGCAGGATGGTGTTGGCCAGCTGACGGGTCGGCGCGTCTGCCGCTTTCCACCATGCCGCCATGGCCTCGCGACCCTTGCGGGCTTCAGCGCGCACCGCATCGAGCACGGCTTTCTGGTCGCGGCCTTCACCTTGCCCCATGGCCCAGCGTGCCATCTCGCGGCCCGTGTTTGCGTCCATCGGTTTGCGCGGATCCAACAGTGCCTTGAACTGGTCAGCCACCTTGATCTGATAGGTCGGGCAGCCTTTGGCGGCAGGGTCCAGAATGACCATGGTGGTCATCTCAAACATCAGATCGCTGTCGCTTGCCGGATCCCATGGCACGTTTTTCATGCGGGTCTTGGTGGCGCGGGCATTCTCGGCTTTAGCACCAAAGCCCTTCTGCATGACAGGCTTAGCGCGGGTGCAGATGATCAGGTGGCACTTGGCGCGCACGATGCGGTCGATCAGGCGGCGGTAGCGGGGTTTAACGGCAGCCCACGCCAGCTGGCTGAACTTGGCCGGATCGACGGTATAGGCCCCATTGGCGCGGGCTTCGGCTTCCTTCACCAGTCGGTCCAGTTCGAAGGCCTGCAGCTCCAGCACGCCGTTCACGCCCTCCCAGCCATGCGAGAAGCTATCGATCACCAGCACCGGCAGTTTGGCCGCTTCTGCCGCATCCAGCACCTCGATCCAGCGTTCTGGGTAAAAGCCGATCATCTGGCCGTTTTCATCGACGGCCTGCATGTCGAAGTGGACCATTTCAGGAAAGTCCTGCTTGTAGTGCAGGGCACGGCGGTTCTCAGTGTCGACAAAGCCGATAGGCGCGCCCTTGCGATTGGTCACCACCTCGGCGATGCCGCGGGCCATCAGGAGTGCCGAATAGGTCTTGCCGGTGCCCGAACCGCCAGACAGGCCGATGGAAAGGGTCAAGGGATCGTTGATCTCGGTGACGGGGATGAAGCGGATCATTCTGCGGCTCCTTGGAAACCTGCGGGGGAGAGGAAGCGCATCGCGGCTTCCAAGATGTCGGTGCCATGCTGTTTGCGGTACGCGGCTTCGGAGGTTTCGCGTTCGAGCCAGCGCTCGACGGCCCAAGCAGGCAGATCGATTTCATGGATGCCGAGCGGGTAGCCGGGCCATTTGTTTTCGTTCAGGCAGAGCCGCCACATCGCGCGGGCGCGGGCGATCTTCTTCTGCGCCATGAACAGGCTGTCGTGACCGAGGCGGATGACGCAGATCTCGTGCGGTGCCGACTTCTCTTGGAAGATGAACAGGAACTGGCGGTCTTCGCCGGTCGCGGCCTGCCAGACCTGCCGGTAATGCTCGGCCTGCACGTCATAGCCATAGTTCAGCACGGCTTTCATGCAGGCATCGGGATGGGCGTTCTCGCAGGTCTTGAAGTCGTAGATCGGCAGGCGCGCATCCAATGGCACGTTGTCGAGCATCGCGCGGCACCAGACACCATCGATCTGCGCAATCGCCACCTGTTCGGAGCGGGCCGGATCAAGATCGATCGACATGCGGGTGAGCCGGTCATGGGCGAGGCCGCGCATGGCATTGATCTGATCGACCTCGACATCCTTCAGTGGTGTTAGACCGGAAGCGCGGGCGTCATCGATGAAGGCCTTGGCTTCTTTGGTGCTGGCGGCACCGTTGCTGGCGAGGATGCTGGCTGGGATCGCTACATAGTCACCACCAGCCCCCAGCACGGCGCGGTGAGCGGCGCGACCGATGTCGAAGGTCTTCTTGTTGGTCGGCTCCCAATCAGGGTTAAGCCGCGGGCTCTGCACCCAAGCATGCAGCGGGCTTTGCGCGAGCAGCGTCTTTGCCAAGGTGCTGGACAGGCTGGGCGCGGGGCAGGGATCGCGGTGGTAATCGTCGCCGTCGATATGGTGGACGCCTGCCGAGAGTGCTGTTTGCAGTGGAAAGCCATCAAGCATCTGCGTTCTCCATCGGCTCCAAGCGGTAGCCAAGGGCTGCTGCCATGGCGTGCGTGTTGGTGATGATGTCATGGCGATGGCGGTCGAAGGTCTCCTGCCTTTCGGTGTTTTCAAGCCAGTAGGCCACGTTTGCCGCATTCGATGCCAGCTGTGCAGCGTGGGCGAAGCGCACCAGAGCCACTCCGTGCAGTCGTGTGGCTCCAAGGAGTAAACCGCCTTTGGTCGGCGTCATGTCATTCATGATCAAGACCTCTGATCTGATGGGAAATTTCGAGGGTGCGGGCGGTCTTGGCGTAGGCCTTTGCGGCCAAGCCGATGGCGATCGTGGCGACCAGCAGGGAAGCTAGGAACCAACGCAGGGTGAGGCGCAGCTGATTGCACGATGCGGCGTCATGCATGGCTTCGAAATGCTGAGACATGCGGGCCGCAGCAGCTTTGTGTTCGATCTCCTGGCGCGCCTCGGCGCCCAGCTTCTGGCAGAGGTTGTTCTGTGAAGTCACAGGCCAGCCCTCCGGTCGCGGGCGGCATGGGCCATGTCATCCAGTGCCGCGATCTGCATCTCGGCGGCTTCGTCGAGAGTGACCAGATCGCTCCAGTCATCATCATCGCCGAAGCAGTCACTGCAGATCAGCTCATTGGTGGCATCGAGGCGCAATTCGCCTGCTTGCCAGCTGGGTCGGTAGCAAAGGGAGCATTCGTCGCACATGGTGCATTCTCCGGACAATAAAGGGCCTAGCCCGCAAACGGGGTCCAGCATTTCGGGGGCTGGGGTGGTTTAAGCGGGAAAGGTCAGGGCCCCGCGATTAATCGGTGAGGATATTCTCGACAGCTTCTTCAGCTGCGATGGCCAGAGCCTGGGCGGCGGGCCAGTGTTGTTCGCGATCAGCGTGGTAGATCCGCTCGATGACGTCGATGGTGGTGATCAGGTCGGGGTTGCCGATGGTGGCCTTTAGGGAGGCGCAGAGGCTGGAGACGGAGGGGCCGGTGGTAGTGATAGGGGCATGGCGCATATTCATGGCGCCGGTCCTCAGTGGCTGGCGGCGGCGGCCGCGCGGTAAAATCCCTCATAGGCGGGGCAGGGTTGCGGAAGCGTCACGTTGGTTTGGCGGATGTGGCGCCAGATGATGCGGCGATCCATGTCGAGGATCTCCTCATTGGTCAGTATCTCGCCGTTCAGCACGGCCCCGCTCTGGGCGGGAAAGCTGTGGGGAAGCGGGGTTTGCATAGTTTATCTCCATCTCAAGGTTTCCGGCGGATCAGCGTGGTGCTTCTTCGCTGCCGTTGAGATAAAGTTAGGCGGTAAAAATACCGCTGTCAATCATGAAGCGGTAAAAAAACCGCGCAAACTTTGAGACCTACCAACTCTTGTGCCAGAATCGAACTGCGCATAGTGCGCTAAGGAGGACGGCATGCAGGACTGTGAAAGCGAAAAGCCCCGCATCGGGCGAGGCCGGTATATAAATTACCCTCTTGCGCGAAAATGACCATCTGTTACGCTTAATGGCGACAACTGAACAAATAGCGTAACAGATCTGATGCGAGCCTCTCCTCATACTCCGTTCTTGCTTCTTGGTCATTTTTTAGACCTTGCGGGCCATGCTAATGTTTTGCGCAGTTCCACATGACTGGGGCATCGATGCCGAACCGGCGATTCCATGAGCGCATGCTCCCTAAACAAACAGAGGTGGAAACGCCAGACAACCCGCTGGAAGCGGGCCCGAAAGGTGTTGGGGTATGCGGGAAGTGAGGAGTAAAGATCGGCCTAATCAAGGTTTGGCAAGTGCAGACTTGAGTTTTCTAAACTCTGTCCGAGCACTCACCAATGCCCAACGGCAATGGCTAATTCTTGAGGCTAAGAGGGCTGGTCTGCTGCTTGGTCCGCTAATGCCTGAAGCATCCGCTTCCCCCGATCGTCAGCTGCTCGATATGCCTCAATCAAGCGCCGCTCCTCATCATTGAGTGTATCTTTTTGTCCCTGACCGGTCGCTAACCAAACATCCGATACACCCAGCGCGGCCGCAATTAACGCGACAGATTCCATGCGCGCTGAGGGCTCTTTGCCGTCTTTGATTGATCGCTGCCAGTTGCGCACCAGGTCGCGCGAGCGCCCGCCGGTAGCATTGAGGGACAGGGAAGTGGGGTTGAGGCCCAACTCCTGCATCAACGGTTCAATCCGTGACATGATTACAGACAATTTATCCATGCGGTAAGGATACCGCTCAGTTCTTTGTATTGCATGCGGTGAAATTACCGTTGACCTTTCCGTCGAGAGCGGTAAAAATACCGCATGACCAGCACAAATCAACTTATCGCCCTCGCCGACGCCTACAAGCGTGCTGCCGGAATTGAGAGGGACCAGACGGTCTCCTATCGGGTTTTCGGTGATAGCAAGAAACTCGCGGCTCTCCGGGGAGGCGCTGGCATCACCTTGGACCGTTTCAATGCGTCCATCATGTGGTTCCGTGAAAACTGGCCCAAGGGGCAAAGGATTCCGCGCGGGGTGCTGTTTGAGGATCATACCTCTCCAGATGGCTCCACGCCTTTGGGCGTTCAAGCCCCGCGCAAACGTAAGTCGCACGGCGCGCGCCCATGACATCCAGCGATCAGCGCCTTTCTGCACTCATCGCCGAAGAGCTGATCTGGGGCAGGGCCAAGCATCAGGCCCTGCTCAGAAACGACCCTCAAAACTTCAAGCATGCCATTGCCGAACTGCAGCGCGTCCAGCGTGAAATTTCGATGATGGCTCCTACTCAACCACCACATTCAAATCGGGAGAACGAACCACATGCGCGATCACGTTGAATTTAGCCATGATATGGAGGGTGAGGCGCCGGATTTGGCGCTGGAGACCCTCGCGGGCGACATCCGCGACGAGATGCTGACCCGTATGAAGCACCTCAAGAACACCTGGCCGCTACTGAGTGAGGGTGAGCAATCCGAGGTCGGCAATGGCCTCTATCTCTTCGCCAAGCAGGTCGTGCGTCGATCGGTGGCGCTGCTGACCAAGCATGAGTTTCCTCATGCCGTGGTCAAGCTGGCCGATTTCAAGGTCAAAGCGGGCAAGGACATCGAGGCCAAGATCACCTGCGACAATATCAGCGTGAACCGTGACGCCCTCGGTGATCGCACCGGTGACATGTGCATGTTGGTCATGATCGACAGCGAGACCTTCTTCGGCGAGCGCGCGCCGGTCAAAACCGATCCTGATCAGCCTGGCCTCGATCTGGATGGTGACGGCGAACATGATCCAGCCGATGAGGACGAGCGGTTGGCTTTACCGCCTCCGTCCGAAGACGAGCAGAAACCCAAGAAGCCGAAGCGCGGCGGCAAGCCGGATAGCTTCTTCAGCGGCAATCCCGAGGACATCGAGTAATGAAGGCCGAGTTCGTCATTCCCGGCTCGCCGCATGGCAAGGGCCGTCCGCGCGCCACCATCTTGAATGGGCGGGCTCGGCTCTACACTCCCAAAAAGTCGGCCGATTACGAGATGGAGGTGCGCAAGGCTGGCGCGCCCCATTTCGAAGCGCCCCTCGACTGTCCCGTCAAACTCCGAATCGTCGCTTATTTTCCCATGCCCAAGAGCTGGTCGAAGAAGAAGCGCGCGGAAATGCAGGGGCGGTTTCACACCCAAAAACCTGATGGCGACAACGTAATGAAATCGATCAAGGACGGGCTCAACGGGCTCGCTTGGCGGGACGATTGCCAAGCAGCTGACTGCCGCATCGTGAAGCGCTGGAGCGAGCACGCCGAGACCTTTGTGCAGGTTGGGGAAGCGGTATGAGAAAGCTTACTTGTTCCGCAGCACAAATTCGGCGGCTCTGGGCTGACCGATCTCTTCGCACAGAGGACATCGCGGCTCAAATGGGCATCTCGCGCCAGTGCCTCTCGTATCGGGCCAAAGCGCTGGGATTGCCGTCGCGCGTGGGTAATCACGATCTGCAGAAACGCGGCAGTGACGCCGAGTTTCGCGCGATGTGGATGGCGGGGATTTCGGTCGAGGATATGCGCCGGCACTTCGGCTATGTGTCGCATCGCGGCGTCTGCCAGCGGCGTAAGAACATGGGCTTGCCAACCCGTACGCGTGGTCGTGGAAAAGGGAACGGCAGGGGCTGGAAAGAGACGGTCACCCTCGCGGAATTGGCAGAGCGCCGCTTGGCATCTGCGATGGCGAAATCCGCCGCGGAGACGCGTGCAGCCATGCGTCTGGCCGAGATGTCCGACAAGCGCCCTTCCGGTATCTGGAGGCCCGCAGCATGAGCGAGAGAGTCGCCCCCTGGATCAAGTTCTACCCCGCCGATTTCATGAACGGCGTGCGCGGCATGAGTGCGCAAGAGGTCGGCCTCTATCAAATGCTGCTGTGCCGAATTTATGAAGAAAATGGCCCCGTGGAATTCAACGTTCTGCGGCTGGCGACTTACTGCGGAATGCGGGAGGCGACGTTCACGAAAACCTTCGAAAAGCTGGTCGCGCTTGGCAAGCTTTCGGTGGTCGATGGATGGGTCTCGAATGCACGAGCCGAAATCGAAATTTCAAATCGTGCGAACGACTTGAAAATTGCATCTCGCGCCGGAAAAGCAAGCGCCCAAAAAAGACAACAAAATCAACACTTGGCTTCAACGCCCGTTCAACGGACGTTCAACCATACAGATACAGATACAGATACAGATACAGATAAGAAGATAGATGATGTTGGTGATAGCGCGTGCGACGCGCGAGACGATTTCACACTGCGTGAACGCATTCTCGATGCCATCGGGATCGACCCCGTCTCGGGGCTGACAGGGCAGGGTGGCCGGATGATCGGGACCTCGGTCGACATGGCCGAGGTGGACCGGTGGAAGTCTCTGCCGGGCATGACCGACGACCGCGTCGTGACCGTGGTTCGCGAGTGCATGCCATCGCTTCGCAGCCAGCCGCCCAAGAGCTTCAAATACTTCACACCGGCCATGCAGCAGCTTTCGGCGCAGCTCAGCGCTCCGGCCCTGCAACCTGCCACGATTGGCACGTCGCCACCGCCTGAAATCCGACCTGATCGCTACACCCCGCCGCGCAGCAATCTCGAAGCCAATATTGCCAAAATCCGAGCGGAAATGGCCGCGAAAGGAACTCTCGCATGAGCATCCATGATGCCGACATCCTCGCCCGCCTGTCCCGCTTTTTGGCGCGCAAGCAGATGCCCCGCCGGTTCGAAGGCAAGCCTCTGGCCGAGGGGGACGAGACCCGAGCGCTGTGCGCAGCTGTTGCCCGTAACGCACCGCGTAACCCAGAGCAGCTCGCGGTGTGGTGGCCGAAGTTCGAGGCTGGCTTGGGCGAGGCCTGCGGCGCGATGTGGCCGAGCGAGAAGGAAATCAGCCTGGCCGCTAAGGCCGCAGCCAAGGATGCGCTGCCCACCGACAGCGGTCTGCATTCGATCGACGAGGTCGAGCTGACCGCCAACCGGATGCGCGCGAACGAGCATGTGGGGGAGGGATGGCTGTGGGGTCGTCAGGCGGTTGCGCTTATCGCTTCGGGGCGTGTGACCCGTGAGCTGATGGAGGGTTACCGCAGCGGTGCCTTCCTGAGCCGCAAGCGGGCCTATGGCGAGGTCGCAGCCCTTGCTTGGGAGGCGGAGGCTAAGGCGCGTCATGAGGCTGCCAAAGCCGTCTGGAAGGCCCGCCACGAGCAGACGGAGCTGCGGGATACTTCGCCGCCGGACATGCGCCCCAGTGCCCGCCACAATCACCACAGCGAGGATGCGGCATGAGCCCCCAATCGACCGATACCGTTGCGATCTCCCACGCGAGAGGACCGAATATGCTTGAAGTCATGCTCACAGCCATGGCGCGCGAGTTCCAAGAGGACCGCAGCCTGTGCCCAAAAACTTACCGCGCGATGCGGGCAGTGGTGGAGAGAAGCCATGAGAAAGTCGACCGCGGCAGAGTCACCACCGATCAGGAAGAAAGTCGGGAAGCCAAGGCCACCATCACTTTTCAAAATTGCATTAGCACTGGCAAAGCGGTGGCCTTGTCCCTGTGCGCGCAAGATCATCATAGCCCAGAACGTGGCAAAACTATGAGCGAGCAGAAGGATAGTTCGCTGACACCGGAGCATGGCCAATAAGGCCCGCCCAGACCAACACCACAGGGACAGCAGAGAGCATGAACGCGATGACATTCCGCACCCGCAAGGGACGCAAGGCCAAGGCCGCACCGGTGACGCTGCCTGCGTGGGATAAGGGCGCAGAAGGTCCGGCCAACCAAGTGCGCCTTTGCACCGAACCGGCCACCGCCGAAGACAAGGACACGGGCCGCGAGGTTCGCACCGGTGGGAAGCGCAAGCGCCGCCAGACATGGGCGCAGATCTACGCCCGCAAGGGGGAACTGAGCGCTACGCAACTGCTGGCCGCCGAGCGGCTGGCACGTGCAGCAGAGGGCTATCCTGACCGCGATCCGCTGGCGGCGGTTCTATCACCCAAGGGCACCGATGGGTTTGACCCGCAAGCGGCGCGAGTGGATGCCCGCGAGCAGTTCCGCAGGCTGTGGGCCGAAGTGCCAAGCTCAAGCAAGCGGGTGCTGCAGCGGGTGGTGCTGGAGGATCAGCCGGTGTGGAGCGGTTGCGGGGCCGCAGCATGGGAGCGGCATATGCAGCGGTTGCGCGATGGGCTGAACGCTATCGCTTGACCGACCACGCTAAGTGTGCCAGAAATTGAAAATCGCCAGAGGCGCGACCGAGGAAAGGTTACGGAATTTGGCAGGGATGCGCCCAAGGGAAACCTCGGGCGCTTTTTGCGTTTTAACAGTTCGCGGCTCTGCTCATGCCATCCGCATTGCTAGGCGCTCAGGGGAAACCTTGGGCGCTTTTTGCTTTTCACGATCCTCACATGTTGCGCAACATGTAATCTCGCTTAAGATAGCGCCAACGACCGCCCCTCCCGCT
>DALYSR010000148.1:0-9367 GCA_031991825.1 Paracoccaceae bacterium
AGCGTGCTCAGGGCGGGGTTGGCTTGGCCAAGGCGCGGACGGCGCGACATTATTCACGCCCCCAGGTTTTTTGGATCAACATGGCGATCTCGTCGTTCACGGCATTCATGGATTCAATCGCCCGATCAAAGGTCGTGCGGGTGAAATCTTTACGATCCACCTCGTAGAGCGTCTGTTTGGTCAATCCGGCGTCGGAAATCGCCGTCGATTCAACCATATGGTTGACCAGCACCGAACGGCCAAACAGCCCGCGGATAAAGGCGATCACTTCGGTTTGCGGCGCGTCGCCGACTTTATAACGGGTGGGCAGGAACCGCAGCCAATCATAGCTGAGGTTCGCGCCCGCCTCGCGGATCACCCCCAGCAGGTCCGATGTCATCCGCAAGAATTGCGACATCGACATCAGATCCAACATCTGCGGATGCACCGTCACCAAAACACCCGTCGATGCCGACAGCGAGGACATGGTCAAAAAGCCCAATTGCGGCGGGCAATCGACGATCACCACGTCGTAATCATCATCAACGTCGTTCAAGGCGTCGCGGACACGGGTAAAGAACGACCGCGCCCCGCCCGACAAGATCGCAGCAGGGGTGGCGTGTTCGAATTCCATCAATTCCAGATTGCCGGGAATCAGGTCCAAGCCGCGGATATAGGTCGGACGGATCACCTCGCGGATCGGCACCGCATTGTCATAGCGCACGACATCATAGATGGTGCCGCTGGTTTCCAGATCGATCTCGGGCTGAATACCATGCAAAGCGGATAACGAGGCCTGCGGGTCAAGATCGATCGCAAGCACGCGATATCCCCTTAGGGCCAAGCGCTGCGCCAGATGCGCGGAAGAGGTGGTCTTGCCGCTGCCGCCTTTGTAATTCACCACCGAAATGATCTGCAGCTTATCGCCAGCGCGTCGCCCCGGCAAATAGCTTCCGATCTTTTTGGTATGCGCTTCAAGGACTTGTCGGATCGACCACAGGTCTTCCAGCGTATAGCGGCGATGGCTGCCAGCAGTCACTTCGACTTCCGGTATCTTGCCTTCGCGGTGCAGCTTGCGCAGATAGGTATGATCGACGCCCAAGAGCTCGGCCGCTTCGCCACTGCTCAGCTTGCGCATGGTCTTGCGGGCATCGGGCGGGAAATGCGCCTCGCGCTGCGCATAGAGATTGGCTGCCAGAATCTCGGCAAACTCTCCGATAGCTATATCGAGATCTTGATCCACTATGACACCTGCTCGCGACTCGGGTCTCGGTTTTTTCCAGAGACACCATTAATTATCGAGACTATGCGCTGGATACCGACCGACTCGCAAGGATTTCTTTTACAAAAAATCCCAGAGTTCCCGATTGTTGCGCCCATTTGGTGCAAATGCCTCGGGGGAGCGGCAGTTTCACCGCTCACCGCCAGATCAGCAAGGGCCAGCATCATATTGGCTGAATGATATGCTTATAATGGCTTTCGCGGGACCAGCCCGGCTTCGACCTCCTCGCTGATCTGGTCCGATCTGAGCGCCGAAATAGTCCGTCCAAACCGGTTGATCACCGCCCATTCCTTCAACCCGCCGCATCTGATGCCGCTGGTCGAACTGTTCGGTCCCGACACCGCGCGCATCCAGGCGGCCCGCGCCTTTTACAAAAGCCTTGCCCTCTATCTGGTGTGCCTGAAGCGCGAAGCGGTCGGCCGGCTGTCCGCGGCGCGGCTTTGGTGTATGGGCCGGGCCTGTGCTGGCCGGCGATCGGCGCGCATTTGGCCTATCATCTGGGCGGCGGTGCGGGCGGGATTGATCATTCCTTTGACCATCTTGGCCCCAGTCAGGAAGGGCGCTGGCAAGATATGGGTAACCCGCGCCTTGATACGGCGGATCGTTCGGTGGCCCGCCTTGAAACGGCCCGCGACGAGGCCCTGATCGCCTTGCAGCGCGCAAGGCGATGGAATGCTCGCGCAAGAGGGGTTGGTGACGCGCGCGCGGGCGGGGCACTTTTGTCACCGAAAGGGCGATGAAACAGGATATCGGCGCTTCCGTTGTCGCCGATGTGAGCGACCTTTTAAGCTATCTCAACAAGCACGGCCAAGGCACGGCGGTGCGGGTGCGCCGGTTGGGCGAGCAGCCCTATTCGCTGTCGATGACCTATCTGCTGCCGGAAATCGGCGCGCGGCTTAGCCTGAAACGCAATAAAGACAATGACTTGATTCTGGAGGACCGCCCAAACCAGCTGCAGCCCTAAGGGCTGCGATCATGGCCTAAAGGGGCAGCCTGCTCGGCGCCAGCCCCAGCGCAAGGAAGGTCTCGATCAGCTTATAGCTGAGCGGCCGCGGATTGACGACCGGCACCGGCAAATGGGCCGCCAGATAGTGGACCTGTAACGAATTCGTACCGCTCCCAGTGCTCGTTTAGGCCACCTTGCGTTCGAAGGCCAAGGGGCTTTTTCCTCCCAATGCGGCTGACCGACCAGCTAGGGATGCAGCGGGATACACATCACCATGCCGCTAGCGTCGGATTCCTTATACAGCTGATCGAACTGGTTCTTGATCATCTCGCCACAATGGCGCGGCGATCCGCTTGGGCCTGTGTAAAACCGACAGGTTTTTCCGCATCTTGCGCGGCTGCAAGGCCGGACATCAAGCCAAGGGATCGTCCTGCAAGCGCCAGCCTCTGCGCAAAGCGGATGGGGAGTTTGCTGATATGGGGCATGTCATCGCATTCCTTCTGTCTTGGCGTCATGGCGACGGACATAAGCGCGGCGGGCAGCACGATGCCCTCGCAGGGGCAGCATTTCAGTAAAAACCATCATGGCGGTGACAGAGTATCGCAGGGTCAAAGATGTGCTCGTCTGTTCGCATCGCCTTTAAAGCGAGCCGCTGCCCCCTGTTGCCACCGATACCGATCTGATCGCCTTGGATGCCAAGACCGGCAGATCGTCAGGGACCAGACGGTGGCCGATTTCGCCAAGGGCGGACGCTATTCGGCAGGTCCGGTAATCGCCAATGGCGTGATCGTGCGGCGATGACGGGCTGCGGCAAGAGCCAACTGGGCGGCTGTTTCATCACTGGCCACAATCCTGATACCGGTGAAGAACTGTGGCCTCTGAACAGGATTGTCCGTGGCGATTGATCCTAAGACGGGCGGGCTGAAATCGGATCACCAGCATCTCAAGAATGATACCCGGGGTCTGGATTATATCTGTGAACGCGTGCTGATCGACGCTCCCGTCACGGGCGAGGATCGCAAATTGGCGGTCACCTTCGGCAAGCTGCGCATCATCGCAGCGCTGGATCGCACCAATGGTCAGTGCCTTTGGGCCAAGGAAACCGTGCCGCAGAATATGGTGGCATCGATTGATCCGGAAACCGGCGAAAAGACCATCACTCCTGAATCGGTGCCGAAGATCGGCGAAACCACCGTCATTTGTCCGGCTGATCCGGGCGGACGCGGCTGGCCCGCCACCGGCTATAGCCCTCGGACGGGGATGCTGTATTTGGCGCTGGTCGAGCTCGGCGCGAAGATTATGCGGCAACTGCGGCATGCGGGGCAGATCTATACCGGCGGCGGTCGCGCGACATGCGCCCGTATTCCGCTGGATGGCAGCGACGGCAATTTCGGCCGCATCGACGCGGTCAAGATCGCCGATCACTCGACCGGTTGGAGCCATCGCCAGCGCGCGCCGATGCTGCGCGGCCTTGGGACCTTTTCCAGTCGGGATCGCTATGGCCCTGACTGCCGCTTTGACGACCCTGATGCAGGCGGTTTTTCTGGCGCTTTTTGTGGCGGTGCCGCTGCAAGTGCAGGGCTCTGATCTGTCAAGCCTGCAGGATATCGACAGCTTCGCTCGTCGCGCCGATGATCAGTCCTTCAATTTCCGCACCGATCCGCGCGATCCTGCGGAGAGCTGGATTTGGCAATCGACAGCTTGAACGCCGACGGCCGTCTGGCGCGCCTTGGGCAAGATCCGGCAGGAGGCCGATTGACCCGCTTCATCAGTCGCGGTCAACAGCCCGCGCAGCATTGCCGTCAGCCATTGGGTGACCGCTTGCAGCCAAGCGCTTTGGGCCAAGGCGGCAGGGGGATGACATTCAGCGCCATGAAACCGAAGGCCAGCGCCGTCACCTGCCGCGTGAAACTGCCCAAAGCCTGCCCCGTCGCATAGCATCCTGATCCAGCCGCCCGGCCATCGCAAAACCGACGCTTGCGGGGATCGGCAGGAAAGCGGCTGCCCGTGTCAGGATCAGCGCTAGGGTAAGATCGGAAAACAACATGCAGGCCCCTTGCGCTCAGCGTCCGCCCCCGCATGGGCGAGCCTGCCCGCACCTCGCAAGATATTCCCTTGATATCCTTAGGCCAAAGCCTGAATGGCAGCTTTCAAAGCATCATATACCGGCGGATGCGACAGCGCATGACCTGCGGCTTCGACCAGTCTGACCTGTGCCGCGGGCCATTGTGCTGCCAAAGCGGCCGAAGTCGAGGGCGGGCACAACAGGTCATGGCGCCCTTGCACGATGATCGCTGGAATATGGGCAATCTTATGCATATCCCGCATCAGCTGATCGGGAGCCAAGAAGCAATCCTGCGAGAAGTAATGCGCCTCCATAAAGGGTGTCGACGGCAGCGCCCCCTGCGGATCGCGATGGGGCAAGTCGTCATAGGGCGCGGGCAGTTCCGACATGGCGCGTTCGACATCATGCCAGATCCACGCCGCAGGCCCATGCACCGCTGGCGCCGGATGCAGGATGCGCGCCCAATAGGCGGGCAGGGGATCATGGCGCTGATCTGCGGGCAGGTGATGCAGGAAATCGCGGTATAGCTTGGGGAAAAACGTGGCCAAGCGGGTCTGGAAGGCGCCGTCCAATTCCGCGCGTGTCCCCAGAAACACCGCCCGCAGCGCCAAGGCCCTCACCCGATCCGGATGGGCTTGGGCATAGGCCAAAGCCAAGGTCGCCCCCCATGATCCGCCCGTCACCAGCCAGTCTTGCAGCCCCAGATATTCGCGTAACGCCTCGATATCATGGATCAAATCCTGCGTGGTATTGGCCTCGCGACAGCGCTGCGGCAAGCTTTGGCCCGCGCCGCGTTGATCCATGAAGATCGCATAATGCGCCTGAGGATCGAACAGGCCGCGCTGGCCCGCATTGCAGCCGCTGCCCGGCCCGCCGTGCAAGAACAGGATCGGGCGACCGGTGGGATTGCCATAGCAGGCAATATGCAACTGATGGCCGCCCGATAGCGGCAGATGGAAGCGCTGCTCCACCCTATTGCTCCGCCTCTAACGTCCCGCCCGAGAAGTTGCGATAGAGCAGGCGGTCGCTGCCTTCGGACGCTTCAATGGCGGTTTCGAACAGGCGCGCGTGATGGGCGGATTTGGCGCAAGCCGGATCGGCATTGGCGGCATTGCCCGTCAAAGCAAAGGCTTGGCAGCGGCAACCGCCGAAATCGACTTCCTTGAAATCGCAGCTTTTGCAGGGTTCCGGCATCCAATCGGTGCCGCGATACAGGTTCAGGGCATCCGAATGTTCCCAGATCCAGCGCAGCGATTTGTTGCCGGTCAGGGTGTCGAAATCGATGCCGGTGATGCTTTCGGCGGCATGGCAGGGCAGCACTTTGCCGGAGGGCGAGATGGTAAAGAACTGCCGCCCCCAACCGCCCATGCATTGCTTGGGCCGCGCGGCATAATAATCGGGCACCACGTAATCGATGTCCAAGATGCCATGCAGGCGCGTGCGCGCCGCCATGACGGTGGCGGTGGCCTCTTCCATCTGCGCGCGGCTCGGCATCAGGGCGCTGCGGTTTTTCAAGGCCCAGCCGTAATATTGGACGGAAGCGACCTCGATCCGCTCGGCTTGCAATTCAACAGCCAGATCAATGATTTGCGGCAGTTGCGACAGGTTTTGGCGATGCATGACGGCATTGACCGTCAGCGGCAGATCAAGTTCCTTGACCCAAGCCGCCACTTCCAGCTTCTTGGCATGTCCGTTGCGGAAGCCGCCGATGCGGTCAGCCATCGCCTGATCGGCCCCTTGCACGGAAATCTGCACGTGGTGCAGCCCCGCATCGGCCAAGGCCTGCATCTTGTCGCGCGTCAGCATCACGGCAGAGGTGATCAGATTGGTATAAAGCCCGCGCGAGACCGCATGGGCCACCAGTTCGACCAGATCCTTGCGCACGGTCGGCTCGCCACCCGAAAAGTGGATCTGCAGCACGCCGATTTCGGCCAGCTCGTCGATGATGCGCAGCCAATCCTTGGTGGAAAGTTCGCGGCTCGCCGCTTCAAGCTGCACCGGATTGGAGCAATAGGAGCATTGCAGCGGGCAGCGATGGGTCAATTCCGCCAGCACCGCCAAAGGGATGCCGTACCGCGCTTTGGCATCGCCGCCGCGCTTGGTCAGCAGTTGGAATTCGTCATGCGCTTCAGTCATTTGCCTGCTCCGGCATGTTCAGGCGCAAAAAGCCGCGATCGGCGAGGTCTTGGAACATCTCGATCGCATCCGCCAAGATGACATCGACCGGCGCGGTATAAAGTTCGGCCAATTCGGTCGCGATCTGCATCACGCTGCGCTTGCCATCGGCCAGTTGCAGGATGGCCACGGCGGTCGGTTCGGGCACCAGAACCCGTTCGGGGGCCAAAAGCACCCAGCGATCGCGCGCCGGATCATGGCGCAGCATCGTGTGGCGGGGCAGATAGGGCATCACATCATTGGTGACGATGCGGCGCGCGGGTGTCAGGCTCATGCCGCATCCTCCGGACGGAAGGCACCGGGGGGGATTTGGCCGGTGATATAGCCATGGTGCAGCGCATCAAGCTGGACCCACAAGACATTGGTTTTAAATACCAAAGCATCGCAAACCAATTCGCGTTTTTCCGGCGTGTCGGCATGTTCGCGCACATATCGCAGCGCGAATTCCGCATCGCGGGTTGCCTGCGAGAGGCGGCGGCGGAAATAGACCATCACCTCGGGCGAGATGAAGTCGTAATGTTCCAACATGCCCGAAATGCGTTCCTGATGCAGGTTCGGCGCGAAAAGTTCGGTCAGGCAGGAGGCAATCGCCTCCAGCGGGCTGCGGTCGCGCACGTAATGCACGTAAGCTTCGACCGCGAAGCGGGTGGCGGGCAGGATGCCTTGCGTCGATTGCACATAATCGCGGTCCAGACCCAGACCATCGGTCAGCTTCAGCCAGCGTTCGATGCCGCCTTCATCGCCGTCGATGCCGTCGTGATCTTCCAGACGGTGCCGCCATTCCACACGGATCGCGCGATCGGTGAAGCGCGACACCACCACCGCATCCTTGATCGGAATGATCGACTGATAATAGAACCGATTGAGCGCCCATGCCTGTACTTGCCCCTTGTTCAGCTTGCCGCCGTGCAGCATCGCATGGAAAGGGTGAAGATTGTGATAACGCGTCTGGCCGATCCAGCGCAATTTCGCTTCCAGCGCATCGGCGCTGTGCAAGGGGCCGCGCAGATTTTCGGGCAGCTCGGCAAGGGGGTAATGGGCGGTGATCATAGCTCGAATTCCTGTGCGGGTGCGGGGATTTCCCATCCCGCGGTGGTGACTTCCGCCCGTTCGGGGCTATCAAGCCGCCAGACCGGATTGGAATTATTGATATGGACGAAGACCTTGCGCGTGATATCCAGATCGGCCAGCTGCGCCAGCGATCCGTCGGGCCCGCTGATGGCCACATGGCCCATGCGTTGACCGGTCTTTTGCGACAGACCTTGGGCGATCATCTCGTCATCGCGCCACAAGGTGCCCTCAAAGAACACCATGGCGGCGCCTTTCAGATGGGCGCGGAGCGCGGGCGTGATCTGGGCGCAGGCCAGAATGACATGGACGGCGCGCGCGTCGCCCTTGGCCTGCAAGGTCAGGCCGATGGTATCGCCTTCGGCACTTTCAGCGCCGCTGTCTTCCAGATACCACGCCGGTTTTCCGGGCAGGGTAAAGGCCGTCACGATCAAGCCCGAGGCGCTGCCGTCGGACAGGGTGGGTTCGAAGCTTTGATCTAAAGTGATCGGCAGACGCTTCACGTTGTCTTTGTTCAATACATTGAAAATGCTGTTGCTTTCCAATGTCTCCAGCACGGCCGGATGGGCGTGCAGGGCAAATTTCTGTCCCTCGCGCAGCGACAATAGCCCCGCAATCGCATCGATTTCGCCATTGGTCAGGATGACCCCCGCAATCGGGCTATGGCGGCGGCGACCCGCATGGGGCCACAGCGCCTGCGTGGCCGCGATCTGCGCGCGGATATCGGGGGAGGCATTGATCAAGAACCAATGCGCGCCATCATCGGCGCTGACGGCCAGAGAGACCTGGCCTTGGTGCAAGGCGGGCTGGTGCCAGGCCGCCTCGCAATTGTCACAGCGGCAGTTCCACTGTGGCAAGCCACCTCCCGCCGCGGCACCCAGAGTGATGATTTTCAACATAGATCGCCCTTCTCGATGGCGGCGGGAGAGGTCGATTACTTCTGCTTGGCGCAGGCGTACATGTTGATTTCCATGCTTGCCGGAACTTCAGCGATCGTCGGTTTGGTCCATGCCATGATATCTATCCTTCTGACGGTAAGCAGAGATCGCGTTGAAGGAAATCCTTCAACGTCCTGCCACATCATCATGAATTTATTAGATATTCTTTCAATCTATGGAAGCCATAGCCTTGGCTCTATGACGCCTGCCGCATCTGGCGGGGGCGTGCGGATCACCGATAGGGGCTGGCCAGATCGGCGCTGCGCTTGTGCACGAAGGCGGGTTCGGGCAGCACGGGAACACGTTGCAAGCCCGCTGCCGCCTGTGTCAGCGCGGTCAGAATCGAGGCATAGGGTTCGTGATGCAGGTAATGCTTGGGCATGATCGCGGTGATCGAACGCGGTGTCAGATTCAGTTTGTGGATCCTGACCCCGTTCAGCGTCGCCGAGCAGGATGTGGTGCTTAGGGCAGGGGCCACGCAGACGCCCAAGCCCGCGCGGACCAGTTCGACCACCATCTCGAAGCTTCTGGCGCGGGCGACGACGTGATTGCCGGGGATGATCTGGTCATACCACTGCTGCAGCTGGCGGCCTTGCAGATTGCCAAAGGAGAAATGGATGGTAGATCGCAATTGCTCTAGCGCTTCGGGCGGCAATTGCGTTTCCGGATCGCTGATATCGGTCAGCTGCAACGCCTCGGGCACCACAAGTACATAGGGGTCTTCGGTCAGGTCCAGCTTGGCAAAACCCGGTGCCAGATCGCGGAAGGAATTGGACCCCAGCAGGGCCAGATTGATCCGTCTGGCGTAAAGCAGTTCCAGCACATCGCTGGGCGATGCCTCGTGGATGTCGAAATCCAGCCGGTTATGGGCATGGCGCAGGCTTGACATGGCCTTGGGCATCAAGGCCCGCAGC
>DALYSR010000149.1:0-9250 GCA_031991825.1 Paracoccaceae bacterium
GTGGTGATTGGTGAAAAGCCTGCTGCCGCTGAAGTGGTTGATCTGAAAGTTTCGCCGGTGGTCCCGATTTCCGGCGCTGAAAAGTTCACCGTTCTGAACGAAGGCGTGGCGCGCGGTCTGTATCAGGTCGCCTATTCCAAAAAGAACCATGCTTTGTTCGTGGCATCTGCCGTGGGCCGTCCGCCGGTCAAGGAATCGGCGCTGAGCCGCGTCAATCCCGAGACGCTGAAAGTCGAGGCGCAGGTGACGCCCGAAGCCGCCCCGCAAAAGGGCGACAAGGAAGCCGGTCTTTTCGCAGCTTACGGCGTTGCGGTCGATGATGCGGATGACACCGTTTGGGTGACCCAGACCCGTCAGGATACCTTGGCGGTCTATAAGCAATCCGATCTGTCGCTGGTGAAGCAATTCGAGCCTGGCACCATCTCGCATCCGCGCGATGTCGTGGTCGACAACAAGACCGGCAAGGTCTACGCAAGCTCGACCTTTACCGCCAATATCGAAGTCTTCGACGGCAAAACCCTTGAAAAGCTTGAGCCGATCGTGGCCCAGACCACCATCCGTGGCGGCGCATTCTCGGCTATGGCGCTGGATATCGACGTGGAAGCGCGCAAGCTTTTGACCGTGTCGAACAAGACCGACGAGCTGATGATCGTCGATCTGGACTCGGGCGAGCAGAAGGTCTTTGCGCTGCAGGGGGCAAAAGCCGCTTCGGGTGTCGCGTATAACCATAAGGCAGGCGTAGCTTTCGTGGCATCGCAGCAAAGCGATAACGTGCTGATCGTCAATGTCGCGGATGGCACCGTGTTGCATGATGTGGAAACCGGCGCTGGTGCGTTGAATGTGACCTATGATCCGATTTCGGATCTGGCCTATGTTGCAAACCGCGTCGCAGGCACCATCACCGTGGTGAACACCAATGGCGAGATTGTGGCCAATCTTGATGGCGGCAGCTATCCCAACCAGTTGCGCGCTGATGGCGAAGGCAATGTCTGGGCGGTGAACAAATCGCGTGGCGAAAACGATGATGCAGGCGATCGCATCTGGAAAATCACGCCCGCTGCGAAGTAAGATATTTGGAACAACGGGAAAGGGGCGGGTGACCGCCCCCTTCTTGCATAACCCCCTAGGTCTTGGCTGGGCCCTTGTGGGGACGATCTCCAGCCTGAGGCATTTAGATGTTCCTGCGCCCGCTCCGTTCCCTGATTGCTGTCGGTCTGGCGATTTTGCCCCTGCAGGCCATGGCCGAGGTGAAAGCCACCGATATCCTTGGCCGCGAGGTCGTCTTGGCCGAACCCGCCAAGCGCATCGTTTTGGGCGAAGGTCGCCACATGGCGGTGCTGGGCCTGTTGATGGAAAATCCGGTCGAACGGGTCGTTGGCTGGCGCTTGGACAAAGCCTTGGATCCCCCGACGATGCAGGCCTATCGCGCCAAATTCCCCGCGATTGATGCTGTGACGTCGGTCGGCGCGGGCAATCGCGAGTTGTCGGTTGAAGCGACCATCGCCTTGGACCCCGATCTGGTCGTGCTGTCCAAGATGGATGCCGGTGATCCCAATATGGAACGCGCCCGAGACCAATTGACCGCTGCAGGCATCGCCGTGGCTTATGTCGATTTCTTCGCACAGCCGCAGGAAAATTCGATCCCCAGCCTGCATATCTTGGGCCAATTGACCGGATCGGATGCAAAAGCCGCTGAATTCGAAGCGTTTTATAATGAACGCATTGAACGCATCCGCAGCCGTCTGGCCGATCCGACCATCGTGAAGCCATCGGTCTTCTTCCACGTCCATGCCGCACCAACTGGGTGCTGCGCGACGGCTGGCGAAGGCGTTTTCAACGATTTCATCACCACCGCAGGCGGGCGCAATATCGCGACCGAGGCGCTGAAAAGCGTGCTGGGCAATGTCAGCCTAGAATTCCTAATCGGCGCCGATCCCGATTTCTACATCGCGACCGGTGGCAGTCATATGCGCCAGAAGGGCGGCTTGGTGCTGGGTTCCGGCATCGAACCTGCCGAGGCCGAAGCAAGCTTCAAGGCCCTGACATCGGCCACCGGCATTTCCAGCCTGCGGGCCATTGAAGAAGGCCATGCCGCGGGCGTCTGGCATTTGTTCAACGACACGCCTTCCCATATCGCCTTGATCGAATATCTGGCCAAAACCTTCCACCCCGCGTTGTTTGCAGATGTCGATCCCGCTGCGACCTTGGCCGAAATCGAGACCCGCTTTTCGCCTGTCGCTGTACCGGGCATTTGGTGGATAGCGCCTGAAAAATGAGTGCTGCGTTGAAATCAAGCGATATTCTGGCAAGCTATCACCGCCAGAACCGTCGTCGTGCCGCTTTGGTCGTGCTGCTTGCGATATTGACCATTTGCGCTTTGCTGTTGGATTTGGTGACCGGACCTTCGGGTCTGCCGATGGATCAGACCTTGAAAGCCTTGTTCGGCGGCGATGTCACACGCGGGACATCGGTTATCATCTGGGATGTTCGCTTGCCCGTCGCCTTGACGGCCCTGCTGGTCGGCGCGGCCTTGGCCTTGGCAGGCGCAGAGATGCAAACCGTTTTGGAAAACCCCTTGGCAGAGCCCTTCACCTTGGGCGTTTCTGCGGCAGCGGCCTTGGGCGCGGCTGTGGCAATCGTTCTGGGCCTGACCATCCCCTTCCTGCCCGCGGTCTGGGGCATATCCGCCAATGCCTTCATCTTTGCCTTGGGCGCTTTGGCGATTTTGCAAGTGATGGGGCGGCTGCGCGGCGGCGGGCCTGAAATTCTGATCCTGTTCGGCATCGCATTGAATTTTACTGCCGGGGCCTTCCTGTCGTTGCTGCAATTCGTGGCTTCGGCCGATGCTTTGCAGCAATTGGTGTTCTGGACCATGGGCAGCCTGTCGGCTTCCAGTTGGGCGGGGATCGGGGTTTTGACGATCATTCTGCTGAGCACCCTGCCCTTCTGTTTGCGTGCGGCATGGCAGTTGACAGCCCTGCGTCTGGGCGAAGAACAGGCGCGCAGTTTCGGGGTTGATGTCGCGGGTTTGCGCCGTTGGGCGTTGTTGCGCGTTAGCCTGCTGGCCGCGACCGCGGTGTCGATGGTCGGGGTCATTGGCTTCGTGGGCCTCGCGGGGCCACATATCGCGCGGATGCTGGTCGGAGAGGATCATCGCTATTTCCTGCCCGCTAGCCTGCTGACCGGAGCTTTGGTGATGTCATTGGCATCGGTCGCATCCAAGCTGGTGGTGCCGGGTGTTCTGCTGCCGGTAGGCCTTGTTACATCCTTGATTGGCTTGCCGATCTTCTTCTCGCTCATCATGCGCGGAAAGGCCCGTAAATGAGCCAGGGTCTTGAAATCAATAACGTCACCATGGGCTATGGCGCGCGTAAGGTCTTGAACGGCATGACATTGCCTGCCTTGCGTTCCGGTGAAGTGACTGTGCTGGCGGGTCCCAATGCTGCTGGGAAGTCCACGCTTTTGCGCGCGATTGCCCAGTTGCGCGGATATGACGGCAAGATCGGCCTTGACGGCGAAGATCTGTCGCGGATGTCCGGCGTTGCACGCTCGCGCAAAGTGGGCTTCATGCCGCAAACCCTGCCCTCTGGCGCGTCGCTTGTCGTGCTGGAAACGGTCATTGCCGCTTTGCGCGCTGGCGGTGCGAGCCTGCACCACACGGCCGAAGTCAAAGCGATGGAGGTGCTTGATCGCTTGGGTATCGCGCATTTGGCGCTCGATCCCTTGGACCAGTTGTCGGGCGGGCAACGCCAAATGGTCGCCTTGGCACAAGCCATTGTCCGCGATCCGAAACTTCTGCTGCTGGATGAGCCGACCAGCGCTCTTGATCTGGCCCGCCAAGTGCGTCTGCTGGGCGAGCTGCGCAGGCTGGCATCCGAAGATCGCGTGGTCGTGGCGGTGCTGCATGATCTGGCGCTTGCCGCGCGGTGGGCGGATCGTATTGCCGTTATGCATCAGGGTAAGTTGTACAGCTTCGGCAAACCTGCCGACGTCTTGACGCCGGAAATGCTTGCCGAGGTTTACGGCGTCACCGCAAGGGTAGAGCGCTGTTCGCATGGGCATATTATCCTGCAGATCGATGGTGAACACCATGGACTTGGCTAAAAGTCTGCCTCGCCCCGACGGGGTTCTGGGCAGGCTGAGCCGCTGTATCGCTTGGGTTGAAATCGGCATCGGCTCCCTTCTTGTGGCGTTGATATTATCCTTGATGATCGCAGGCATAATGGCCCGCGGCTTAGGCGCCCCTTTGATCTGGAGCGACGAATTGGCGATTGGCGCTATGGTCTGGCTTGCCTTTATCGGCGGATCACTGGCCATTGCCACAGGCATGCATATGGTTATGGGGCTGCTGCCCGAAACCTTGGCGCCGCCGAATGTCTATTGGGTATCGCTGCTGAACAATTTTCTGGTGCTGATCTTCCTTCTGCTATCGGGCTTGGTGATCTGGAATTGGCTTGATTTTCCGGGTTTGTGGGCAGCGGGCTCTGGCCAAGCTTATGCCGAAATAAGTTTCAACTTCCTTTACACCGACCCAACCCTCACCTTAGGTGTGCGGAAAATTTGGTTTTGGTTGATCATGCCGATCAGCACAATCTGTGGGCTTATCCATGTCATGGCCCTGATTGCCAAGGATATCCAAAGCCTTGCGGGCAATCGCCCATGACAACAGCCTTTGCATTCCTTCTGCTTTTGCTGGTTGGGGCGCCGATTGGATTTATTCTGGTGGCCTCGGCAGGCATCCTGATTTGGTCCGGTGGCAATGAAATTTTGCTGCAAGGGCTACCGCAGCAGTTGTATGCGGGCATTGAAACACCATCGATGCTGGCGCTGCCGCTGTTCATTCTGCTGGGCGAGTTGATGGGCATTGGCGGCATTGGTCGCCGTCTTTTGGCGCTGGCGATGGCGGTGATGCTGCCGGTGCGGGCAGGGCTGGCCTATGTCAACCTATTGGCGAATCTGATGTTGGCGAGCGTCTTGGGGTCCACCGTTGCGCAGCTGACGGTGATGTCGCGGCTTGCAGTCCCCGAGATGGAAAAGGAAGGTTATGGCCGCGATATGGCGGCAACCATAACTTCGGCGGGGTCTTTGTTGTCACCCGTTTTGCCACCGTCGATCAATCTGATCGTTTTTGCAGCGGTAGCACAACTTCCGGTTGCCGATTTGTTCAAGGCCGCGATTGGCCCCGCTTTGGGACTGACCTTCGCCTTCGCTTTGGTCATCGCGTGGATGGGCTGGAAGTATAAACTGCCCAAAGTCGCAAATCCGCCTTTGCGTCAAAGGGTTACGACCGCCATTCGTGCGATTCCGGCGGTTCTTGTGCCGCTGGTTGCCATCGGTTCTATCATGACGGGGATTGCCACGCCGACAGAGGCCGCCGCCTTGGCATCCATCGCGGCGGTGATCGTGGGTGGGTTGATCTACCGTGAGTTGAAAATCGCAGCCCTGCCGGGCGCTTTTGCCCGCGCGGCTTTGATTTCGGGAACGGTGCTTTATCTGGTCGCGGGTGCGCAGATCTTGGGATGGGTGATGACCTTCTCGAATATTCCGGCGCAGGCGGCAGAGCTGATCCAGTCGATGGCGGGATCGCCCTTGATGTTCCTGATCCTGCTGAACATTTTGCTTCTTCTGCTGGGTACGGTGCTAGAGCCGATCCCTGCGATCATCTTGACCGCGCCGGTGCTGCTGCCGGTGGCGAGCGGTGTCTATGGCATTGATCCTTTGATGTTTGGCGTGATCTTGTGCCTCAATCTGGCTTTGGGCTTGCTGACGCCGCCGGTCGGCGCGGGGCTTTATACCGCGTCCTTGATGACCTGCGTCTCTGCGGGCCGATTATCATGGCTGTTGATCCCCTTCTTCGGTGCGGTTCTGGCGGTATTGGCGGCGCTGACCTTGATGGAAGGTCTTGGCGCGGTATTGAAAGGATAAGCGATGAAACGCTTTGCATTCAAACTCTTGTCAGGTGTGGCTTTGGTGCTTTCTCTGGTCCCGAGCGCGCAGGCCGATGATTTCCGGATCGGTCTGATCACGCCGCCGCCGCATCGTTGGACATTGTCGGCCAATGCCTTGGCTGAAAAACTGGCGGCAGAAAGCCAAGGACAGCACAGCCTTAAGGTGTTCCATTCCGGTCAGTTGGGGTCGGAAGCGCAGATGCTGCAACTGTTGCAATCGGGCGCTCTGGATATGGCTTTTCTCACGGTGGGCGAGCTGACCAATCGCGATCCCGACTTCGGCATTCTGACTGCGCCCTATTTGGTGAAAGATGCCGAAGGAGCGAGCAAACTACTGGCAGGAGATACCGCTAAGACCTTGATAGAAAAGCTGCCACGTCTTGGTTTGCATGGTTTTGGCTTTGGGATGGCAGGGATGCGGATCGTGCTTCTGTCCAAGCCGCTTGAGGCGGGTCAGACCGTCGCGGGCCGTAAGATCCGGACGGTGCCCTTGGCGCAGGAGTTGGATTTCTGGAGCCGCGCGGGTGCCGCCCCCACGCCACTGCCGCTGCCGGACCTGTTTGACGCTTATACCAACGGTCAGATCGACGGGATGCAGCTGGATTTGGAAGGCACGTTCAACACCCGCTATCAGGATTATTCTGCCGCTGTGGTGAACAGCAAACATATGATTTTCCCGATGGTTGCAGTGTTTTCTGCCCGTAAGTGGGCGACGCTCAAGTCCGAAGATCAGGCCCTGCTGACCAAGTTGATGGCGCGTGAGACCAGCGCCATCCGTCAAGACTATCCGTCAATCGACGAAAGCTATCGCGCCAAATTGCAAGAACTTGGCGCGCCTTTGGTGGATGCGGGGCCAGAGATTTTCGGTACCGCAGTTGAAAGCTGGTATGAGGAATGGCGCAAGCGCACGCCCTTGCTGATCCAATTGGAAGCGGAAGCCGCAAAGCTTTGAAATCATAGGCGGTCCATTGGGGCCGCCTTCGTTTTTAAACGGTTTTCGACAGCATTTCATCGCTGACGCGGCCGCCGCTTTGTCGTGGCCAGATCAGGCTAGAGGTGTCGAAGCCTTGCGCCTTGGCCCAGTCCAGATAGGGCGCGGTTTGAGCAGCGGTCAGGGTGTGATCACGGGCCAGAAGCCACAGGAACTTGCGATCAGGACTGCCCACCAAAGCGATGCGATAGTCTGGGTCCAACTTGAACACCCAGTAATCGCCTTCGGTGAAAGGGATCCAGCGCAGAAGCTTGGGCAGGAAGGTGACCTTCAGCTTGGCATTGGTGGCATCAACGGCCGTGGCCTCGCCAATCGATTGGGTAGGCTCACCTTTTTCGTTCAGGCAGCGGTTGTCGACCTTGATGCTGCCATCATCGTTCAGACTGTAGGACGCCGTGATATCCGAGGCCCCGTCATCTTCCCATTTCATCGGTAAGCGGCAGATTTCGAACCAATTGCCTAGATAGCGCGCCATATCAACGTGGTGCACGGTTTCGACGCTTTCATGTGCCGGTGCAGTTTGGGTCATGGGCCGCTCCTGGATATAGGTATCGATATCCTTGGGAACGCGCGGCCCATGTGACAGGTTCCGGCTAGCCGCGCAACCAGTCGGGCAAGGCAGGGCCTTTTGGAACAATACCGTTCGGATTCAGCGCCTTGATTGAATAATAGCCGCGCTTGATGTGGTCGATGTTCACCGTCTCGGCGATGCCGGGGATGGCATGGATGCGCTGGCTGTAACGGCTCAGCTGCGGATAATCCGACATCCGCTGGCGATTGCATTTGAACAAGCCGTGATAGGCCAGATCGAAGCGAATCAGCGTCACGAACAGCCGGATATCGGTTTCGGTGAACTGGCCGCCGAACAGATAGGGCCCATGACCTTCAAGCCGCGCTTCCAACTGGTCGAGCGTGGCGAAAAGCGTCTCATAGGCCTCGTCATAGGCGGCTTGCGTCGTGGCAAAGCCCGCACGATAGACGCCGTTATTGACCGAAGGATAAATCTGGTCATTCAGCGCGTCGATTTCAGGCCTTAGGGATTTCGGATAGAAATCAAAGGCATCATTCGCCAGATCGCCAAAGCCCGCGTTCAGCATCCGCAAGATATCGGCGCTTTCATTGCTGACGATGGTTTGGCGTTCCTTGTCCCACAACACCGGAACCGTCGCCCGACCCGAGATATGTGGATCGGCTTTGGTATAGATTTCATGGATATAGTGGCTGGCATTGACGTGATCTTTGGTTGATCCGTCGCCCTCGTGGAAGGCCCAGCCCTGTTCGGTCAACTCGGGTGCCACAACCGATAGGCTGATCGCCTTGTCCAAGCCTTTCAGCTTGCGACCGATCAATGTGCGCGAAGCCCAAGGGCATATATAGGCGACATACAGGTGGTAACGTCCGGATTCTGCTTTGAAACCGCCCTCGCCCGTCGGCCCTGCTGCGCCATCGGGGGTAACCCAGTTGCGAAAGTGCGAGCTTTGCCGCACGAAGCCACCCTTTTCATCCTTGGCCTGCACAGGTTGCCACGTGGTGGTCCATTTTCCATCAACCAACATCTGCGCCTCCTTAGCGTTTAAGCACGATTTGCGTGCCCCAAGGGTCTTGCAACACAGCAAAACCGGTGCCCGCGGTGATCTGAGCGCCCGTACGCTCTGCCGTTTCAAGAATGGCGTCTTCAATCACAGTGTCACGGGCGATCAATTCGAAATTGCCCAAACCGGCCATCATGTCATTGCGTGCGCCTGCACCACGGCTGTTCCAGATATTGCCTGCCAATTGATGGTGATAGCCGCCCGAACCGTAGAAGCTGGCGCCATGATATTTCGCCGTGATCTCCATACCGATCACACCTTGATAGAAAGGGTCCGCCATTTCGGTCGAGCCGACTTGCAGATGGACATGGCCGATCGAACCATTTTCCGGATAGCCCGCCCATTTCTCGCCATTGGCGGAATTGAAAAGGTCTTGCATATCAAGCTGATCGGTCGACATCTTGATGTCACCCTTGGCATCGCGCCAGCGGTTGGTGGGGCGGTCGGTATAGACCTCGATCCCGTTGCCTTCGGGGTCGGCAAGATAAAGCGCCTCGCTGACAAGGTGATCGGATGCGCCCTGCATCGGCACTTTGTTTTCAACCACATAGCCAAGCCATTTGCCCAAATCGGCGCGGTCGGGCATCAGGAAAGCGGTGTGGAACAGGCCCGCCTCACGCGGATCAAGCGGCTTGAAGGCGGGATTGCCGTCCAAGATCAGCAGGACTTGGCCCGCCACGCCCAAGCGCACCTCTTGCGGGGTTTCCGAAATCAACTGC
>DALYSR010000150.1:0-9118 GCA_031991825.1 Paracoccaceae bacterium
GAAATGGCGTCGTGCAAGATCAGGGAAGACAGCATCGTTCTGATAGTCGGTTGAATGCGCCTCAAAGGCGATATTCGGGGTGTCGGACAGCGCAGCAGAAAGGAGATCGGGCGCGGACCGGTCGAAATGATCGATATGGGTTGGCGCGAATTCAAGACCAGGCTGAACGACCAGACCAATCACACGGTCCCATGCCTCCCCGAGACCCGCATCGTGGAAAGCTGCATGACAGCGGTCCAATGTGTGACGCGCGTGGTCGGGGCGGGTTGGCGCAATCGTCTGGCCGGCCTCGTCGGCACGAGCACCGCCTGGCGGTGGGACCTCAGTGCCAACCACATAGCAAAGAGAGCTTGGGTCGGGGGCATGCGCCTCGCAGACGGCTGCGAGAGTGGCGGCGCGGATCGCACAAAGATCATCATCAACCTGTGCCGGCTCACCCAGACAGCCTTCGGAACAATCGAGGTGGATCTTGGTAAACCCCGCCTCAACATATGCGCGCATAAGATCACACGCCTTGGCCATTGCGCTTTCTGCGTTTTCTGCCCTCCAGACCTGGGGGCCAAGATGGTCACCACCAAAGACCACCAGGCTGGGATCGACATTCAGTTTGGTGGCCAGCCCCTTGACATGAGCAATGAAGTCGGCGGGCTTCATGCCCGTATAACCACCGAACTGATTGACCTGGTTGCTTGTCGCCTCGATCAAAATGGGACGATTTTTTTCCTGGGCCAACAGCAGCGACGCGCAGAGCACGTCCGGATGCGCCGAACAGACCGACGCCATCGCAATAGCGGTGCCAGCGCGGTTTCGCGCAACGAGATCAGTGAGCAGGGTCATCAATCAGAGCCTTTCGTCTTGCAGAGCCAGCAATGCGGCGCCACGTCCGCCGCTGCTGTCTCCGAAAATGGGTTTCAGGATTGTGGGTCGCCGAACCGATGCAAGAGAGATTTCGTCGACCGCAGAAGCAAGCCGCTTTTCAAGGCCTTCAATGTTGGAAAGCCCGCCGCCAAGGATGATGCAGTCAGGATCGATGTGAAGCTGAATTGTATGTACAAGTTCAGCTGCGAGCTGGGTCCAGATGCCAAGGACATGCGCATTGTCAGGGTCTTCGGGCGCGGCGGCAAGAGTCGGCGCAGAACGAGCTTCGCCCAGAACGGCCTGTGCCAGTCGAGCAAGGCCGGTCCCTGAAATGAGCGTTTCGGTGCAGCCGACGCGACCGCAACCGCAGGCTACCAAAGGCAGCTTATGGGCGGCAACCACATGCGCGGGCAGGGCATAATGGCCAATTTCGCCCGGCAGGCCATTCAGGCCCAGTTCCAGCCGCCCATCCTGACACACTCCACCGCCTAGCCCCGTGCCAAGGATCAGGCCGAACACGCGGCGAAAGCCCTGTCCGGCGCCGCCCTGCGCCTCGGACAGGGCAAAGCATTTGCAGTCATTCGCCGAAATGATCCGCCCACCCGCCCGCGCCGCCAAATCACGGGCAAGCGGATGACCATTCGCAGCCAGATTTGCCGCAAGGGAAATGCCAGTCGATGGATCGACCAGTCCGGGTATGCCGATCCCCACAGGCAGATCATGGCGCGCGCCGGTGTCGCGCAGCCATGCCACTTCACCCTGCAGCGCATCCAGAAGTTCGGCATAGGTCCCGCCCGGGGTGCCGCGGCGGCGCGAGGCCAGCACATTCATGCCAGCATCGAACAGCGAGGATTCGATCTTGGTTCCACCAAGATCAATTCCCCCTGCAATGGCCAGCCCGGCCTCAGGCGTAAAGACGGACATTTGACACCACGCGGGTCAGGTTGCGTCCCTCAAACGGGTCATCCACATTCAGGTTCAGCGATTTCGACCAAAGCACGGACAGACGTTGTGCCGGAATAACCGCAACGGCTGTGTTCCAAGCATCATCAAGGCCGGTGCCAAGCGCAATATCGGGGCTGGCGCTGCCCGTCAGCGGCGCACCGATCGTGGTTACGGGAACCGTCGGGAACTGCGCTTTGATCTCGTTTGCGATGTCGAGATCATAATTCCGGGTCACGGCGTCAGAAGAAAGGAAGACATAAACCGCCGTCTGATCGTCAATGATCGCCTTTGGTCCATGGCGAAAACCAAGCGTGCTGTCCCAAGATGTGACAACGCGCCCCGCAGTCAGCTCCAGAACCTTCAGCGCCGATTCCCGCGCCGTTCCCCGATAGGCGCCAGAGCCAAGGAAAACCACGCGTTCAGGCCGTCTGTCGGACAAGGGATGTTCCAAAAGCTGACGGGCAACTGCGGCCAGACCTTTGAGGCGCGTGGCGACTTCAGTGACCGGCGTGTCGTCAAGGCAAGCGAGAGCCGTCAGGAGCATGGTGGTATAGCTTGAGGTCATCGCGAAGCCTGCATTGTGGCAGGCGTCTGGCAGGCAAATAACACGTTGCTGGCCACTGCCATTCGAGGTCCGCTTTGCAAGGACGCTTTCGCTGTTGCAGGTGATGTTCAACCTGTCTGCATCGGGGGCCAGCCGGTCCAAAAGGTCAAGCGTGCCAATGCTTTCAGAGCTGTTTCCACTGCGGCCGAAGGATATGACAAGTGGCCTTAGAGCGGGACGGAAAAAATCATGGGCGCGCGCGACAAGGTCGGTCGTTGCAACATTTCGCAGCGGAATGCCGCATAGCCGACGATCAAGTGAAACAGCGAGCGAGTCGGCAATGAATGCCGATGTTCCAGCACCGCAAAGCCAGATCTCGTCCGGCCTGCGCTCTGCGATCCAGCTGCGCGTCTCTGCGGCGATGTCTGGAAGCACATCTGACCATGCATCCCAGATGGCGGGTTGGTTTGCGATTTCGCGCTCGGTCAAGAAGGTTTCAGTCACGGCGTCTCTCCAGATTTCTGTTCAGTGTCTGCACTGTCTGCCAGGATCAGTCGCGTCGTGGTGGACTCGATGGCCGCGCAGATGTTGGGGGGCAGACTGGTATCGGACACGATAATGTCCACTTCGGACAAATCGCAGATGTGATGCAGGGCAGGGCCCTTGAACTTGGTCGCATCGACCAGCGCGACGACCCGCTTGCTTGCGCGGATCATGGCACGGTTCAAATGAGCTTCCTCCTCGCTATAGGTCGAGATTCCATGGTCGGGGTGCAATGTGTCGGCGCCCAGATACAGGGTATCGAAGGTCATTTCGCTTAGTGCGGATTCCGCCAGGCGACCGGCGAGCGCCAAGGCGTTCCGCCGCACCAGCCCGCCAGGCATCATGAGCCGATGCTGGTCAGAGTTTCGCAAGGCCAGAACGGCGTTCAGACTGGTGGTCATGATGACCTTGCCCGCCGCGTCGATCAGGGCTTCGGCCATAAACTGAACTGTCGAGCCGGAATCGAGCAACAGCGAGTGATCGGCCGCGGTCAGTTCTGCGGCCCGGGCCGCGATGGCCCGCTTTGCACGCCGGTTCACCACTTCCTTGTCTTTCAGACGGGGCTCCAGCTCGGCCGAAGCCGACACATCACGCGTGGCCAGGGACATGGCAAAGGCCAGCCGCAGGTCTGGCAGGCCCTGATAACCATAGTGCCGGGCGAAGCGGATCAGCGTTGGCTCGCTCACGCCAATGCGATCGGAGAGAGCCCGCATCGGACTGCTGATGAAGGCCCGAGGCTCCTCTTGCAGGAAATCCGCGATCTGCCGAAACGCCCGCGACAGGCCGTCACGATCATTCGCAATTCTCTGAACTACACTTTCCAGCTCGGCCATTTCGGACACCTCCCGCTTCAGTCTGTTTTATTCATATAACTACATCCCTTGCAAGTCTATTTATAAAACTACCGTATTAATGTTAAAACAATTCAATAAACTACAAAATAGGATTCAAAATACTTGCTAAACTACTTTTTTAGCGATATCGCTGGGTAAGTCTTAGGGGGGACACGAGATGAAGAGGACTTTGTTTCTGGCGGCCTTGCTCGCAAGCACTTGCGTTGGCGCGGCGCACGCGGAAGGCAGCTTTACTTACTGGTCAATGTGGAATGAGGGCGAGCCGCAGCAAAAGGTGCTGGCTGACGCAATAGAGGCCTTCACCGCCGAGACCGGAATCACGGTGGATGTGCAATGGGTTGGACGTGACATCCAGAAAAAAATCGGGCCGACGCTGAACTCGCGCACGACGCCCTTCACCTTGGTGGATGGCGAGCGCCGCAAGATCTATTCAGCACTTGTGACAACGGATAGCGAGGCCACCACCGACGCCATTTACACAATGGAAGTCCCTGGTGAAGGCATCACTGTCGAGGCTGCGCTCTTGTCGAACGTGAAGCCGGCTGTGGTGAAGGATGGCAAGAGCTGGATGGTGCCTTACATCCTGCTGAGTGCCGCCTGGTGGTACGATGCCGCACGCATGCCCGAGCTTGTCGGCAACGAGCCGAAAACCTGGGATGACTTGATTGCCCTGTTCCAGACGCGCAAGGACGCGGGCGGCCAGGTGATCGCGCAGGACGGAGATATCGGGTTCTACAACCTTTACTATTTCACCGAGATCGCCGTACGTCATCTTGGGCCTGGCAAGCTGAATGCCATGATCGAGGATCGCACCGGCGAGGCGCTGAAGCATCCCGCGATCCTGACAACGGCGCAGCAAATCAAGCAACTTGTCGATGCGGGTTTCTTTGCGACCGGCTATGATTCGTCAAAATGGCCAGCCCAGCAACAACAATGGGCGTCGGGTAAGGCCGACTTCATGTTCAACGGAACCTGGCTTCCGCGCGAGACGGCCGAGTTCATGCCGGCCGGTGCCAAGCCGATGTCCTTCCCGATGCCGCTGGTGGGCGAAGGTTCGGTCGTGACAAACGAGGCAGGCGTTATTGGCTTCTCGATCGCCAAGAACGGGCCGGATGCGGAGGAGGCAGAAAAATTCGTCGCCTTCTTCATGCAGGAAAAATTCCTGGCGCGGCTTGCCGAAGAAGCCAAGGTGATCGTGCCGCGCGCAGGTATCGCGGTAGATCCGGTCCTTCAGCCGGCCTATGCAAGCCTGAGCGCCGGGGACATGACGCATAACTCGTATGACGACGTCAACACCCACAATGCCGACTACACGACCAAGGTGCTGACGCCATTGGTGAATGAGTTGATCTTCGGCCAGATCGACGCACAGAAGTTCCAAGACAAGCTTGTGGAACAAACCGTTCAGTACTGGGAACTGAACGACTAAGTTCTGTTTCCCCACAATCAGTCAGGGGCCAGTGACCGTCCTGCTTGGCGCTGGCCCGCCTGACTTTTGTGCATTTGCAACGGCTTTGTCGAGCCCGTCACCAATTGGACCGAGGATTATGGTTTCACCTGTCAAACAGGAACAAAGGAAGGTTTACTGGTGGTTCATAGCGCCCGCAGTGATCCTTTATACTGTTTTCTTTGTCGTGCCTGCCATCGGCACAATCTGGATCAGCTTTCACAAATGGGCTGGCGCCGGCGCGATGGAATGGGTCGGCATCCGCAACTATCGCCGTCTGTGGCTTGATCCGATCTTTCATACGTCGTTCATCAACACACTCAAGATCCTTTTTCTGGTAGGGGGCGCGACCTTCCTGCTCAGCTTCGGGACGATGATGGTCCTACGTGACATGATGGGGCGCGGGTTTGTCCGCGCGGTGATCTTCTTCCCCAACATCCTGTCGGGCGTCGTGGTTGCCATCCTTTGGGGTTTCATGTTTCAGGGGGACGGGCTGATCAATCGGTTCCTGATGCTCGCTGGGGTCAATAATCCACCGCAATGGCTGAATGAAAACATGATGATTAATGTCGTCATGATCGGTCTGATATGGGTTTCGACCGGCTTTTACACCACGATCCTCATGGCCGGTGCGGACCGGATCCCCAAGCACCTATATGAGGATTGCGCGCTGGCGGGAGCCGGCACATTCCAGCAGTTTCGCTTCGTGACGCTGCCGCTGATGTGGGAAGTCTTTGGGATTGCCGCCGTCTTGTGGACGATCAGCTCCATCAAGATCTTCGAATTCATCCTGGCTTTTGCGGGGGCCGTTGGTTTCCTGCCGTCTGTCAAGACCTGGAACACGGCGCTCTATTCCTATGCAGAGGCGTTTTCGGGCGAAGGCACGCCACGATATGGCACGGCCTCTGCTAGTGCGGTGGTCATGCTTATCCTTGTGATCGTCCTTGTGGTCCTGCTGCGCCGCCTGATGCGCCGCGAAACGCTTCAGTTCTGAAAGGGAAGCAGATGTCCGACACGCATCCTACCATCCCGACCAAGGTTCCCGCTAGAACGGCCGCAGGAAAGGCCGCAGGAACGACCTCTATGACGGATCGCATTGGCCCGATCAAACTGGTGGGCGTTCCGCTGGTCTGGCTGTTCGTCGCTTTCAATGGCTTTGTACTGTTCTGGATGATGATGTCCTCGCTCAAGACCTCATCCGAGATTTTCGATGTTCCTTGGAACTGGCCCGAAACTCTGCAGTGGCACAATTACGCCATAGCCTGGAACGGGGGCAACTTCGGTCAATCGGTGCTGAACACCGTCTTGCTGACGCTTGGCACGGCGGTCGCGACCATCGCCATTGCGGCGCCGGCATCCTATGCGCTCAGTCGTTTTCGGGTAATGAGTGCTGGGCCTTTCACGATGTATTTTGCCCTGGGCATCGGAATCCCGGCGCAGTTGGTGATCCTTCCGCTCTATGCGATCATGAGCCAGTTCGGATTGGTAAACTCGCTGTGGGGATTGTGGCTGCTGTATGTTGCTACATCCTTGCCCTTCGCGGTGTTCTTCCTGACCGGTTTCTTCGGCAGCCTGCCGGCCGAACTGGAAGAGGCGGCAACGCTGGATGGCGCCACGGCAACGCAGACGTTTTTGATCATCATGCTGCCGCTGGCGCGCTCTGGCATCGTGACGTTGACGATCCTGAACATGATCGCGCATTGGAACGAAACGATCTTTGCGCTGGTGTTTCTGCAAACGGATGACCGGGTCACGCTGTCGGTGGCGCTGCTAAATTTCATGAAGACCATGCAATACAACAACGCCAACTGGGGCGGACTGTTTGCCGGTGTCTGCATTCTCGTTCTGCCAGTGCTTGCCGTTTACCTGTGGCTTGGTCGGCAGATCATCGAGGGCATGACCTTAGGCGCGGATAAATAAAGGATCACGACCAATGGCTACGATCGAATTCAAGAATATCTCTCGCCATTTTGCAGGGACGCCGCGCGCCGCCGTAGAATGCCTCAACCTGCCGATCAAGGACGGAGAGTTCGTTGTGCTTGTCGGCCCTTCCGGTTGCGGGAAGTCTACATCGTTGCGAATGTTGTCTGGCCTTGAAACGGTGGACAGCGGGGAAATCCTGATGGACGGCGCGGACATCAGCCGCTCTCGCCCGTCAGAGCGTGATGTTGCGATGGTGTTCCAGAACTATGCGCTTTATCCGCACATGACCGTGGCCGAAAATATGGGCTTTCATCTGCGCATCGCCAAACGGCCCAAGGCCGAAATTGCCCAAAAGGTCGCCGTGGCCGCTGGCAAGTTGGGGCTGACGCCCTATCTGGATCGTTTTCCGCGGCATCTCTCGGGTGGCCAGAGGCAGCGGGTTGCGATGGGGCGTGCCATTGTCCGCACGCCGAAAGTCTATCTCTTTGACGAACCTCTTTCGAACCTTGACGCCAAGTTGCGCGTTCAGATGCGGGGCGAGATCAAGAAACTTCAGAACGAACTGGGCACCACGACGGTCTATGTGACCCATGACCAGATCGAGGCGATGACCATGGCAGACCGGATCGCCGTGATGTCGGAAGGACGGCTGGAGCAATACGGCAGCCCAACCGATCTTTACGATCGTCCGAAGAATAAGTTTGTCGCAGGGTTCATCGGCTCACCGGGAATGAATTTTATCGACGGCCGGATCGACGACACAGGCCGCATCTTCGTGAATGATGCAGGCGTCCGCGTGCCACTTGGCGGGATGTTCCAGCCGCATCGTCAGGTAACGATCGGTCTGCGCCCCGAGCATGTCGCGCTGGCCGATTCCGGCATTCGCGGGATCGTCGATCTGGTTGAACCGACGGGCGCCGAGGAGATGATCACCATCAATATTCCAGGCGCGCGGGTCATTGCATCGCTGCGTGAACGCAACCATCTGCGCGAAGGCCAAGCCTTGGCGGTGACGATCGCGCCAGAAAAGGTTCATGTGTTCAGTCTGGAAACAGGCGGTCGACTGGAGCCGCAAGGATGAGTTCGGACACTTCGGGACGCCGTCCGAATATTCTTCTGGTGATTTCGGACGACCAGGGCGCGTGGGCCATGGGGCATGCGGGGACGCCCGAGCTTGACACGCCCAACCTTGACCGGTTGGCGCGGATGGGAAAGCGGTTCAACCAGCTTTACTGCGTGTCGCCGGTGTGTTCGCCTGCGCGCGCCTCGATCATGACCGGGCGCATCCCTTCAGCGCATGGGGTGCATGACTGGCTGCGGGCCGGCAACTCGGTTCTCGAAACCGACTTTCATCAGACGATGATCGATTATCTCGATGGCTTCCCGACCATCGCCGAACTGCTGTCAGAGGCAGGGTATCGCTGTGGTCTGGCTGGGAAATGGCACCTTGGGGCAAGCGGCACACCGCATCGCGGCTTTGATTTCTGGCGTGCCTTCCCGACTGGCGGCGGCAGCTATCGAAATCCGCAGATGGTCGAGGATGGCCACCTTCGCCCGCATCAGGGCTATCTGACCGATATCATCGCAGATGCCGGGATAGAGTTTCTTGACACGCAGACCGCGCACCAACCGTGGTATCTGAACGTCAACTTTACCGCCCCGCACGCGCCGTGGGGCCTTGACCAGCACCAGCCCGAGGATGTGGCTGCCTTTTGGCCGCATTGCGATTTTCCGTCGATCCCGCATGATCCGATGCACCCCGATATTTACGACCACGCCGCCTATCCGCAGGATGCAGAAAAGCGGCGGCAAGTGCTGTCAGGATATGCCGCCGCCATTCGTGGAATGGACCGCCAGATCGGCCGCCTGTTGGCCAAGCTCGATGAGATGGGCGCAAGCGAAGACACGGTGGTGATCTTTACCGGCGACAACGGCATGAATATGGGCCACCACGGCATCTGGGGCAAAGGCAACGGCACCGATCCCATCAATCTGCTTGAAACA
>DALYSR010000151.1:0-9087 GCA_031991825.1 Paracoccaceae bacterium
ATCGCTATTTGTCTCCACTATAGCATGAGCAGGAATTCACTGGGTCGTTACAGTCTGCTTTGGAACAGCCTACACCCATGCTATAGAAGACCGCACGCGCAAATTTTCCCGCAGAAATCTGTACGACCATCTCTCCCTGATGCGTCTCGCACGCTCCTAGACCATGTGTATGGCTACCTATCGCCCTTGCGACGCAAAATAATATAGACGGATGACTTGCATCATTAGAGTGCATGCACCGTAAGACCGGATTATCAGCCAAGTATTATGGTCTTCTTTGGGCGGGAAGCGGTCTGACGGCGGTGCGGCATGACGACCGCAGCAAACCCAGGAAAGCGGTCATCCGCGCGCGGTGCGGCACACTTCCTGCCCTCTCGACCTGAGCGATACAGTTGTCAAAGAAAGAACTTCACCCTTTTAATGCAGGCTGACGCCGCGTAACCCCGCCCGTAGGATTCTTGAAATGGTGATCCGCAGTGCTCTTGAATGCATCGTGTCTAACGGCTATTGTTAAAGTGGCGTTACGCTTTTCTGGCGGACCGTTGCTGATTCTTGCTCTAGATATCCCAACGCCTCGAAACGATGCCATTTCAGAAAAACCTTGACGCATTGCTTGGGGCGCTGTCTAGCGCTCCCTTTATATATGGATACATGACACCTGATCTTACCGTTTCATATCACAATGAAATGGGCGCTGAATGGCTTGGGGATTTAGCGCGCGACTTTTCCGGGTGCAATTTGCTTGACATTGTGCCGAGCCATGTTCTTGAAAAAGATCGCCCGCATCTGATCGCCGCACTGAAGGGAGAAACTGTCTCATATAAGCGTGAGTTTACCTTCAATGGTCGCGTCGGGTCGTCGGTTGCGAATTACATACCCCATGTGAACAGCGAAGGTCAGGTTGAGGGATTGCATCTCTTCATCTGGGATACCACGGAAGAGACACGGCTGAAAAAAGAAGTCTTCGTTGCGAATGAAATTTTTGCCCGCGCCTTTAATTCAACTGCAGTCGGCATGGCTATAGTCTCACCGAATGGTGCCTTTTTGCGGTCCAATGACGCTCTTAGCAGAATGCTTGGATACTCTGCAGAAGAGCTGAAAGCTCTGGATTTTCAGGCCATCACGCATCCAGAAGATCTATTTGCCGATCTAGATAATCTCCACAAGCTCCTAGATGGGAAAGAAGAATCATACTCAATAGAAAAACGCTACATCCGTAAGGATGGAGTGGTTGCCCATGGCATCCTGTCAGTTTCAGCGGTTCGAAATTCTGAACATGCCGTTGAATATTTCGTTTCGCAAATCCAAGATATTTCTGACAGGCAAGCGGCAGAAGAGAAACTGCATCGGGAACATGAGCTTTCACGTGTCACATTGGAGTCAATTGGCGACGCTGTAATAACTTTTGATGCCCAAGGTCGGGCTACATTCTTGAACCCGGCGGCCGAGCGCATAACTGGATGGTCTGACCATGATGCGCGCGGGCAGGATGCGCACATTATTTTCAAAGTGATAGACAGGGTCGGGAATTCGATCAGTTGTCCGGTTAAGCGCGCATTAGAAAATGGAAACGTCGTTTTCCTTGAACCAGATTGCAGGTTAATAACTCGCACCGGAGAAACTGTTGCTATTGAGGACTCCGCGGCGCCTATACGTAGCAGCCAAAACGAAATTGTAGGCGCTGTATTGGTGTTCCACGATGTCACGCAGCAAAGAGCTATGGCCAATCAATTGGCATATCTTGCCCATTTTGACTCACTTACCGGCGTGGCAAATCGTATTCTATTCCGAGAGCAAGCCACATTTTCAATAGATTCGGCAACTTCTCGAGGGGAAAGTAGCGCAATTTTTTTCTGCGACCTCGATCGGTTCAAGTTGGTCAACGATGTGCATGGTCACCAAGCCGGTGACGATGTCCTCAAGGCAATAGCGATGCGGTTAAACGCTTTGGCAGGGGGCACTCTGACGGTGTGCAGGTGGTCCGGTGATGAGTTTGCCCTTCTTGCGCCCCCTGGGACTAGTGCGCAAGATGCGTCAGAGATTGCGCACAAAATTGTTGAATCCTGTGCTGAGCCCATCTGGCTCCCGTCGGCCGAATGCATAGCAAATATTGGGATTAGCGTTGGTATCAGCATTTGCCCGACCGATGGAACCGATTTTGCCGAGTTGATGGCGGCGGCAGATGCCGCTCTGTACGAGGTAAAGCGTGATGGTCGAAACGGCTTCAGATTCCATCAAAGCGCCTTTAACACTGAAGCAAAGATGCGCGCTGCACAAGAGATGGAATTACGTGCTGCGATTAGAGACAATCGCTTTGTTGTCCACTATCAACCGAAGGTGTCCTTGCCTGACGGAAGGGTGGTCGGCTTTGAGGCGCTGGTACGTCTTGTTGGCGGCAATGGACTGATATATCCGGATCAATTTATTCAAATCGCCGAAAGGACGGGGCTCATTGATGACTTGACACTAATTGTTTTTCGCAAGGTCTGTGAGCATCTGGTTTTCTTGGCGTCCGGCTTCTCTTCCGATTTTAGAATTGCGGTTAATCTTTCACCCGCCAGCCTTAAGAGAACTGACATCTCCGCGCAACTCGGGGACATCCTACGTGCTCACGATCTGAGCGCCACACGCTTTGAACTGGAGATTACTGAAGGTATATTGGTAGATTCGAGCGACTCGATCCGCATACAGCTCGAGCTTCTGAACAGTATGGGATTTTCGATTGCGCTGGACGACTTCGGAACGGGCTATTCCAATCTCGCTTATCTGAGAAGTTTGCCAATCGACAAGCTTAAAATTGACCGAAGTTTCATCTCGAAGCCAGACTTGGATGCGGAGATTGCGGGGCTCATCATTAGCCTTGGCAAGTCTCTGGGCAAAGTCGTTGTTGCCGAAGGCGTAGAGACCGAGCAACAACAGACGACCCTTGTCGCGCTCAAATGTGACGAGGGTCAGGGTTTCCTTTACGCGCGGCCGCTCGATTTCGAACAAATGCAGCGGTATCTTCGTGAGCAGCTAACATAGAATTTTCCTGCCATAAACTAAATTGACGCGCGGCTCTGTTGCATAGGGTCAGGACTTCGGTAACGGGACCGTCCTAGTCAAGCGGCTTTGCGCATACGGGATGTGCCGCTTGAGCGGGGGCTTGTTCTTTGAGCAATTGATCTGCTTCCTGTTTAGCAGCCTTATACAGTTCGGTCTGAATAATCCTCAAATAACTGATTTCATACAAAATCATAGTGATTATTTTCGCGTTCTATTGCAGGATTTCGAATAATCTAATTCGAAATCCTGCAATTTCGGTTCTGGCCATGAAGCACCGTCCTCGCATTGAAGAACAAGATGACTTCTTGCGGCCGCGCTTGGTCGATTTGATCGATCCGCGCCATGAGCTGGTGAAACTTGCGTGTATGATCGACTGGGAGGTGTTCGAGCGGGAATGGTCTGGCTTCTTTCCGTCCCACCGCGGCCGCCCCGCGACACCGCCGCGACTAGTGGCGGGACTGCTCTACCTTCAGCATGCCTATCGGCTGTCGGATGAGGCGGTTGTGGCGCGCTGGGTCGAGAACCCCTATTACCAGCATTTCACCGGCGAGGTGTTCTTTCAGCACCGCTCGCCGATTGATCCCTCGTCTTTGACCCGCTGGCGCGGCCGGATTGGCGAGGAAGGCGTGGAGTGGCTGCTGACACAAACGATCCGTGCGGGGCAGATCGCAGGGGCCATCAACCCCGGCAGCCTCACACGGGTGGCAGTCGATACGACGGTGATGGAGAAGGCGATTGCCCATCCCACGGAGTCGCGGCTGCTCGATCGCGCCCGCAGCCAGCTGGTCGCCTTAGCGCAGGAGGCTGGGATCGTCTTGCGCCAATCCTATACACGGCTGTCGCCACGTCTTGCCTTGCAAGTGGGCCGATATGCCCATGCAAAACAGTTCAAGCGCATGCGTAAAGCTCTGAAGAGGCTGAAAGGATACACTGGCCGGGTCATGCGGGACGTGCGTCGTCACCTGCAGGACATCCCCCAGGATAATTTGCGCCAGCGTATTATCGCCAAGCTGGGCTGTGTTGCACAACTTGGCGTTTGAGTAAGCTTCCCCTCATGCGCCCGCTATTTATGCAACGCGGGATGTCGCTGGCGTGCCGAGCGCTGTGAAGCGGTTAAGGATGGCAGCGCGGATCTGGACTTCTGCGGCCTGCCTATCGAATGCTTTTGCCATGAGCCGTTGACCGAGTAGCTTGATACAATTCATCTTGGCCTCCACACGGCTGCGGCGGTGATATCCGCTCCATTTGCGCCAGAGTGCACGCCCAAGACGCTTGGACGTCTCAAGGGCGTCGTTACGCGCCTTGGCTCCAACCGTTATGGGCTTCCATAAGCGGGCATTTTTGCGAGGCGGTATGATCGCGACGGCACCTCTTGCGGCGATGGCATCGTGACAGGCTCTGGTGTCGTAGGCACCATCTGCTGTTACACAGTGGATCGCCTCTTGCGGCGCGATCTGGGCGAGCAAGTCCGGGAGGACGGGCGCGTCACCGACGGCACTGGATGTGACCTCAAGCGCACGGATCTCCAGTGTTTGTTCATCTACGGCGATGTGGATTTTACGCCAGATGCGGCGTTTGGAGCCGCCGTGCTTACGACGCTGCCACTCACCTTCTCTCTCCACCTTGATCCCCGTGCTGTCGATCAAGAGGTGTAAGCTGTCTTTGCGGCGATATGGGATGGCGACCTTCAATGTGCTTTGGCGCAGGCTCAGAGTGCTAAGTAAGGGTTCGCTGGCTCCCACATTGTCTGCTGCAGATATAGCTGCGAGGCGTTCTCCCATTGTTTGAAGGGAGTGCGTTTCGCAATGTTTGCACAAAATGCGTTTCTCACATTATTGGGTGTGGATGTGTTTGCGTCTGGGCATCGTCGTTGGCCTTCAGCGGTGAAGGCGCGGATCGTGGCGGAGACGCTTGAAGATGGTGCCACTGTGGGTGAGGTTGCACGACGATACGGCGTTCAGCCCAACCAATTGTCAGGCTGGCGGCGATTGGCCAAGAGCGGCCAGTTGGTTTTACCGGCGCGGCCGAGTGATGAGGTGGAGCCTTTATTCGCCCCGCTTGTGGTGCAGGATATGGCCCCTGTGGTCGCGCCGTCCGCGCTTGCTCCTATCCGTATCCTATCGGGCAGCGTCACTATCGAACTGGCCGGAGATACCTCGGCCGTGCGGATCGCGGAGATTGCCCAAGCGGTTGGTGCGCTGGCATGCTGATACCCACGCAAGGAATGCGGATTCTGATTGCCACGCGTCCGATCGACTTCCGTAAAGGCCATGACGGCCTTGCCACTTTGGCCCAGAACGTGCTGCGCGAAGCGCCGTTCACGGGGACGGTGTTTGTCTTTCGCTCGAAGCGGTCGGATCGGCTGAAGCTTCTGTTCTGGGACGGATCTGGCCTGGTGATGGCCTATAAACGGCTGGAGGCAAATGGCTTCGTCTGGCCCGCGGTGCGCGATGGGGTGATGACGCTCAACCGTGCGCAGTTTGAAGCTTTGTTTGCAGGATTGGATTGGCGCAAGGTTCGACCTCTGGAGGTTAAAGCGCCTGCACTGGCAGAGTAGAATTTGGCATCAATAATCTGATTTTACGTGATTTTATTGATCATTTCCGATATCGTCCGGCCATGTCAAAGGCGCCAACCCTCAACCTCTCGGCCATCCCTGCATCGGAGCGTGCGGCCGTTGAGGCATTGCTGGCACAAGTGGCGGACCTCAAGGAGATCACCCGCCGTCAGGCACATCTGATCGCTGAGCTGAACCATGCTTTGCGTGGTAAACGGTCCGAGAAGCTGTCTGAGGACGAGCGCCAACTGGCCTTCGAGGATCTGTCCATCGCTTTGGCCGAAGTGGAAGAGGCCAAGGTTCAGCGGGGCATCACATCTGATCCCGCCGTCACGCATGCCAAACCCGCCATTAAACGCACCATCGGCAATCTGCCTGCCGAACTGCCACGGATCGTTCAGATCATCGAGCCTGACAGCCTGATCTGCCCCTGCGGGTGTGGCGAGATGCATAAGATCGGCGAAGACCGCGAGCCGAGCGGCTGGATATCGCGCCCGCGCAGCTGCGGGTCATCGTCACACTGCGGCCCAAATATGCCTGCCGCGCCTGCACTGACGGTGTGGTGCAGGCTCCGGCCCCTGCGCATCTGGTTGCCGCAGGGCCTGCCCACCGAGACCACGATCGCCCATGTGCTGGTCTCAAAATATGCCGATCACCTGCCACTTTATCGCCAAAGCCAGATCCTTGCCCGCAATGGGCTGGATTTGCACCGCGCGGTGCTTGCCGATTGGGTGGGTAAAGCCGCTTTCCATCTGGCTCCCCTGGTGGATCGGTTGGCAGAGGAGCTGAAGCGGTCCATGAAGCTCTTCATGGACGAAACGACGGCCCCCGTCCTCGATCCGGGAAGAGGAACCACCAAAACCGGCTATCTCTGGGCGCTGGCCCGCGATGATCGGGCTTGGGGCGGGGATGACCCGCCCGGAGTGGTCTATTCTTATGCACCGGGACGCTCCGGCGAGCATGGGGAGGCTTTCCTCACCGGCTTTAACGGTATCCTGCAGATTGATGGCTACACCGGTTACAACCGTCTGACCAAAGCCACCCGCAAAGGCGGCGCGCCCATTCGCGCGGCCCATTGTTGGGCACACGCGCGCCGCAAGCTGAAGGAAGTCTTTGATAAGGACGGCTCCGAGATTGCAGCCGAAGGCCTGCGCCGTATTGCCGAATTCTATGCCGTCGAGGCCGATATCCGCGGGGTCTCACCAGACCAAAGACTATCCGCACCTCAGGTCGCGGCATTCGGCGAATGGCTACAACTGCAACGCCGCAAGATCTCGGCCAAGTCGCGCTTGGGCGAAAAACTGGCCTATAACCATTGGGAAGGCCTGCAGACCTTCCTGACCGACGGCCGTGTCGAGATCGACAGCAATCGCGTCGAAAATCTCATGCGGCCCATTGCATTGAATCGAAAAAATGCCCTCTTCGCGGGTCACGATGAAGGCGGCGTCGCCTGGGGCCGCATCGCCTCACTGATCGAGACCTGCAAAATCAACGGCGTCGAGCCATTCGCTTATCTCAACGCCACCTTGAGCGCGATCGCAAAGGGGCATCCCCAGAGCAGGATTGCCGAGCTTTTGCCGTGGAACTTCAAGCCGGCAACCTGAGACTACGTGCCAGACAGCGAACGCTTACAGTGCTAAAGTCGGGAACCGACCAGGATAAACCGGAAAGCGCCAATAGGCTTTCCATGAAGCCTGTGGTCTGTCTCAGGGGTAGCCCAAAAAGAACCTTCAGGGTCAGGCAGGCTTGAATGGCCGCGTCGCTGTAGGTCTGCTGTCGGCCCCGCTTGCCGGTAAGAGTGGCTTCCCACTCCATGCCCATATCAAACCATACGGTCAGAGAACCCCGACGCTTCAATGCTTGATTGTAGGCACGCAAGTTGCTCGTCTTATAGCGGGGCTTTGAAGGATAGCTCATGCTGGCAGCGTAACAGATTCACCTAAAACACTGAATCCTGAACGATTTATGCAACATAGCCGCGCAGAAGTATAGGCGCGAGGCCGCGGAGAAGGGCCAATAAGGCCCGCCTAAAACCACACACCACAGAGACAGCAAAAGAGCATGAACGCGATGACATTCCGCACCCGCAAGGAACGCAAGGCCAAGGCAGTACCGGTGAAGCTGCCCGCTTGGGATAAGGGCGCAGAAGGTCCGGCCAATTAGGTGCGTCTGTGCACCGAGCCTGCGACCGCCGAAGACAACTACACTGGTCGGGAAGTGCGCACTGGTGGGAAACGCAAGCGCCGTCAGACGTGGGTGCAGATCTACGCTCGCAAGGAAGAGCTGAGCGCAACGCAGCTTCTGGCGGCCGAGCGCCTTGCCCGCGCGGCTGAGGGCTATCCTGACCGCGATCCACTGGCGGCAATGGTGGGCATCAGGACGACTGACGGCTTTGATCCGCAGGCCGAGTTCCGCGAGTTGTGGGCAGAGGTGCCAAGCTCAAGCAAGCCGGTCCTGCAACGGGTGGTACTGGAGGATCAGGCGATTTGGCACGGGAACCTCCCCCAGCGTGAGCGCCATATGCAGCGGTTGCGTGATGGTCTGGACGCGATTAGTTGACAGGCGCGGCTAAGTCTGCCAGAAGTTGAAAATCGCCAAAGGCGCGACCGAGGAAGGTTGCAGAATTTGGCAAGGCGGCTCTCAAGGAAAACCTCGACACTTTTCTGCTTTGCCAGAGTGTTGCAGCTCGCTATCGGTGCAATGCTTGTTGCTGGTTCGACACATAGTGTGGCTAAAAATTAACAATTTACCTTTTGAAGGCTACGAGGCTGATTTTTTGTGTTAGATAGTCTCTTAGTAAAAATTGCTAAGATTTTTGAGATTTATCATGAAAAATGTCGCTCTTTCCTTGGCTTTTGCCACTTCGATGATTGCTGGCGCCGCATTTGCAGGCGGTCCCGTGGTTGTGGCAGCTGATCCGGTAGTTGCAGCTCCGGTTGTAGTCGCTCCCAACGGCGACTGGACCGGTTTCTATGCTGGTCTCGCGTATGGTCGCCATGACGCGGAGCTCTCGCTCGGCGCAGCTTCTGTTTCGGCAGATGATACCGCTCTGGGTGCTTTCGCTGGCTATAACTATGACTTCGGCCAATATGTGGTCGGCGGCGAGTTGAGCTTTGATCGCGCAAGCGAACAAGGTGTTGATGTCGACTTGTGGCGCCTGAAAGGCCGCGTTGGTTATGACGCTGGCAATTGGATGCCCTATGCGACTCTGGGCTTGGCACGGGCTGAAGCAAGTGATGCAACTGGCTCGATCAAAGAGTCGGGCATGACCTATGGCATCGGTGTTGATTTCGCCGTGACCCCGAACTTCATCCTCGGCGCAGAGCTTGGCCGTTCGACCTTCTCTGATGTTCAAGGCACCAGCTTGGATCTCGACATCGACTCGCTCCAAATCCGCGCGTCGTACAAGTTCTAATAGATCGTTCATTTTCGCCACAGTATTGTTGCTGAAGCGTGATCCGGAAGCGCCCAAGGGAAACCTCGGG
>DALYSR010000152.1:0-9036 GCA_031991825.1 Paracoccaceae bacterium
GGTCGCCAAACGGTTGCCGATCTGCCCGCGCGGATCGCCCAAACCCGAGCGATGGTCCAGCGCGAAATTCACCGGCTGCGCATGCAGCACCTCGCGGCCATAGCCGATATCGGGCGGATCGCAAGATGCCAGCACGCGGGCGACATCCTGTTCGGTGACGACGGAATCTTCCAGCTCGATTTCACCCGCAAGGCCATAGCTGCGCGGATCGCCGCCGCCGAAGCAGGCGATGACGTGATCGACCCGCACATTGGCCATCTTCTGCGCGGCCTGAACAGCGGTGCGCACCGCCCGTTCGGTTTCGCTCATCTGGGCGATTTCGCCGAAACGCACCCCGCGCGAGCGGGTCGTCGCCGCCCCGATCACCCGAAAGGACGACTGCCCCGCCATCGGACCCACCGCCTCATCGGTTGCGGTATCCAACCCGTCGAAGCGCAGCACAAGGCAGGCGATCTTCGAGGTGCCGATATCCAGAATGGCCACCACCCCACGTTGCATCGCGGCGCGGCGGATCTGTCGCATGGCGCGTTGTGCTTGGTAGAGATCGGTCATAGCGCGCTCCCGCTGGGTTCAAGGCCTTTGGACTGCCGGAACTGGCTAAGCGCCGATGGCGCCAGACGCAGAACCGGCCGTTGTTCAATACGCAAATCAATATTCAGGACATCGCGCCCCAGCAGATCACCCGCCTGATTGAGCGCAATCAACCGTTCAAGCGCTTGGATCGGACGGTCTGCGGGCAGCAAGATACGTTGGTCGCGGTCAAGGATCATGTCCCAGCGCCGCTGCCCTACCCGCACCAGACCCCGCATCCGCTGTTCGATGGGGCGCGCGGCTTCCAGCAGGGCCATCGCTTCGGGCGTGGCCAGATCGGCGCCGTCACCCGCGATCAGCGGCAGGTCCGAGCGGTCGCCGCGCGCTTCCAATGTCGCCACGCGGTGGCCGGTGGCATCCAGCATTTCGATGCTGCTATCGGTGCGCCACAAGACGACCGGCACCCGTTCGGTGATGGCCACTTCCAACACCCCGCCCGAACGCACCATCAGATCGGCCCGCGCCACGGCGTCCAGTTCTTGAATACGGCCCCGTGCGGCTTCCAGATCGATATCGAAGGAGGACAGCGGCAGGGTCAACGCCAGACGCGCGCGCACCGCATCGGACAATTCCGGCGAGGCCCCCGTCACCGACACCAGCGTCACCATGAATTCGGGCCGGTTCTGGAAAGATGTCTTGACCCGTTCGTAACTGCCCGCAATCGCGGCGCGGCGATCGGCGCTGGCCAGCACGATGCCCACGACCAACAGCACCGCCAAGATCGGCAGACCCACGCGGAACAAGATGCGATAGGTCGGCGTCAACCACAGCCGCTGCATCCGATAGGCCCATTTGGACGGCGCCGGATCGCGGCGCATGCCTTGGGCGGCGGACTGCGGCTTGATCAGGTTCTGGGCGCTCATCAACCGACGCTGCACCGCATCCGTGACCACGGCGCTGCGGCGTAATGCAGGCTCTGGCGGCGGGGGGCGGTGCGAGCCGTTCATCGGTTGCATGAAGCGTCCCTTACCAGCCAAGCACAAAGCTCGGGGAAGCTGATACCGCAATAGGCCGCCTGTTCGGGTGCGAGCGAGGTCGGCGTCATGCCGGGCTGGGTATTGGTTTCCAGCAGGATCAAGCCGTCCAGACCACGGGATTCATCCCAACGGAAATCGGTGCGGCTAAGACCGCGGCACCCCAGCACGCGATGGGCGCGAAGCGCGTAATCAAGGCAGGCGGCCTCGATTTCGGGGGGAAGATCGGCGGGCAGTTTATGGCTGCTGCCACCGATGGAATATTTCGCGTCGTAATCATACCAGCCATTGGTGATGATATCGGTCACGCAAAGCGCGCGATCGCCCATCACCGCCACGGTCATCTCGCGACCCGGCGCATAGGTTTCGACCATGACATATTCGGGCATCTCGGCCGCCAGACGCGGGGCATTGCTGCCCTCCTGCACGATATAGACGCCGACCGAGGACCCTTCGTTGAAGGGCTTCACCACGTAAGGCGCCGGCAGCACATGGCCCGCTTCGACCTGATCGCGGTGCACGACAACGCTTTCAACGACCGGCAGACCGGCAGCGCGATAGACATCCTTGGTGCGCTGCTTATCCATCGCCAAAGCCGATGCCAGCACGCCCGAATGGGTATAGGGAATGCGCATCCATTCCAGAATGCCTTGGACGGTGCCATCCTCGCCGTAACGGCCATGCAGTGCATTGAACACCACATCGGGCTTGATTTCGGTAAGGCGTGCAGCCAGATCAAGGCCCGCATCGACCTCGACCACCTGATACCCCGCCTCGCGCAGCGCCTTCGCACAGGGAATACCTGACGAAAGAGACACTTCCCGTTCCGCCGAGAAGCCGCCCATCAGAACCGCCACGCGGGACATCTTGTCCGATGCACCCGTCATTTGCTGCCTCACCAGACCGTTTATACGGCCTTTTACTTGTTATGTTTTTTGCAAGTCTGCGAAGGATCTGGCGCTCACGCCTCGCCCACGCGCATGATTTCCCACTCTAGCGTTATCCCAGAGTTTTGGAAAACCCTTTTTCTGACCTCTTCGCCCAGATTTTCCAGATCCGCGGCAGTCGCGCCACCGGCGTTGATCATGAAATTCGAATGCATCTCGCTCATTTGTGCGCCGCCCACACGTACCCCGCGCATTCCCGCATCGTCAATCACCTTCCAGGCTTTCAACTCATGGGTGTCATCAGTCTTGCCGGTTGACGAGAACCCCGCCGGATTGCGGAAGGTTGATCCTGCGCTGCGATCTTTGGTCGGCTGGCTGGCATCACGTTTGGCGAGCTGGTCTTCCATCCGCTGTGCCAAGGCCGCCGGATCTCCTTCCGGCGCGCGGAAGGTGGCGGATACCAGCACCGCGCCTGTGGGCAGATCCGACTGGCGATAGCGCAGGTTCAGATCCGCCGCTTGGACAGTCTGCCGCTTGCCGTCGCGGGTGACGATCTCGACGCTTTCCAGAAAATCGGCGACGTAATGGCCGTAGCAGCCCGCATTCATCCGCACGGCCCCACCGATCGACCCCGGAATGGTGCGCAAGAAGGTCAGATCGCGCCCCGCTTCGGCGGATTTCCGCGCGACATGCGCATCAAGCGCTGCCGCCCCCGCGATCACCCGCTCGCCTTCGACCGAAATCGTGTTGAACCCGCGCCCCAGCCGGATCACCACCGCGCGCAAACCGCCATCGCGCACGATCAGGTTCGATCCCACGCCCATCGGGAAGACCGCGACTTCGGCAGGCAGAGCCGCCAGAAAGGCTTGCAAATCTTCGATATCTGCAGGTTGGAACAGCCAATCCGCCGGACCGCCGACCCTGAGCCACGTCAGGTCGGACAGCGAACGGTTGGGGGTCAGGGTGCCGCGGGGGGTGGGGATCTGTGTCATAGGCAATCTGCTAACGTGAGGGGATCAGGCTGGCAAGAGCGGCAAGCCGCTTCGTTCAACCCCGCAAGGCGCGCATCAGCCGCAACAGCGGCCAACGCATCACGCAGGCGCCGATTGCGATCGCCGCCATGCCCAATACCGGACCATGCTGCAGGGTAATCCAGCCAGCGACCGGAATCCCCAATACGATCAAGATGACAAGCGCCACGCCCTGCTGGCGGCGCAGCGCCATGGCCAAAAGGCAGGCCAAGACGATCCACGCCGCGGCAAGCAGCAGCGATCCGCTCATTTTGCGTCCGACTTCAGTCGGTTGGGCAAATTGTTCGCCCAAGTCGAAATGGTGCCCGCGCCAAGGCAGACAAAGATATCCCCCGGACGGGCATCTTCGCGGAACATGCGTTCCAGATCGGCCTCGTCAACCACGGCGCGCGCGTGGCGGTGGCCATGCGCGATCAGGCCCGCGACCAGATCATCCCGGCTCGCGCCCTCGATCGGGTCTTCACCAGCGGCATATACCTCGGCGATACCAACGACATCGGCCTCGTTGAAGCAGGTGCAGAAATCCTCGAACAATCCGTGCAGGCGCGAATAGCGGTGCGGCTGGTGGATCGCGATCACGCGGCCTTCGGATGCTTGGCGCGCGGCCTTCAGCACAGCGGCGATTTCAACCGGATGATGGCCGTAGTCGTCGATAATGGTTACGCCGTTCACTTCCGCGACCTTGGTGAAGCGGCGGTTGACGCCGCCAAAGCCTGCCAAAGCCTCGCGGATTTCGGATTTCTTCATGCCCAAATGACGCGCGACGGCCACGGCCGACAAGGCGTTGGACACGTTGTGATCCCCCGGCATTGGCAGGGTGCAGCCTTCGATCACCGCGCCCTCGCCTTCGTTTTGCAGCAAGATGTCGAAATGCGCGATACCCGCCTTATAGGTCAGGTTGACCGCCCGCACATCGGCCTGCGCATTGAACCCGAAGGTCACCACGCGGCGATCCGCCACGCGACCGACCAAGGCCTGCACTTCCGGATGATCGGTGCAGCAGACGGCCAGACCGTAGAACGGGATATTCGACACGAAGTCCAAGAACCCCTTGCGCAGCGCGTCGAAGGATCCCCAATGTTCCATATGTTCGGGGTCGATATTGGTGACAATGGCGATGGTCGCAGGCAGACGGTTGAACGAGCCATCCGATTCATCAGCCTCGACCACCATCCATTCGCCCTCACCGGCGCGCGCATTGGACCCGTAAGCGTGGATCACCCCGCCGTTGATCACGGTGGGATCGAAATTGCCCTTGTCCAGAAGCGTCGCCACCATCGTCGTGGTGGTGGTTTTACCATGGGTGCCCGCGACCGCGATATTGGACCGCAACCGCATCAATTCCGCCAGCATTTCCGCGCGGCGCACGACGGGAAGATGACGACGGCGCGCCTCTTCCAGTTCCGGATTGCCCTTCTTGATCGCCGATGAAATCACCACGACCGATGTGCCATCGGTGATATTGGCCGCGCTCTGGCCTTCGAAGAAGGTCGCGCCCAAGCTTTCCAGACGCTGGGTGATCTTGGAGGCTTTCGCATCCGACCCCTGCACGCGGTAGCCCAGATTAAGCAGCACCTCGGCGATGCCCGACATCCCGATGCCGCCCATGCCGATGAAATGGATCGGCCCAAGTTCGAGGGGAAGTTTGGTGGCATTCATTTGGCGGCTCCTTCTGCGAGGGCTTCGACCAAGTCGACCAGTTCCAGCGTGGCATCGGGCTTGCCCTGCGACAGGGCATTGACGGCCATGCGTCCGGCGGCTTGGGGATGGGAGAGAACGGCTTCGATCTGCGCCGACAAGGCGGCGGCATCCAGCGCGTTTTCGGGAATGAGGATAGCGGCTTGGGCATCGACCAGCCCGCGCGCATTGGCGGTCTGGTGATCACCTGTGGCCGCGGCAAAGGGGATCAGGATGGCCGGACGGCCGATCACGCTGATATCGGCAACCGAACTTGCCCCCGAACGGGAAATCACCAGCTGCGCATCGGCCAGACGGGCGGGCACATCGGTGAAGAAGCTTTGCACATCGGCACGGATACCGGCGGCTTCATAGGTTTCCACCACGCGCGGCAGGTCTTCGGCCCGCGCCTGATGCGACAGGCGCAGATTGCTGCGGATAGCCTCGGGCAGGCTTGCGATCGCGGTGGGCACCACTTCGGACAGGATGCGCGCCCCTTGGCTGCCACCGATAACCAACAGGCTCATCGGGTAATCCCCCGGCGGGATATAGGGGGCAGCAGCGCGCTCATGCACCGCCAAACGCACCGGATTGCCGGTGTGATAGCCCACGACGCCCTTGGGCAGATCGGTCGGCCAAGTGCCGCAAGCAATGGTATTCACGCGCGGCGCGAAGAAGCGGTTCACCTTGCCCAAGACGCCATTTTGTTCATGGATCATCCGCGGGCGGCGCAGCAGCCAGGCCGCCGTCAGCGCGGGCACGCTGGGATAGCCGCCAAAGCCCACCACGACATCGGGACGATCTTTGATCTGCCCGCAGATGGCCGATACCACACCGCTGGCAATACGCAACGGCACCGCCAGCTTGGCCAGCATCCCGCCGCGCGCGAAGGTCGCCGAAGACATGGTTTCGATCTGCACCGCATTGGGGAAGCCCCCCGCATAGCGTGCACCACGCGCATCGGTGGACAGCTTCACCCGCCAGCCCCGTGCGACCATCGCCTCAGCCAAGGCTTGAGCGGGGAACATATGCCCGCCCGTGCCCCCAGCCGCAATCAACAGCAGCGGGGACTTATGCGCAGAATTCGACATTACTTATCTCCCGCGCCGCAGAATATCGCCCATTTGGCCCTGCGGGCGCGTCCGTGTCAGTGCCAGCAACATGCCGACGGTGATCCCTGCCGCAATTACGGACGAACCGCCATAGCTGACGAAGGGCAAAGTCATCCCTTTGGCGGGCAACAGCCGAACGGCCACCCCCATATTGATCATCGCCTGCACCCCGAAGATGCACGCAAGGCCAGTGCCGGCAAGGCGCGTGAAGGGGTCACGTTCCCGCATCAGCCGCAACAGCGAGCGCACCACAATGGACCCGTAAAGCCCAAGGATGATCAGCACCAGCATCAGCCCGTATTCTTCCGCAGCCACCGCGATGATGAAATCGGTATGCGCATCCGGCAGCGTCCATTTCACCTGACCTTCACCGACACCCACGCCGAAGAAGCCGCCTTCAAGGATGGCATTGGTCGCATAACCGATCTGGCTGCGCGGATCGATATCGGGGTTCAGGAAGCCGTCGATACGGCGGGCAAAGTGTTCGGATGTGTTATAGGCGAATGTCGCCCCAGCTGCGGCGATACCCAAAACCACGCCGATCAGCGTGATGGGCGCGCCCGCCACGAAATAGATCACGCCCCAGCCGAACAGGATCAGTGCCGATTGGCCGAAGTCCGGCTGGATCGCCAGCAACAGCACCACGATGACCAGAAAACCGAAGGAAATCGACTTACCCGGCGGGCCGTTCAACTCGAAGCTTGCCGCCATCAGCCAGCCGACCATCACCATGAAGCAGGGCTTCAGGAATTCCGACGGCTGCACCGAGGCGAAGCCGAACGAAAACCAACGGATCGCGCCTTTGCCGAAATCGGTGCCGACAAAGGGCAGGACCATCAGACAGAGCAGCCCGCCCGCAAAGCCCAAGACCCCCAGACGGCGGATCATCACCGGCGGCAGCATCGATATGCCGAACATCACGATCAAACCGATCACGCCGAAGAACGCCTGACGCTGCACGTAATAGAATTCCGGCAGATTGTTGCGCGTGGCCAAAGGCACGGATGCGGCCAGACCCAGCAACAGCCCGATCCCGAACAGGATCATGATCGCCGTCAGCGACCATTTGTCGATGGTGCGCCACCAACGCGGGAGAACAGGCTCCGTCACCCGCATGGGGCTGGAGCCATAGACCATCTCAGTCATGGAAAACCGCCTGTCATTGCCTGCTCTGCCGATTGGCCGGATGGAACCGGCTCTTATGCAAAAGTGTAGCCAATCTTATGCTTTATGGCCAGTCTGAAACGGCCCCTGACAGGCCCTTGCGCAAAAGGGGTTGCGCAAGGTTCCGCTTATCCAATCCCAAAGATGCAAGTGCTTGGGATCACTCGCTCTCAAACTGGAATCACGCGCCCAGCAATGCCTTCACCCGCGCCGTGAAATCCTCGCCGCGTTTTTCGAAATTGGGATATTGGTCGAAGCTCGCCGCCGCCGGCGCCAGCAGCACCACATCGCCCGCCTGCGCCTCCGCGGCAGCGCGGGCGACCGCATGTTCCATCGTCTCGCAGATCTCATGCGGGACATCGCCCAATTGCAGCGCGAAATCACGCGCAGAATGGCCGATCAGATAGGCCTTCACCACCGATACCAGATGCTGCTGCAGCGCGGCGATGCCGCCTTCCTTCCCCATACCGCCCAAGATCCAGCGGATCTGCGGGAAAGCCTGCAAGGCCTTGGCGGCCGAATCGACATTGGTCGCCTTGGAATCGTTGACGAAGCGCACGCCGTCCCTTTCGCCGACCAATTGGCTGCGATGCGGCAGACCGGCAAAGCTGACCAGCCCCGCCTCGATCACCTTGGGCGCCAACCCCAAAGCGCGGCAGGCGGCGTAAGCTGCACAAGCGTTCTGATGGTTATGCGCACCAGGCAGCCCCGCGACTTCGCGCAGATCGATGGAAATCATCTGCCGACCCTTGCGCCATTCCGCCAAGAACCCTTTGCGCGCAAAGACCGACCAGCCGAAGCGGTCCAGCTTCTGTCCCGCCGAAATCCGGATCACCCGATCATCTTGCGGCCCCTGCCCCAGCTGATTGGCCAGATACTGCCCCTCCACCTCGTCGACACCGATGATCGCACGGTCGGGCCCGCCTTCAGCAAACAACCGCCGCTTGGCCGCGAAATAGCCGCCCATGCCGTGATGGCGATCCAGATGATCCGGCGACAAATTGGTGAAAACGGCAACATCGGGCGTCAAAGCCCGCGCCAGATCGGTCTGGTAAGACGACAATTCCAAGACCACCACCTCGCCATCCACGGGCGGGTCAATCGACAAGACGCCCTTGCCGATATTGCCCGCCATCTGGCTAGGCTTGCCCGCCGCGCGCAAAATATGATGGATCAAGGCGGTGGTGGTCGACTTCCCGTTCGATCCGGTGACACAGACAACTCTGGGCGCGACATCGAAGGCCACGAAATCATCCCCCGCGAAACTGCGGAAGAACAGGCCGATATCATTGTCGACCGGAATGCCCAGCTCCAAAGCGCGCTGGATGATCTTGTTGGGCTGCGGATAAAGATGCGGAATACCGGGGCTGACCACCAGACAGGCCACATCGTCAAAGGCACCGTGGCGGCTCAGATCGGTAACGGTAAACCCCTCGGCTTCGGCCTTCGCACGGCTCTCAGGGCTGTCGTCCCACAGCAAAGGCTCGGCACCGCCCGCGACCAAAGCATGCGCCGTCGCCAGACCCGAGCGGCCCAAGCCCAACACCGCCACCTTCGCACCTTCAAAACCAAGTACCGGAATCATCTCGCGACCGCCTTT
>DALYSR010000153.1:0-8922 GCA_031991825.1 Paracoccaceae bacterium
ACTTCGTCAGTTCGCGCACCCGAAGAGTCACGGCACCTATACGCAAGGGGGCCGCCATCATGTCGAAATAGCCTTGTTTGACCGCTGTCATCATCGTCTCCGCACCTTGTCATTTCGCCCAAATGGCCCTTGCGGAAAGATATAGCACGCCGCGGGGATTTCGCCTCTTCCTCGAATGCACAATAGACCTGCATCAAAGCAAAGGCCCCGCCGCTTGTCGCGACGGGGCCTTCAAATCACCGATCAATCGAGCTTATTTTGCCAGATCGAAGCGGTCAGCGTTCATCACTTTGACCCAAGCCGCGACGAAATCCTTGACGAATTTGCCAGCGTTGTCGTCTTGCGCATAGACTTCGGCATAAGCGCGCAGGATCGAGTTCGATCCGAACACCAGATCCGCACGGGTTGCGGTGAACTTCACGTCGCCCGATTTGCGCTCGCAGATGTTATAGCTGTTCGCGCCGGTCGGCTTCCAAGTGTAAGCCATGTCGGTCAGGGTGGTGAAGAAGTCGGTGGTCAAAGCGCCTTCACGGGTGGTGAATACGCCGTCTTTCGAGCCGCCGAAATTGGCACCCACAACGCGCAGGCCACCGACCAGAACGGTCATTTCGGCCGCAGTCAGGCCCAGCAATTGCGCACGGTCCAACAGCAGTTCTTCCGCCGATACGACGAATTCTTTCGATTTCCAGTTGCGGAAGCCGTCAGCCACCGGCTTGAGGAATTCGAACGAGGTCAGATCGGTTTGCTCTTGGGTCGCATCGCCACGGCCCGGCGCGAAGGGCACTTCGATGTCGAAGCCAGCAGCTTTTGCCGCTTGTTCGATGCCGTAATTGCCTGCCAGCACGATGACATCAGCCACCGATGCGCCGGTTTCTGCCGCGATCGGCTCCAGAGCCGCCAGAACACGCGCCAGACGGACAGGCTCGTTGCCTTCCCAATCCTTTTGCGGTGCCAAACGGATACGCGCGCCATTCGCGCCGCCACGGTTGTCCGAACCGCGGAAGGTGCGTGCCGAATCCCATGCGGTTGCGATCAACTCGGCGGTCGGAAGGCCCGATGCCGCGATTTTCGCTTTGACCGCTGCCACGTCGTAGCTGGTATTGCCCGCCGGAACAGGATCTTGCCAGACCAGATCTTCGCGCGGAACGTCGGGGCCAATGTAGCGCGCTTTCGGGCCCAGATCGCGGTGGGTCAGTTTGAACCAAGCGCGCGCGAAGGCATCCGAAAACGCGTCGAAATCGTTCAGGAAACGCAGCGAGATTTCGCGGTAGATCGGGTCAACCTTCAGCGCCATATCGGCATCGGTCATCATCGGGTTGTGGCGGATCGCCGGATCTTCCACGTCAACCGGCTTGTCGGTTTCCGCGATTGCGACCGGTTCCCACTGCTGCGCGCCCGCCGGCGACTTGGTCAGCGCCCAGTCGTATTTGAACAGCAGGGTGAAGAATTCATTGTCCCAACGGGTCGGGTTGGTGGTCCAAGCGCCTTCCAGACCGGAGACAACGGTGTCACGGCCAATGCCGCGGCCCGATTTGTTCATCCAGCCCAGACCTTGGTCTTCGACATCCGCCGCTTCCGGATCAGCCGACAGGTTCGCCGCCGAACCATTGCCATGGGCTTTGCCGATGGTGTGGCCACCTGCGGTCAGAGCGACGGTTTCTTCGTCGTCCATCCCCATACGCGCGAAGGTTTCGCGCATCATCAAAGCGGTACGAGCCGGATCGGGTTTGCCGTTGACACCTTCGGGATTGACATAGATCAGACCCATCTGCACGGCTGCCAGCGGGTTCGACAGCGATTCCGCGTCATTCACGTCAGCGTAACGGGTGTCCGACGGCGCCAGCCACTCTTTTTCGTCACCCCAATAGATGTCTTTTTCCGGATGCCAGATGTCTTCGCGGCCGAAAGCGAAGCCATAGGTTTTCAGGCCCGCGACTTCATAAGCGATGGTGCCCGACAGCACAATCAGGTCGGCCCAGGAAATCTTGTTGCCGTATTTTTTCTTGATCGGCCACAGCAGACGGCGGCCTTTGTCGGTATTGACGTTATCCGGCCACGAGTTCAGCGGTGCGAAACGCTGGTTGCCGGTGCCTGCGCCACCGCGACCGTCGGTGGTGCGATAGGAGCCAGCCGCATGCCATGCAACGCGGGCGAACATGCCGACATAGCTGCCCCAGTCCGCCGGCCACCAGTCTTGGCTGTCGGTCATCAGCGCGCGCAGATCAGCCTTCAGCGCGTCAACGTCCAGATCCTTCAGCGATGCGCGATAGTCGAACCCTGCCAGCGGATTGGTCTTGGTGTCGTGCTGGTGCAGGATGTCAAGGTTCAGCGCATTGGGCCACCAGGCGGTGACAGAGGTCGCTTGGGTGGTTTGCGCACCATGCGAGAAAGGGCATTTGCCTGCGGTGTCGTTCTGGCTCATCGCTACAGTCCTTCGTTCGTGAATTGTCGTGCCGATGCGGTGGATCGAAATCGTCCGATCAGCTTGAGCCGGACCATACACAAGTCTTCCCATAAAAAGAACTAGTATTTTCTAATCTAAGTGATATGTTTTACTTATGATATCTATGAAGCACCTTCGTTATTTTGTCGCCCTCGCCCAGCATGGTCACTTTGGTCGGGCGGCGGATGCCTGTTCGATCTCGCAACCGGCCCTTTCCTTGCAAATGAAGGAGTTGGAAGACCTTTTGGGCGCGCCGCTGATCGAACGCAGCAGCCGTAAAATCCGGTTGACGGCCTTGGGGGAAAATTTCGCCGCCCGCGCCGCCGAGATTTTGCAATCGGTCAACGCCTTGAGCGAACTCGCCCGTGCCTCGCAGGGGCCTTTGACCGGCGAGCTGCGGATCGGTATGATTTCGACCGTAGCGCCCTATCTTCTGCCCGCCGCCATGAAGCGTCTGGCGCATGACTTCCCCGGTCTGGATCTGCGCCCGCGCGAAGCGATCACCCATAAGCTGATCGAGGAATTGAACGACGGCAAGCTGGATGCCGCCGTCGTGGCTCTGCCGATTTCCGAGCCGTCACTGCACGAACATCCCCTTTTCGAAGAGGAATTCGTGCTGGTGCGCCCCGAAGCCGATGCTTTCCTGCCGGTGCCGAACTCGCGCCACCTGTCAGAAATGCGCTTGTTGCTGCTGGAAGAAGGCCATTGTTTCCGCGATCAGGCCTTGGAATTCTGCCAGATCGGCCAGAACCCACCGCGCAATCTGATGGAAGGCAGCTCGCTCTCGACCTTGGTGCAGATGGTCGGGGCGGGCATTGGCGTGACCTTAATCCCGCAAATGGCCGTGCGAGCCGAAACGGCGACGGCGGAAGTCAGCATCGCCCGCTTGGAAATGCCTCGTCCCAGTCGGACAATCGGCATGATTTGGCGCAACACCAACCCGATGACCGCGCAACTGCAAAAGGTGGCGCGGATCATTGGGGAAGTTCATGCTGAAACTTCAGTGACTTGAAGTGCCCAACGGCTCGATCAGCCGCTGATCGAGCCACCATGACGCTTCCAATAGTCGGCCACCCAAGAGACGCGCCCATGGCCCATATGCGGGAAGCGGTCCCATGCGTTCCAGCCGCCACGGATCAGGTCCCAAGGGCGGGGCGTGCCGTGGAAGGCTAGCACTTTGGCATCCGCTGGCGGCGCTTTTGGCTCCAAGAACAGATCAAGCCCGATCGGTTGGCGCAACCAGCGTTTGAAGCTGATCACCCAGCCTTCCGGCCAGTAATCCATGGATGACGCATAATGGCCAACGAAATGCTGTTCATTGTCGAAATTGGCCTTTGCGGCGTCTTTATCGGCCAAGAACTGAGTCAGAATCTGTTCTTGTTCATTAAAATTGAACGCAAACAGGCAGGTTCCGGCTTCAGGATTTTGGCGGCTTTGACCCGGCCGCCAGCTTTCGCCCATATCGGTGGTGACGAAAGGTGCGTCATAGCTGAGCAGAGCATCGAAATCTTTCAGCACCATCATATCAAGATCAATGAAGATGCAGCGCCCGTGCAGGTTGAACAGATCCCGCTTGTACAGCGCAAGCTTCGACCACACGCCCGGCATGAACCATTCTTCACGCGTGAAACCGATATCCGGCAAGGGCAGCGGGATGATACCGTCGTCCAGTCCGGTCGGATCATCCGTCATGCAAATGAAATCAAAGGGAAGTTTGGAATTCGCGCGGCAAGCCCGATGCAGCACATTGACATATTCGGGGCCGAAAGCCGTGCCCCATTTCATGGTGACAACCGAAGGGCGGGTGTTCATTTCCAGATTCCGTATTGCTGGCGCAGATATTCGACCGCCATCTGATCGGCGCTGTCGCGGCCCACGCCTTGTTCGACATGATCGCGCAGGGCGAACAGCTTGTCCGCCGCCCCGTCCGAAAATACCGGACGCGGCGTATCCTGCACCCAGATTTTGGTGCCCGTCGTGGCCGCCATGCCCGACAGCCAGACGTCATCCACCGTCCAAACGATATCGGGAATGGTAAAAGCCGCTTGCGGGATCGCCTCTACCGGCACCACCACACCAAGGAACCCTTCGAATACATCGACATAGCCTGCCCGTTCATAGATCTTACGCGGCGGATGCAACTGCCCGAAAGACAAAGCACGTTGCAACTTATAGCCCAAGGTGCGGCCGCCCTTGGGGTGACGGCTCGCGCGTGGCAAAGCCGGTTCCGTCTGGATGATACCGAAGCGGTCTTCGATATTCCAGCCACGCTCGCAGATGATATCTTGCGGACGCGCGCTGCGCCCTGCCACCAGACGTTCAATCCAATGCTTGTCCTGCGTGCGATCATCATCGCAAATCAGCAGATCGGTTGGCGTTCCCTGCCAGCGTTCAACCGCCGGCAAAACTTTGGTCGCGGGGCCGAAATCGAAATCGCATTCCACGACTTCAACCCAATCCGGCAGTTCGGGCAGCGAAGGCCGCGCACCCGGGAAACGACGATATTCCTTCGGCAGGGTCAGCTGCACACGGTCCGGACGATGGGTCTGGTTCCCTATCGCTTTGAACCGCGCCGGAAGATTGCCGAAGCGTGGCGGAATGCTCGTCAGAGTCACTACCGTTTGTCGTTTCGCCGCCGAAGCCTGTTTGAGCATGAAGGGATCACCCGTGATACAAAGAGGCTTTTGGAGTAAACGATATTTCCCGCCTTTGCCATATGGAGCTTAACGCACCATCAACAGGTCTTGGGCGACCTCCTGCCAGCTGCGTAGCTTTGCGGCGGCGATTTTCCGCTCCATTTCCGGCAGGGCTTCGGGATCTTCCAGCAAGCCACGGCATGCATCGGCGATCGAGGTGATCGAAGTCGGGTCGCAATAGCGGACCAGATCGCCCCCCACTTCCGGCAGAGAACTGGAGTTCGATGTCACGGCGGTCTTACCATAGCTCAGGCTTTCACCCACCGGCAGGCCCCAGCCTTCGTAAAGGCTCGGCATGATGGTGAACAAGCAGTTGCGATAGAGCAGATCCAGATCGCGATCATCGGGCGCTTCGATACGGGTGACATAGCCGCCCAGATTGCCGGTGGCGTTTAGAAGGTTTTCAAAATTGGCATTCATCCAGCCGCTTTTCCCAGCGAATACAAGGCGCGGAACCGTATCCGGTGGGCACGTGTCCAACAAGAGTTTCCATGCCTGCACTATGCGCCAATTGTTCTTCCGGGTCTCTTGAGTGCCAACACACAGGACATATCGCGTTCCAGAAAGAACACGTACGATCTCGCTAGCGCTCGCCAGTTCACGTACGCGCGGGTAAACATTAGGCGCAAAGTTGGCTAGGAGCGGCCCGTCCTTTCTTTCGCTTTCAATCTCGCTTAGAGCTGTCTGTGCCAACGGGGTGACGACGACGGTTCTCTGAAGATTATGCATCGTAAAGAAGTCCAACATATCAGCCTTGGTCGCTTCCGAATTGGCAATATATTGGGTGGTGAATTGTAGCGTTTTGATCATCCAGTCATAGAAGATCAGCGGCGCACGTTCGCTGCACAGGTCAGGCCTAACAAGCGGAATGAGATCATGTACCATAACATGCACTTGCATGCCGCGGTCGTGGGCTTGTTGGAAGCATTCCACCGATTTAGAAACGGTCCAAGAACTGTCAAGGATAATTAAACGATCTGCGCTGGTGGCTACTTCATCGAATAGAATGCGCTTGACTTCGCTCGGCTGCTTCACCTTGCGCTGATATTGCTTCCATTCCTCTATGCTAGAATTTCGGCGGCGGAAATAGGATTCCTGCCCAAGCATCGCGCTGACTGCGAAGCGTGCACTGTGGAAGTTATACTTTGCTTTATTTTTCTGATAACGGCGCAGCGGCGGGAAAATGCGGCTTTGCGCTGAAGAGATGCCCAGCAAAGAAGCCAAACGTGATGGATCAAGCAGATCGGCAATCGTCAGTTCCGAAAGAGCGAGAGTTTGATATCTCCGCCACAGGATATCGTAGTAAGAAAGGTAAATCCGGCTAGCATCAGGTGAGTTTAGCAAGGTACTGATGATGGACACAACGGTGCGCTGGATACCAGAAAACGTACTGGAATGGCGAAGGTGTGCCACCAATCCGGTAACGTCAAAGAATATCTTGTCTTGGCTCAATTGGGATTCCTTTGGAAGGCGCCGGCTGGTGACAGATTTATTAAGCGGATAGACTTAGGGTGAGGCAGAAGAAAGGCAAGTAACTGCGGACCTACGATGCCGTTATCTTCACCAGAAGCTCAAGGCCGCTTTGCAAGAGTTTATCAGCGATATCAATATCTTCCGCCTCGACATAGAGCCTGAGTTCCGGCGCATTGCCCGACGGGCGGAAGTGCACGACCCTGCCCGAGTTACACTGCACCCGCAGTCCGTCGGTGGTATCCACGGACTGGAACGCTTCGCCCAGATCGCTCAAGAACGCCTGCAGCTTTTCCGGGTCATTCTGGAAGCCTGCGATCAGGGCTTTGGAAATTTCCGTCGGGATTTCTTCCAACCGGTCTGCTGCCGTCACACGGGGCGGCTCTGCCGCGACCAAAGTGGCCATGCCGCCTGCTTTGCGCGCAAGGCTGAGCGGTGCGATCAGCGGCAGCAGGCTGTCGCGGGTCGCCAGTGGTGACATCGGGCCGTTTTGTAGATCAGCCTCGAAACCCAGCAGGAAGCCGCCATTGGCCTCATAGCCCACGACCTTGCCACCCAGTTCCGCCATGCCGGCGATCACGAAGGGTGAGCCGATCTTGGTGCGTGCGACCTTGGCGAAGGCACCGGACAGTTCCACGCCGCTGTTGGAGCTGACAGGCGTTGCCACATGGTCTGCGCCGACCACGCGCGCCGTGATCTGTCCCAGAATGTCGCCGGGGATCACACGCCCTGTGGCATCGGCCAGAAGCGGCCGGTCACCGTCGCCATCGGTCGAGATCAAGGCGTCTAGCTGATGCTTGGCGCACCAAGCGGCGATCTTCTCGCGGGCCCAAGTCGGGACCGCTTCGGTATCGACGGGGATGAAGCTGTCCGAACGATCCAGCTCGATCACCTCGGCGCCCAATTGGCGGAAGGTGTCGAGCAGCAGGTCGCGGCTAACCGCGCTATGCGACCAGATGCCGATTTTCAGGCCGGTCAAAGCGTCTGTGCCGAAGGCATCGACATAACGCGCGACCCAAGCGGCACCGACGGACGCTTCCGTATAAGCCCCCAAAGTTTCAGCTTCGGTGAATGCGGTCCCCAAAGCCCCGACAATGCGGGTTTCATCCGCCTTATCGATCTCGCCATGCGGCAGATAGAACTTCAGCCCGTTGCGATCCGCCGGAATATGGCTACCGGTGATCATCATCGCAGCCGCGCCTGCCGACATCGAGGCCAAAGCCAAAGCCGGTGTCGGCACATCGCCGCAATCGGTGACATTGATGCCGGCCTTGCGGGCAACATCGATCACCACAGCGGCGATATCCGGCGAGGACGGGCGCAAATCGCGCGCCACGTAAAGACCGGTGCCGATCGGGCAGACCTTCAGGAAAGCACGGATGTGATCGGCGATCAGCTCCGGCGTCAGCTCAACAACCAAGCCGCGCAGGCCGCTGGTTCCAAATTTCGGTGCCATCTTTGGTCTGCCCTTCCGATCTTAGCCTTTAGCGCCCTGCCCGCGGGCATAGACATCCTCATAACGGATGATGTCGTCTTCACCCAAATAAGCGCCGGTCTGCACTTCGATCAGCACCATCGGCACCTTGCCGGGATTTTCCATCCGGTGCTTGGCGCCGAGCGGAATGTAGATCGACTGGTTTTCGGTCACGAGGCGGACCTCATCGTCGACGGTAACACGCGCGGTGCCGGAAACCACGATCCAATGTTCGGAGCGGTGCATATGGCTTTGCAGGCTGAGTGCCGCACCCGGTTTGACGACGATGCGCTTGACCTGGAACCGCTCGCCCATGGCCAGCGATTCAAAATGGCCCCAAGGGCGGTGGTCATGCAGGAAGTTTTCCGCCTGACGCGCATCTTTCGCCTTCAGGATATCTACGGCTTTTTTGACGTCCTGCGCACGGTTGCGATCGACGATCAGCACCGCGTCCTGCATGGCGACAGCAACGATGTCTTTGACGCCGATGGCAACCAGTTCAAGGCCTTCATGTTCAGACCGCAGCAGCGAGTTCTCGCAGTCGATGGTAGTCACATTGCCGAAGGTCGAAACGCCTTTCTCATCGGCCTCAATCTCTTGAGCCACCGCGCTCCAGCTGCCCAGATCATTCCAGCCAGCCGAGAACGGCACAACTGCCAGATTGGAGGCATGCTCCATCACGGCATAATCGATGGATTCCGCAGGGCATTGATCCCAATACGCGGGGTCCAAACGCAGGAAGTTCAGATCCTGCTGCGCGTTGTCGACCGCCCCCTGCACCGGAGCCACCATCGCAGGCGCATAGGCCTTGAATGCTTCGATGATGGTCGAGGCGCGGA
>DALYSR010000154.1:0-8829 GCA_031991825.1 Paracoccaceae bacterium
ATCGAATGCGACGCCGATCTGGTGGTGCGCGGCTGGTACGAGGGGGCCGAGCGTATGTTCGGCGTCTGTCAGGCCCAAGCGCTGGGACGCCCGCTGCGCGAGACGGGATGTTTCGACGCCCAGACCACGCGGATGCTGGCCGATTGGATCGCCACGCTGGATTGCTTGGCCCGACATAGCGCGCATATCACCTGTCAGGGACCGACCGGCGAATTGTTCTGCGATCTTTATGGATCGGTGCTGGTCGATCCGGCGCTTGGCCAGCCCTCGCTGACGCTGCAAATCCTTGATGCCACCGAACGGCATAAATCCGAACAGGTCCGCTCGCTTTTGGTGGGCGAATTGAATCACCGGATCAAGAACACCTTGGCCAATGTGCAGGCGATCATGCGCCAAACCATGCGCACGGCCGAAGATATGCGCGAATTCGACAAGAAGTTTTCGGGGCGACTACAGGCCTTGGCCCGTGCGCATTCGATCCTGTCGGATGTCACATGGTCGAGCGCATCGCTGGATCAGCTGATCGACGACCAGATCGCCGCCGGCACGCTGCTGCGCGACAATCTGGATCGCCACGGGCCGATGGTCAGCCTTTCGCCCGACAATACCCTGCGGCTGGCGCTGGTCTTGCACGAGCTATGCACCAATGCCGCCAAATATGGCGCGCTGTCCCGCCCCGAAGGCCGCATCCATCTCAGCTGGCAGGTGCAGGGTGCGGAACTGGTGCTGCATTGGCAGGAAAGCGGCGGGCCTGCCGTCACGCCGCCCGCCCGCCAAGGCTTCGGATCGCTGCTGATCGCCACCGGCATCGGCGACAGCCGCGCCCATGTCGACTGGCACCCCGAAGGCGCGCTCTGGACCATCCGCATCAACCACGGCTTCCATGCCGATCCCGCCACGCTGCGCATCCCAGAAGCCGACCGTTCCTGCGAAATCATTTCGGATCAAGCTCTTGGAGGCTGCCGTATCCTCTTGGTCGAAGACGAACCCTTGGTCGCCATGGATATTGCCGCAAGCCTTGAAGAGGCGGGAGCGACAGTCGTCAAGATCGCCCGCACCCTTGCGGATGCGATGACCGCCGCCGCGCAGGACGGCTTCGATATCGCCCTTCTGGACGGCAATCTGATGGGCAAGCCCGTCGATACGGTCGCGGCGGTGCTGCAAGACCGTGGCAAGCCGTTCTGCTTCGTTTCGGGCTATGGGCGCGAACATCTGCCCGCAGGCTTTACCGATGCGCCGATCCTGATCAAACCCGTGCGCCCCGAAGACATCATCCAGACGGTCCGCGCGCTGACCGCCGATGATCTGGAAAGCGTGGCCTAACGGGCAAGGCATAAGCCGGAGCCGACCACGATCATCCATCAGTGATCGAGGTCGGTTCCCTCCTTGGAATGGGTGATCAGCCGCACCGCACTTTTGCCGCGGATATAGCTCCAGAACCAGTTCCACGCGACACTGGCGCGGCTGCGGGCCCCGATCAGGAAATAGATATGCGATATGCCCCAGATCCACCACGCCAGCGTGCCTTGCAGCTTTAGCCGCCCATAGTGGATCACCGCAGACCGCTTGCCGATTGTCGCCAGATCGCCAAGATGGCGGTAGGTGAACGGCCTGTCCAAAGGCCGACCGTGCAGGCCCGCGCGAATGCGCGCTGCCACATATTGCCCCTGTTGCTTGGCGGCAGGCGCGATGCCGGGCACCGGCGTCCCATCCGCCTGCATCACCGCCGCCGTATCGCCGATCACGAAAACATCGGGCCGTCCCGCCACATTCAGCCGGTCATTCACCGGCACCCGACCGGCCTTATCGCCCTGAACCCCCAACCATTCCGCCGCCGGAGAGGCCGCCACCCCCGCCGCCCAAAGGATGGTGCGACAGGGCAGGAAGTCGCCGCCGATCACCACGCCATCGGGGCGGCAATCGGTGACGCCGCTGCCAAGCCGCAGCTCGACGCCGCGCTTTTGCAAGGCGCGCGCGGCATAATCCGACAGATCCGCATCAAAGGCGTTCAAGATGCGATCGCTTGCCTCGATCAGCAGGACACGGGCGGCGCGGGTGTCGATCCGGCGGAACTGGTGGCGTAGCTTCTGCGCCAGTTCGGCGATCATTCCGGCCAGTTCCACACCGGTCGGACCGCCGCCGATCACCGCGAAAGTCAACCAAGCCGCGCGCCGGTCAGGATCGGTCTCGCGTTCGGCATTTTCCAGCGTTATCAATATCTTACAGCGGATCATCGTCGCATCTTCGATGGTTTTCAACCCCGGCGCGACCAAAGCCCATGCGTCATGGCCGAAATAGGAATGCCGCGCGCCGGTGGCGATGACCAAGCTGTCATATGCCACTGCCCCGCCCTCTTTCAGATGCACCTGCCCGTCAGAGACATGGGTGACCTCGGCCATCAAAGTGGTCACATCGCGGCGGCGTTCCATCAGATCCCTGATCGGCCATGCGATTTCCGATGGCGACAGGACGGTGGTCGCGACCTGATAGAGCAGCGGCTGAAAGAGATGATGGTTGCGCTGATCGATCAGGGTGATCCGCGCGCCCGAATGGACAAGACCTTGGACAACCGCCAGCCCCGCAAATCCCGCGCCGACCACAACCACATGATGCGGCTGATCGGGCTGCGCTGTCCGTATCGGATTGTCCAAAATCATCCCGTCACGCTCCCGCAAAACATCCATGCCAAATCCCTGCCCCCCAAAAGAAGGATCGGAATGGGGAAATGTTCCAGACAACCGCCGCGATCCGGATGACGCCCTCCGCCTCGGGCAAGGGCTTGAGGGGCAGGTTTTATCGCATCGCGCGGGAACATTCGCGCGGCCCGTCGGTTCTTTCGCCATTACAGCAGGGCCGTCTTTAAATTTAGCTTTGAAAGCAGGCAGGTGCCAATCCGTCGCTATCGCCACACCATAGCCCTGCTCGGGTCCTTCGCTTTGCTCTGCGCCTGCAGGCCCGAGCAATCCGTTCTGCATCCCGCCTCTGGTCAGGCGCGCGATGTGGTGGATCTGTTCTGGGTGATGACCATCGGCGCGGTGGTGATCTGGCTTTTGGTGATGGGACTGGCGTTTTATGCAGCTTGGGGTCGACGCAAGCCCAGCTCGACCCGCTTTGCCGATCCTTTCATCCTGATCTGCGGCTTCGTGCTGCCGACACTGGTGGTTTTCCTGCTGATGGCCGTCAGCCTGCGCCTATTGCCCGCTTGGGGGGAAGATGATCCGCCCCATCTGCGCATCGAAGTGACGGGCGAGCAGTTCTGGTGGCGCGTGGCCTATCTGCCCGATGACCAAACACGGATCGAAACCGCCAATGTGATCCGCCTGCCGCAACATGCGCAGGTGGAATTCCTGCTGAAGGCCGAAGACGTGATCCATTCCTTCTGGGTGCCGCCCTTGGGGGGCAAGCTGGATATGATCCCCGGCCGCACCAATGTCATGCGATTGCAGGCGGATCAGATCGGCCGCTATCGCGGGGCCTGCGCCGAATTCTGCGGGTTGTCGCATGGCTTGATGGCCTTCGAGGTCGAGGTGATGGCGCAGGCCGATTTCACCGCCTGGCTGCAGGCCGAAGCGGCACCGGCTGTGACCGACCTGCCCGATGCGGCTTTCAAACGCGCGGGCTGTGCCGCCTGCCACCAGATCCGTGGCCGGATCGAAGAAGGCGCCGTCGGGCCCGATCTGACCCATCTGGCAGCGCGGGATTACTTGGGCGCGGGCACTTTGCCGATGTCGCGCCAGAATCTGCAAAGCTGGCTGCACGATCCCCAAGCCTACAAACCCGGAGCCTTGATGCCCGCCTATCACGACCTGCCCGAAGCCGATCTGCGCGAAATCCTTGACCTGCTGGAGGCATTGCAATGACCAAAGAGGCGCAAACCGCCCAACTGGCCAAGGTCTGGGCAAGACCCCAAGGCTGGCGCAGGTTCAGCGATGTCAACAATTCGGCCATCGGCCTGTGGTATCTGGCCGCCGCCTTCAGCTTCATGCTGTTCGCCGGAGCCTTGGCGCTGATCATCCGCCTGCAACTGGCCCTGCCGGAAAATACGCTGGTCAGCGCAGGCACCTATAACCAGATGTTCACATTGCACGGCACGGTGATGATGTTCCTGTTCGCCGTGCCGATCTTCGAGGCGGTGGCGATCAACATCCTGCCCGGCATGTTGGGCGCGCGCGATCTGCCGTTTCCCCGCCTCTCGGCTTTCGGCTTCTGGTGCTATCTGATCGGCGGGATTTTCGTCTCCGGTTCGATCTTCTTCGACGCGGCCCCCGATGCGGGCTGGTTCATGTATCCGCCGCTTGCCACCACCCAAGGGGGGATCGGCGCCGATATCTGGTTATTGGGACTCAGCTTCATCGAAGTGGCCTCCATTGCCGCCGCCGTTGAGCTGATCGTCGGCGTGTTGAAATGCCGCGCGCCCGATATGCATATCAACCGGATGCCGCTTTATGCTTGGTATGTGCTGGTGGTCGGCGTGATGATCCTGTTCGCCTTCCCGCCGCTGATCGCCGGAGACATCCTGTTCGAACTGGAACGGATGCTCGACTGGCCCTTCTTCGATGCGACCCGCGGCGGCGATCCTTTGTTGTGGCAACACCTGTTCTGGATCTTTGGCCATCCGGAAGTCTATATCATCTTCCTGCCCTCCATCGCCTTGATGACGATGATCGTGCCGACCTTCGTGCAGCGCCCGATTGTGGGCTATTCTTGGATCGTGCTTTCGGCCATCGGCGTGGGCTTTCTCAGCTTCGGGCTTTGGGTGCATCACATGTTTGCCACCGGCTTGCCCTCGGTCTCGTTGGGGATATTCTCTGCCGCCTCCGAAGCTGTGGCGATCCCGACCGGCCTGCAGATTTTCGCGCTATTGGCGACGGTGCTGGCAGGACGGATGATCCGATCCGTGCCGATGCTGTTTTGCATGGGCGCTTTGGCAAGCTTCGTGATCGGCGGCTTGACCGGCGTGATGCTGGCGGTGGTGCCCTTCGATTTGCAGGTGCATGATACCTATTTCATCGTGGCGCATCTGCATTACACGCTGATCGGCGGCATGTTGTTTCCGGTGATGGCGGGGGTGCATTACTATTATCCGCTGATCGGCAAGCGGATGCTGTCGCGGCGCAAGGGCATCTGGTCGTTCTGGCTGACCTTCGCGGGCTTCAACATCGCCTTCCTGCCGATGCATCTGACCGGTCTGCTGGGGATGCCGCGCCGTGTCTTCACCTATGGCGCGGATCGCGGCTGGACCGAGCTTAATCTGGTTTCCACCCTTGGCGCCTTCATCTTCGCCGCGGGATTTCTGGTCTTCGTCTGGAACTGCCTGCGCCCCACTGCCGAAATCGCCCCGCGCAATCCGTGGAAGGCGGGCACGCTGGAATGGCATAGGCCGTTGGATGATGCGCCTTGGGGCCTGCGCTCGATCCCAAGGATCGACAGCCGCTATCCCCTGTGGCAGCAGCCCGATATCGCGCGGATCATCGATCAGGGCGAAGGCTATCTGGCCGATGCGGCGGAAGGCAGGCGCGAAACCTTGGTGTCTTCGGTGCTGGATGCGCGGCCCATGCAGGTGCTGCGCGTGGCAAGCCCCAGCTGGTTGCCGATGATCACGGCGGCGGGCTTGGGCATGGTCTTCATCTTCGCGACCTTCAAGATCTGGGCGCTGACGCTGCTGGGCGGGGTGATCGTCATGGGCGGCCTTCTGGTCTGGCTCTGGACCGGCACCGCCCGCATCCCCGAAAAGCCGCAGAAGGATATCGGCCATGGGATCAGCCTGCCGCTTTATGTGGCAGGCCCCGCCTCGACCGGCTGGTGGGCGATGTTCATCACCATGACCGGCGATCTGACCGCCTATCTAGGGCTGCTATTCGGCTATTTCTTCTTCTGGACGATCCATCCCGCCTTTCCGCCCACGGGCATCACCGGACCGGGGATGGCTTGGCCTGCGGTGGCCTTCGGGCTGGTGATCTGCGCTTGGGGGGCCACCTTACTGGCGCGCAGGCTCAACCGCCGCGGCCAGCCCCGTATAGCGCGCTATAGCCTGATCGGCGGCGCGCTGGCGGCATTGGGGGCGGCGGGCGCGATGATGCTGGGGCCGTGGCTGATGCTGGATCCCACCGCCCATGCCTATGCCGCCATCGTCTGGGCCTTGTCCCTGTGGGTCGCGGTGCATCTGATGGTGGGCGTGATGATGCAGGCCTATGCCTTCGCCCGCATCCAAGCGGGGATTTGCCGCCCCGATCATGATGCGGATCTGTGGAATATCACGCTGTATTGGCATTTCACCGCCTTTTCCGCCGCTTTGACGGCGCTAGTGACGGGGGGCTTTCCGCAGCTGACATGAGCACATATCCCGATCTTCCCCCGCCGCAAAGCCCCGAGCGCGGTCCCACCTTGTGGGGCGTCGTGCTGGGCCCCGTGGTTTGGGCGGTGCATTTCCTGCTCTGCTATGTCGTGGTCGCCGTCTGGTGCGAAAAGCTAAGCCGCGCGGCGCCTTTGGCGGGGATCACGCCGGTGATCGCGGGGCTGACGCTTGTGGCTTGGGCGGTGCTGATCTGGCTTGGCCTGCGGCTGAGGGGCGGTCCTCACGCGGATACAGCGCATCCCGATCGCCAGCGCTTCATGACCAAGCTTGCGCTTTTGCTGATCGCGCTCAGCGCGGTGGCGGTGGGCTTCAGCGCATGGCCCGCCCTGTGGTTGGAGCTGTGCCGATGACGCGAACGGGCATCCTTGCCATCATAGTTCTGGCGGGCGCTTGGGCCGGTCCCCTGCCCCGCGCCGTGGGCCATAGCTTCACCGCCCATATGATCCTGCATATGGCAGTGGTGGGCGTCGGCGTGCCGCTCTTGGCCCTGTCCTGCCGCCACTGGGCCGCGCGGCATCTGGCCGACGGCATGGCGCTGCCGCTGATCGCCAGCCTTGTCGATCTGGTGGTCGTCTGGGGCTGGCATGCGCCCTATTTCCACGAAGCCGCCCGCAGCCATGGCTGGGCCTTGGCCGCCGAACAGGCAAGCTTCTTCGCGGTATCGCTGCTGGTCTGGCTTTTGGCACTGGCGGATCGGGGCGGCGAAAGCGCCTTGGCGGGGGCGATGTCGCTGTTCTTCACATCTATGCATATGACATTGCTGGGGGCCTTGATCGCCCTGACCGCCCGCGACCTATATCCCGCCCTATCGCCCCATGGCGGCCATCACAGCGTCACTGACCAACAGATCGGCGGCGCGATCATGCTGATCATCGGCGGCGTGATCTATCTGGGGGCGGCGCTGGCCTTGGTCGGGCGGCAATTGCGGAAGGTCGATAGCGGATGAAACAGCAATGGCGCGGATATATCACGGGCGCTTTGCTGGGGATCGGCGCGGTTCTGGTCACGCCCTTGACCGGCATCTGGCCCCATAGCGTCGGCACGGGCGGCTGGCTGGTGGACGGCTATCGCTGGATGATCACCCGCCAGTCCGTCACCCTGCGCAGCGCGCTGCTGCGCCCGCCGCCCGATCTGGCCGATCCCGCCCGTGTGGCGCGCGCGGCGGGCACCTATGCGCTGGTCTGCCGCGATTGCCACGGCACCCCCGCCGAGCCGCCTGCGCGCTTTGCGGGCGATTTGACGCCCCGCCCGCCGGTACTGGCCGCAGCCCATCAATGGCGCCCCGCCGCGCGGGTCTTCGCCACCTTGCGGGACGGGGTGGCCCATAGCGCCATGCCCGCATGGGCGGCCCCCGAGAGGGCGGATGAAATCTGGGATATGGTGGCCTTCTTGCAGCAATTGCCCGAAATGTCCGCCGACAGCTATACCGCCGCCGCAGGCGATGCGGGCTGCGCAAGCTGCCACGACAAAAGCGGCATGGGCATTCCGCGCCTTGATATCCAGACCCCCGACTATCTGTCCGCCAGCCTGCGCAGCTACCGCGCTGGCGAACGGGCGAGCGGCGTCATGCAGGCCGCGGCCCATCGGCTAAGCGATGAGCAGATCGAACTTTTGGCGCAGGCAGTGGGACAGGCGCTGCCCGCGCAACCGCCCTTGGACGATATCCCGCCGCTTGTGGCCAAGGGCGACCCCGCGCGCGATATCCCCGCCTGCATCTCGTGCCACAATCCGCAGGCACGTCCCGACTATCCGCGCCTGATGGGTCAGGATGCCGATTATTTGCATCGGCAATTGACCCTGTTCGCCGAACTTGGCGTTGATCGGGGCGGTGCCCATGCAGCTGTGATGGCCCCGATCGCCAAAGCCCTGTCCGCTGCCGAACGACACGCCCTTGCCCGATGGTTCGCCGCCCAAGCCCCGCCCCCCGCACAGGAGTAAACCGATGGACCCGCCCAGACCTCACCTTCACATCACCCGCCGCCATCTGCTGATCGCCTCTTCGGTAAGCCTTGCGATCTTTGCGGCAGGCGGCGGCTTTGCCCAGCCCGCGCCTTTGGCGCTGATCGACCACCCCTGCGAATTCTTCCAAATGGCGGAATGGCGCTTTGTCCTTGCCGCCTGTGCTCGCCTGATCCCAGAAACCGGCGAAGGCCCCGGCGCATTGACAGCGCGGGTGCCGGTGTTCATCGACCGCGATCTGGCAGGCCCCTTCGGCAACCTTTCCCCCGATGCGCAGGACAAGGTTCTGACCGCGCTGGAAAACGGCGCATTGGACCTGCCAGCCGAGGTATCGGGGTTTTGGGATCTGCTGCTGTCGCATTGAAGAAGGGCTATGTCGCCGATCCGATCTATGGCAGCGCGCACGACATGGCCGCTTGAGTCTATATCGGCTTCCCCGGCGCGCGGGCATACTGGCCGATGATATGACGGTCGGCGATTATCCCATCGCTTCGGCCGAAGTTGAACCGCATTTC
>DALYSR010000155.1:0-8782 GCA_031991825.1 Paracoccaceae bacterium
ATAGGGCTCGTAGGTCACAGCCGCATCGACGCGGCCCGCGATCAGCGCAAGGCCCGCTTCCGAGGCGCCCATCGGCACGGGGGTCACGTCAGCAAAGGACATGCCGTTGACCTTCAACGCATAATTCAACAACAGGTCCGAAGTCGCACCGCGTTCGTAAGCCACGGATTTGCCCTTCATATCCGCGATGGAAGCAATGCCCTCGCCCGCGATCACCGCATCTGCGGTCGATGCCTGATCCATCACCAGAATGCCGACGACCGGCACGCCTTGGTTGATATTCACCAAGCTCGTATTGGTCGCCGCCGCCACCAGATGCAGATTGCCCGATGCCAGACCGGCGGTCAGGTCCTGATCCCAATTGAAGTTCACCAGCTCGACATCGACACCGGCTTCCTTGAAGAAGCCCTTCTCCGCCGCGACCCACAAGGGACCATAGCCCAGCCAAGGCTGCACGCCGATCTTGACGCTATCCGCCAAAGCCGAACCTGCGCCAAGCGAGATTGCAGTGGTGATCGCGAGCATTTTCAAGGTATTGAATTTCGACATCCGCTAAACTCTCCGGCTGAATGACTTTTGCAGGCAGCTATACCGCCAAGTTGACCCCGTGTCACGGACCTCTGGTGTGCCGGATATATCCGTCTGGCCCCTGCTTGATATCGCTTGCTTTAACAGGTGATCCGCAGATGTAACTTGCGCAACAACGCCGCAGGCTTAAGGCGAAAAGTCATTCCCCTATTCCTCAGCCCGCCATCACGTTCTAAGTTGCACCTTCGGTCGGGCGCTTCGGGTGCCAAGCAGCGCGAAGGTTTTCAATGACTGTCAAATCCACATTGCATCCCCGCAACCAGCATCGGGAAGGCTATGACTTCGCGCGTCTGATGGAAAAGACCCCCGAATTGGAGGGCTATACGACCAAAAACCCGCGCGGGCAGGTGACGATCGATTTTTCCGACCTGACGGCGGTGCGTATGCTGAACCGTGCGCTCTTGCTGGCGCATTACGATATTGAATTCTGGGATATTCCCGCCACTTACCTTTGCCCGCCGATACCGGGTCGCGTCGATTACATCCATTATCTCGCCGATCTGCTTGCCGCGTCCAATGGCGGCAGAGTCCCGCATGGCCCCGAGATCAAGGCGCTGGACATCGGGACCGGCGCCAGCATGGTCTATCCGCTGACCGGTCAGCGCGAATATGGCTGGGACTTCACCGGCGTCGATATCGATCCGGTCTCGATCAAATCGGCGCGACAGATCTGCCAGAAAAACGGATTGAAGATCGATCTAAGGCTTCAGCCAAACCCCGAGGATATCTTCCACGGCGTGATCCGGCCCGATGATCTGTTCCACGTCACCATGTGCAATCCGCCGTTCCATGCCTCGCTTGACGATGCGGACAAGGGCACAAGGCGCAAATGGCGCAATCTGGGCAAGGGGAATTCGGGCCAGCTGAATTTCGGCGGCCAGAATGCCGAGCTGTGGTGCCCCGGTGGAGAAATTGGCTTTATCGCCACGATGATCGAACAGAGCATGGATTATGCCGAACAATGCCTGTGGTTCACATCCTTGGTGTCGAAAAAGGACAATCTCAAGCCGCTGACGCGGATATTGGCCAAGGCGCGAGTGGACGAATTCAAGATCGTCGACATGGCGCAGGGACAGAAAGAAAGCCGTTTTATCGCTTGGACTTACTATCCCGCACGGCTTCGCACTCTATAGCATCAAAAAATGCCCGCCGCCGGATCATGTCGGGCGGCGGGAAAGGTTTACTGGAAATGGGCCTTCAGCGCATCGACCACATGTTCGGCCATGGCCTTGCGGGTCTGCAAGGTGCCCGAACCCAGATGCGGGCTGAACAGCACCCGCTCGCTGATCCGCAACGCCTCGGGCACTTTGGGTTCCAATTCCAGCACATCCAGCGCCGCACCCGCCAGCCCGTCAGCCGCAATCACCTCGCAAAGGGCCGCTTCATCGACGACAGCGCCACGCGCCACATTGATCAAGAAACCGTCACGCCCCAAGGCGGCCAGAACCCGCGCCGAAATCAGGTGATGCGTTTCATCCGACAGGGCACAGGTCACGACCAGCATGTCGCATTCCGCCGCCATCTGCTCCAGATCGTCGTAGAACGTATAGGGCACCGCTTTGGCGCTGCGACCGAAATAGGCGATCTTTGCTCCCAGCAAAGCGAAGCGTTCCGCCACCGCTTTGCCGATGGTGCCCAGCCCCACAATGCCAACGCGCATCGAGCCCAGCGAAGGTTGCAGGGGGAACGCGCCCTCACGCTCCCATGCGCCGGAGCGCACGAAAGCATCGGCGTTCAACAATTGGCGGGTCAGCGCGATGGCCAAGCCCAAGGTGACATCCGCCACATCCCCCGCCAGCACATGCGAGCTGTTGCGGATCGCGATGCCCCGCGCTTTCGCGGTGGCCACATCGACATTATCCAAGCCCGCGCTATAGCTTGCGATGATCTGCAGGTTCGGCATCTGCGCCAGCACGGGCGCATCGATGATTTCGTTATGCAAGGCAATGCCTTGAATGCGCGCGCCGTTCTCTTGCAAGAACAGGCTGCGGGCTTCGATATCCTTGGGGTAATCAAGAACATCAAAACCCGCGCGCAAAGCGGCTTCGGTATCGGCGGGCAAGGTGACCGCCTTCAACACGACAGGTTTCTGCGTCATAAGATCCGGACCCGCTTATGCCAGATCGCCGACCAGCAGCGATTGCGGCAGGTTCTGATAGCAGATCGGACGCAGGAAGCGACGGATCGCCATGGTGCCCACCGAAGTCGCCCCGAAATTGGTGCTGGCCGGATAAGGCCCGCTATGGACCATGGAATCCACCACTTCGACGCCGGTCGGGAAGCCGTTCACCAGCAAACGACCGGCTTTGCGTTCCAGCACCGCCGCCAATTTGCGCGCGGTATCCGCATCGGCATCTTCCATATGCAGCGTGGCGGTCAGCTGGCCGGTCAAGGTCTTGGCGAAAGCGATCATCGCTTCATCATGATCCACCCGCACGATCAGGCCGAAGGGGCCGAAAACCTCTTCGCTCAGATGCTCGTCGGCGATGAAATCGGCGTAATCGACTTCATAAAGGTCGGGACCGGCGCGGCGATCGGCAACCGAGCTGTCCACCAAGACACGCACGGCCGGATGGGCCGCGAAGGCCGCTTTGCCCTTATGATAGGCCGCGCACATGCCCGATGTCAGCAAGACCTGTGCCGGCACCTTGGCCAGTTCGTTCACGGCCGCCGCTACCAGTGCATCGCCAGCTGGGCCTTTGGGCACAACCGCAAGGCCCGGTTTGGTGCACAGCTGTCCGGCCGATCCGGTCAGGGAATTGGCAAGCCCTGCGCCAATGGCCGGACCACGCGCATCCACCGCCGCGTTCAACACGAACAGCGGGTTGATCGACCCCAATTCGCCAAAGAAGGGGATCGGTTCGGGGCGGGCGGCGCAAAGGTCGAACAAGGCGCGGCCACCGGCCAGCGATCCGGTGAAGCCCACCGCCTTGATCAGGGGATGACAGACCAAGGCACTGCCCACATCGCGACGCCCGCCCTGCACCAGCGAGAAGACACCTTCATGCAGGTTCAAGGCTTTACGCGCGGCATGGATCGCTTCGGCGACGATTTCGCTGGTGCCGGGATGGGCGGAATGGCCTTTGACCACCACCGGACAGCCCGCCGCCAAAGCGGCTGCCGTATCCCCGCCTGCCACTGAAAACGCGAGCGGGAAGTTCGACGCGCCGAACACCGCCACCGGACCGATCGGGCGCTGCAACAGGCGCAGATCGGGGCGCGGCATCGGCTGACGATCCGGCAAAGCGGCATCATGACGGCGATCCAGATAGGCCCCATCGCGGATATGGGTCGCGAACAGGCGCAATTGTCCAACCGTGCGACCGCGTTCGCCGTTCAGGCGGGCAGGCGGCAATCCGGTTTCCAAGCAGCCGATCCATGTGATCTGTTCGCCACGCGCGTCGATTTCATCGGCAATGGCGTCCAAGAAGGCGGCGCGCTCTTCGCGGCTGGAATAGCCATAGCTCCAGAAGGCGTCTTCGGCGGCGGCGCAAGCGCGTTCCACCAGATCGACATTGCCCATCGAAAAGACATGCGGCTCTTGTGCCGGATCGGCGGGCTCATTGAGGAAGGTCTGCGCGGTGCCGACCCATTCGCCTGCAATGAGATGTTTGCCATGGGGCTTGAAAGTCATGCTGTTTCCCATTCGGTTAACTGCTGAATAGGCAGTCGATTACAACAAATTGCGCGCGGCAAGATTGCGATAGAGCGCGCGCGTGCCAAAGGTCCAAGGCGCCAGTTCGGTGCTAAGGCCGACACGGTTGCGCAAGGCGCCAAGTTGCGGCGTCGAAATGGTGACGATATCGCCAAGGTGATGGGTAAAACCGCCGCCCTCGCCGTCACGATCCTTGATCGGCGAAAACATCGTGCCCAAGAACAGCATGAAGCCATCGGGATATTGGTGATGGTCGCCCACCGTTTGCCCCACCAGATCCAGCGGATCGCGGCTGATTTCGCGCATATGGCTGATGCCATCCAAGCGGAAGCCGTCGTCTTGGCCTTCGACCACCAAGGACACGCTGGCATTGCGCACGCTGTCGATATCGAAGCTGGCATCGAAGATGCGGATGAAGGGGCCGATGGCGCAGGAGGCGTTGTTATCCTTGCACTTGCCCAGCAGCAAAGCCGAGCGGCCTTCGATGTCGCGCAGGTTGACATCATTGCCAAGCGTCGCGCCGACCACTGTGCCCGCGCTGTTGACGGCCAACACGATCTCCGGCTCGGGGTTGTTCCAGCGTGAAATCGGCAGGATGCCGATATCGCTGCCCAAGCCGACGGCCGACATCGGCTGCGCCTTGCTGAACACCTCGGCATCCGGACCGATGCCGACTTCCATATATTGCGACCACGCGCCGCGCGCTTCCAGTTCGGCCTTCAGCTTGGCCGCCTCGGGCGAGCCCGGTTTGATCTTGGACAGATCCGCGCCTATGGTGTCGCCGATCAGGGCGCGGATGCTGCGTGCCTTGGCGGGATCGCCGTCGGCTTGTTCTTCGATCACCCGTTCAATCAGGCTGACCGCGAAGGTCACGCCACAGGCCTTGACCGCCTGCACGTCACAAGGTGCAAGCAGGCCGTCGGCTTTGGGGATCACATCGGCCACGGGGCCAAGCAGCGGCGCATCGACGCCTGCCAAAAACGCCGCCAGATCGGCACGGTCGAACAGATCCGCCGTGGTCGGACCGTAAGCGGTCACGTCATAGGCCATACCCTTGCGCAGCAGCACAAGGATCGGACCGCCCGCCTCTTGGCTCCACAGGCGGCCAATCAGCAGCGCCTGTTCAAGATCGTCGGGCAGGAAGGAAGTGATATCGAAAGAAGTCATCGTGTTTACTCGATCTTTATGGAGCGCCGTCCCAAAGGGAGCGCTGCTCTATGAAGTGGAGGATCAATGCGAATGGCGCGGATTACCCTTGGTTTCGATCACCTTAAGGTAGAGCGTCGCCGGTTCAAGACAGCCGCCGGTCGACAATTGGCCGACGGTCTGGCGATACAGTTCTTGCCACGGGGTCTGCGCGGGTGGGACGGCAAAGGCAGGATCGGCCTTGCGGGCTTCCAGTTCCGCCGGATCGACCAGCACATTGACCGAACGAGTGGTCAGATCGACGCTGATCCGGTCACCGGTGCGCAGCAATGACAAGCCGCCGCCGACCGCCGCTTCGGGCGACATGTTCAGGATCGACGGGCTGGCCGAAGTGCCGCTTTGACGCCCGTCGCCCATCGTCGGCAAAGAGGTGATGCCCTGACGCACCAAGGCGGCGGGCGGGGCCATATTCACCACTTCGGCGCTGCCCGGATAGCCGACGGTGCCGGTCCCACGGATGACCAAGATGCAGCGCTCGTCGATCTCAAGGCTGGGATCATCGATGCGGGCATGGTAATCTTCGGGGCCGTCAAAGACGATGGCGCGCGCTTCGAAGCGGTTCTCTTCGCCCGGCGTGCTGAGATAGGTTTTGCGGAAAGCTTCGCCGACAACCGACATCTTCAGAATGGCGCTGTCGAAGAAATTGCCCGACAAGACCATGAAGCCCGCGCCGTGTTTCATCGGCGCATCCGCCGTCAGGATCACATTGCGATCCGGTTCTGGACCGGCATCGATGATATCGCCGATGGTAGCACCATTCACACTGCGGCAGCTGCGGTCGATCAGGCCCGCTACATCCATTTCGGCCATAACGGCCGTCACGCCACCCGCGCGGTGGAAGCTTTCGCCCAGATATTTGCCCGCTGGCATGCAATTGGTGATCAGCGGCACGTTTTCACCGACGCGCTGCCAATCCTCCAAGCTCAGCTCGATCCCGATATGGCGCGCGATGGCGATCAGATGCGGCGGGCAATTGGTCGATGCGCCCAAGGCCGATGCCACCACGATGGCATTTTCAAACGATTTCTGGGTCATGATATGGGACGGACGCACATCTTCCCGCACCAGATCGACAATACGTTTGCCGGTGGCATAGGCCATCTGGCCGCGTTCGCGATAAGGCGCGGGAATGCTGGCGCAACCGGGCAAGGACATGCCCAAAGCTTCGGCCAGACAGTTCATCGACAAGGCGGTGCCCATGGTATTGCAATGCCCGATCGAGGGCGAGGACGCAGTGGTCAGCGCCATGAAACCTTCGTAATCGATCTCGCCCTTGGCCAGCAGATTGCGCGCGTGCCAGATGACGGTGCCGGAACCGACCATTTCGCCCTTGTGCCAGCCATCCAGCATCGGACCGCCGGACAAAACGATTGCCGGCATATCGACGGTGCCCGCCGCCATCAGCAGCGCAGGCGTGGTCTTGTCGCAACCGGTGGTCAGCACGACGCCATCAAGCGGGAAGCCGTGCAGGATTTCCACCAGCCCCAGATAGGCCAGATTGCGGTCCAATGCGGCGGTCGGGCGACGGCTTTGTTCGGCCAAGGGGTGGACCGGAAATTCCATCGGAATCCCGCCCGCATCGCGGATGCCCGCCTTGGTGCGTTCGGCCAAGGCGATATGATGGCGGTTGCAGGGCGCCAGATCGCTGCCGGTCTGAGCGATGCCGATGATCGGCCGACCGGATTGCAGCTCCTCGCGCGTGAGGCCGTAGTTCATGAACCGCTCGACATAAAGCGCGGTCATATCCGCATGCGAGGGGTCATCGAACCATTCCTGACTTCTCAGGCGTTTGGGATGATCTTGGCCCATGTGTAATTCCTCCGAAAACACGCAATCCGCTCCGACATCATAAGACGTCAAAAAGGGGATTCCTGACATCCCCATCCAGAATAGTGTTATCGGTATCATTCAAGGACAGAATTGGCTAGAGTGTTTTTGACGCTAGGTACTTTGGCGCGCCAAGATCGAATATTCCACATCCACACGCCTTGGGATCGCCTCGCCCGGCTTTGATGAAAGTGCCGCCAACAACAGCTCCCCCGCTTTCGCACCGATCCCATAGGCATCAACCCAGACGGTCGATATCGCCGGATAGCTGACCTGCGAGACTTCGAAATTGCCAAAACCCGCAACCGCAATGTCGCGCGGCACCGACAGACCGCGACGATGGCATTCCATGATCGCCCCGAAAGCGAGCATGTCGCTGACGCACATAACCGCATCCGTATCGGGCCACTGGGCCAGCAAAGCCGCCATGGCGGGACCGCCCTGCCCCATCGTGGTCGGGCTGTCGCCATAGCGCACCACCCGCGCCGGTCCCAGATTTTGTGCTGCCAGTTCCGCGATATAACCTTCCAGACGCGCCATGCCACGCCGGTCCACATCACTGGCCCCACCCAAAAAGGCGATCCGCCGATAGCCTTCTGACACCAGATGGCGGACCATCAACCGAGCCGCATCCTCGTTCGAGAAACCGACCGCAAGATCGATGGGTTTCTTCGGCACTTCCCACATTTCGACCACCGGAATGCCTATATTCTTAAGCAATTTCCGCGCTTCTGGCGTGTGATCGGATCCGGTCAGCGCGATGCATCTGGGCTGGTGGCGCAGCATCGACCGGATCAGCCGCTCCTCGCGGTCGCGGTCATATTCGGTATGCCCCAGCAGCAATTGCAGGCCGCGCGCCTCTAAGGTTTCCGTAAGCCCTTGCACTGTATCCGAAAAGTTCGAGCTGATCATCGACGGAACCAGCACGGCCACGAATTCGGACCTGCCCGACGACAAGGCGCCCGCCGCCGCATCCGGCACATAGTTCAGGTCTTCGACTGCCTTCCACACCTTGATACGCGTGGCCGCCGACGCGCTTTGCCCCGCCAAAACCCGCGACACCGTCATCTTCGAGACGCCAGCAAGGCGAGCAACATCCGCCATTCTGGCAGGAGCCGCATAAGCGGTGGGGGCTTTGGTCATAGGGGCGACGCATCCTTGAAAGTTACATCCCTCTATAGCGCCGAACCCATCACGCGATAAAGGGGCTAGTCGTTGGGTTAAAATACCATCTTGACCTTTAAGTTCAATCGGTTGCTGACGAATCACTTCCCGTTTATGTTATCGGTAACTAAATCTTGAAAGCTACCTATCCCGATCCCGCTCATTCATGCCGGTCGGTCGATTCCCCCCAAATGGCTTTCGGGAGGACAGAACTAAGCGTTTTGGAGGAAACGATTGGAGCTGCAATGTGTTGTTCAGATATGCCATACTTCGGGCGGTCCGGATGACCCAAAGGCGGCATGAAGCGATGATCAGGGTCAGCCTCGCAAATGGTTGTCATAA
>DALYSR010000156.1:0-8779 GCA_031991825.1 Paracoccaceae bacterium
GTTGCTCCACTAGAGCCCGAGCAGAAAATCCGTGGGGCGTTGCAAAGCTGCTGCGAAAGTACGTGTTCAAGGATTTGATGAGTGGCAAGGGAAAGTGTTACGACAATTCCGCTGTCGAAAGCGTCTTCAAGTCACTGAAGGCGGAACTTTTCTGGCGGCGGAACTGGCAGACACGCCGAGAGGTGGACTACATCAACGGCCTCTACATCCCGCGCCGAAAACATTCAGCCCTCGGCTGGAAATCACCCGTAACCTTCGAACAGAGGACCGCCTAATATGAGCATTTGACCGGAACAGAACCGGTGCAGGTCCAATAACCCCAATCTCAGAGCATTCGCAGATAAACTGCGAATAGCAGGAAAGCCTCACGAGCCAATCATAACGCCAGTCCCCCGAAAGCATGTCTCCATCGCAATCGCTCTATGCAAAAATCGCCAGAAATGCCCCCGCAACACTCCTGAAAGAGACAATGGCTAGAACGGCAACACCGAATCTAAAATATGCTGAGAAAGTTTGGGCTTCTGGAAGTCGGTTACAGCGCCTTTTCCGCCATAAGAAAACTTTGCAGCTGCGATTTTGTCATACTGTATCTCGTTCTGCCGAGTTATGTCTGCGGCTCGCACATATCCTGATATGGTCAACTGGCGCAGTTCATTATTTAATCGTAACTCTTGGGACCCTTCGATGTGCAGCGAACCATTTGGCAAAACTTCGATCACAGTAGCGGCAATACGGAGTGTCATCCTTTCTTGTCGTGAAATCTTGCCAGAGCCATTGAATTTAGATGAGTTTTGCAGATTAAAAGCATTGTCCATCGAAACTCCATTTGGGAGAAGCTTCTCGGAAACTGATGCCGATGATATTATAGGTGGCATGACACTATCCGATTTACCAGAGCGCGACCGATTGGTTGTGTTGACTAATTCCGCTTGGTCGTCTATTTCGATTACTGCAGTTAAAATATCCCCTCGTGAATTGGCTCGACGGTCACCAAGAAGAGAGGACTGGCTTGCACTCCAAAGTGATGAATATTCCAAGTTGTTTCTAAGCAAGTAAGCCGATTCATTTTCCGAAGAATGAATGGCAGAAAGTTGATGGCCCCCCCTGTCACTTGAAAAATCAGGTGGACCTCCGATATTGGAAATTTCACTACAAGCTGGGATTATGAGCAGAAAGATTATTCTTATTCTCATCGCCCGAGTCCACCGCTTTGAGTGACAAGGACTCCACTTTCTCTAATTATTCCATATAAAGTAGATCGAGATGATAAATTCATCAATTTAATCTCATCTCCCATAGTTCCACTGGTTAAGGAACGCGCCGAAATTTTTATCTTCAATTGACCAATATTGTAACTTACTTCAATTATGTCATTTCTCTTTACCTCCACTTTTTTTCCTGCTGATTCGGCTGAAGGTCCAGGGATAAATTGTCCTTCTATATCGTTGTTTTGAATAGAATCACTTACATCTGATACCCTCGAATAGGCATTCGTTGGCCTCAAATTTTCAGCACACACACTGCTGACATGCATTGAGAGAGTAATACTTAGAAGTAATTTTTGTGTATTCGTCATCTGATTTGCGTCGTTGCAGCAAGCATTTGATCGGCTGCTGTAATAACTTTTGCATTTAGCTCATATCCCCTTTGAGCTTTTATTAATTCAGTTACTTCCCTAACCGCATCAACTGAGCTGCTTTCGAGGTAGAACTGCGTAAGCGTGCCAAAGCCATTTTCCCCTGGAATGCCTTGTTCGGGCGGGCCGGAGGCGCTTGTTTCCAACAAAAGATTGGATCCAATTGCTTCCAACCCTTTTTCATTCGCAAAGCTTACGAGGTCAAACTGACCTATAAGTTCTGGTTCAATGCGATTGCTGAAACTAGCATAAACTTCTCCAGAGGCGTTTATCGATATTGAATTCGCATCGTTGGGTACCGTAATACCGGGGGAGACTTCGAAACCGTCTGAAGTTACTATGAGTCCATCCCCAGCGCGCCTCAATGAACCGTCTCGTGTACAGCCAATTCTATCACCTGAAAGTGCGACTGATAGATAACCTCTACCTTCTATAGCAACATCGAGATCGTTTCCGGTATGTGTCAATGATCCTTGCGCTATCACAAGTGTGACAGAGGTGGGGCGGACTCCCAGCCCTAATTGAATCCCTGTCGGCAGGATCGTTCCATCGCTAGAGGTGATTGATCCAGGCCTAACCACTTGCTCATATTGAAGATCAGCAAAATTGGCTCGTCTGGCATTGTAACCCGTTGTTGACATGTTGGACAGGTTATTAGCGACGACGTCGACGCGCATCTGTTGTGCCGCCATACCCGTTGCTGCAATTTGAAGTGCTTTCATGTTTACCTATCGCCCTAATGTACTGATGACAGCTCTTTGACGCTGATCCTCAAAGTCCATGAACTTTTGGCCTAGCTCGTAGTTTCTTTGAACTTCAACCATGCGCGCTATCTCACTCACCGCATTAACGTTGCTATCTTCAAGGCTCCCTTGATGAACTGAACTCCCTTCAATGAGTTCATATTCATCGGCCTTGAATAAAGTGCCTGCAGTATGTTGCATGCGCGTAGGATCAGCAGCTTGCCAGATACCGATGGTTGCCACTACCGTGTCATAGGCTGATAAGGCGCCATCTGAACTGACAGACAAACCTTTAAAGTCATTCGGAAGAACAATCGGGATACCTGCATCATCCAGTAAGCTATATCCATCACTATTCACTACGGTATTTTCAGATGACCTTAAAAATGCTCCGCTACGGGTCAACCTTTCTCCCTCAGGTGTAGATACTAAAAAGAATCCGCTTCCGCTGATGGCAAAATCAAGCGATTCGCCTGTTGTGCTTATTGTCCCGGGTCTTAGGTCGATGTGTCTATTATTCCCTCTGGCCATCGACAGAGATCCTTCGGAGCCTATTCCCTTGATATATTCTGAGAAAATAACTCCTTCACGCCTGTATCCGGAAGTCGAAATATTTGCTACATTGTTCGCAATAACTTGTAATTCCCGCAGCAAGCCGGATTGACGAGCAAGCGTGGTATAGTTCGCATTTTCCATATTTTATCCCCTGTATATTAAAGGGAGTATGATTTTCTGAAAGTAGTCGATCACACTGCTCGTCATACCGCTCATCGACACCCAAAAGACCACGACCATCATTGCAACTTTTGGCACGAAGGTAAGAGTGGCCTCTTGAACGGAGGTTAGCGCCTGAAATATGCCCATCGCGACGCCTACGATGAGAGCCACTGTCAATAAGGGCACGGAAACTCTGAATGCCGTAAAAAGACCAGCGCGCAGTGCGTCGAACATTATGTCTTGCGCGGGAAACAACATTAGACTTGCATCCTTATTATCTCTTGATATGCCTCGACCACCCTGTCCCTCACAGCCACTACAGTATCTACCGCATTTTGCGATGCTGCTAGCGCCTCGATCAAGGAGTGCGGGTCTGCTTTTCCAACCATCGCTGCACGAGCAACATTTTCTGTTTTATTCAAGACATCCGTAAAATCGCCGATTGCTTGACTTATTTTATCATCCGCAGCTAAATTTTCAGATTGTAGAGGTATTTCCTTGAAGTTTTTATAGGCCTGTGTGGCCATAGACTTAATCAGATCCATTCTGGATTTCCCTATCTGCGGATGAGATCAAAAAGACTTTCTGTCATCTGACGCGTTTGATCAAAAATACGAAGGTTTGCTTCATAGCTTCTTTGGGCTTCGCGGGCGTCAGCGACTTCTATGACTAAATCGACGTTTGATGACTGGTAATTACCCTCTGCATCCGCAAGTGGGTGCCCAGGATCGTATATAGTTCTGAGTTCACTTCGATCTAACTTAACAGGACCGACTTGCACTCCGCTTCCATCTCTATTTTGAAGGAAGCTGGCTGTTTTTCGGTGATATCCAGGTGTATCTGCATTCGCGATGTTTTCAGACACATGTCGAAGCCGACTTGCCTGAGCGCGCATTCCAGCACTTGCCTGTTGCAAAGCAGATAAAAGATCCGCCATGGCTTTGTAATGACCCAACTGAATCTGCTCAGCTCATGCGGCTCATTTGAATGCCTCAGGGGGACCTGCTTATGCAAGAGCACCGGCAGCACCACATCCGAAAAGGTGTAAACCTTGGCGGTGGAAATGGTGCGGATAGCCAGCGATCTGGGGGAGCCGGAAGACCCATTCGCAGGATGGGAGAAACTGCAAGGGGGCGATGCGCCTGCCAAGTGCGGCGGCAGTGTCAAGGCGACCATGATCCGCACAGGCCGAAACGAAACGCTGCGCAAGTGCCTTCTGTGCGGTAAAACCGATGGGGGTGAATGATGTCTGAACAAGATGACCTGCACATTCAGCCATTCGCAAGAGTTCGGGTGGCTTCCATCATTTGCGAGTGCGGCTTTTGCGGGGGTGATATCTCATTTGGCGATATGGCGTTGGATGAAAGCCGCGCGGGGGAGGGCGGTTGGCCAAGCTTTTGGTACGTGCCCGATCTGTGGTGGCCTTTTCGATGCCATGCGCGCCACATTTTCTGCGCATCTGGCAGCACGAGGAGACGAACCATGCGCGCAATCAAGCTTGTGTCCGTCCCGCTCCTTGCCTCCCCCACACAATCCTGAACCTATACCCTCAGAACAATGGAGTTAGCCCATGAAAAAGAACGACCTGATTGCAGCGATGGTTGAAAACGGCATGAACAAGCAAGACGCCGTCCATGCGCTTGTCGTGCTGGCGAAAATCGACGAGGAGCAGATCGCCGCTGGCAATGCCTTCGCCATGCCCGGTATCGCGACGATCCAGATCGCAGAGCGCGCCGCCCGAACTGGCCGGAACCCGGCGACAGGCGAGACCATTCAGATCGAGGCCAAGCGGGTCTTGAAGATCAAGCCGGTGAAAGCGCTCAAAGACCTCGTGTGACGACAAAAGCCCCCGCTTGGGGGCTTTTGCTTGGCATAACATGAGACAAAACTTTGCATAATCCTATGCACGTTAAGCTTTCCGAAAATTGGATTTTATTTCGTATCTGGTCGTATCATCCGAAAAAGCAGCCCGTCTTTCAGGAATACATGATGCCCAATTGCAATCAAAGCATGCCCAGCAGCCAAAAGCATCAGAACATTTGCAATCAAGGCGTGCGGTTCGCCAAACATATCGATCTGACCGAACCATGTCAGCGCGCCTAAAACAGGAGCAGCGAGCATCAGAGCATAAAGCAAGCGATGCACCCATTCTGCTAGGCTTTGCTGTAGTCCAGAACCGCTTGGTGCGGGCACACCGCGCATAAGGCGCATCACAAGGCGCAACAGAACAAGAGCCAAGACTGCTAGCCCTACCCAGACATGGATATCTGGGTTCAACTTGAGCGCTTCTGGCGTGGTCCCATTCAGGCGGGAATCGAGCGCAGCTCCCATCCCGTCACTATAGAGATAGTTGAATATAACCAGTAGAGCGACAGCCCAATGCAAGCCGATCTGCATTGTATTATACCCTGCGCGGCGCACCATAATTAACCTCGTAAATGCTGGAAGGACATCAAGCGCCACGACGCATTGCCCCGCGCGCTCACCGATGCGGATCTCTTTGGTTCAAATACATCCGTAACCTTACACAGCGCTTACAAATGGTATAGTGCCTTGCTGCGTGATGATGGGCGATACTCTCGGTATCAGCGATGAACAAAGCCCCATGTCAGGTATCGCGACGATCCAAATCGCAGACCGCCCTGCCCATGCCCGCAACACCCGTGCCTCCTGCAGGACGACCTAGATCGAGGCCAAGCGGGTCTTGAAGATCAAGCCGATGCAGGCGTTCCAAGACCTCGTGAAACGACAAAAGCCCCCGTTTGGGGGCTTTTCCGTTGTGCCGAACTGACAAAGCGCCGTGTCTGTTTTCGCTCAGGTTATGCGCGATACACTTGCAGCCACCCTCTGCTATGCCGATCGAAGCTGCCATCGGCTGGGTCGGGAAACAGCGGCATGCGGGCGCAATCATTTTGCCTTCAGGGAATTTAGTAGCCGACGGTGAACCGCTGCCGGACGTGGACCGGCGTTTCGATTTCATCGACGAGCGCGATGGCAAAATCTTCAAAGGAAATGCTGCTGCCATTCTCATTGGTCAGAAGCTGGTCCTTGCCCAAGCGGAAGGTGCCGGTGCGCTCGCCGGGCACGAAGAGGGCGGAAGGAGAGAGGAAGGTCCAGTCCAAGCCGTCTTCGGCCTTGAGCTTGTGGAGGAAGTCCACACCGCCTTGCGCCTCGGCCTTATAGATGGCCGGAAATTCGGGGGTATCGATCAGCAGTTTACCAGGAGCCACTTCCAGGCTGCCAGCGCCGCCGACAACATAGTAACGACGCAGGCCAGCGGCCTTGACCGCGCTGATCAGCTTGTCCGGATCGCTGGCGGAGAAGTGGACCGAGCTGATGACGGCGTCGTGCCCCTGAAGAAGCTGTGCCAAGGCATCCGTGGCGTCCACGTCCCCAGCCACGGCGGTCACCCCAGGCAGCGAGGCGATCTTGGCAGGATGACGCGCAATGGCGGTCACCGCATGACCACGGGCCGAAAGTTCGGCCAAGATGCGGGAGCCTGCCTGTCCAGAGGCGCCAATGAGAGCGATTTTCATGAGTTCATCCTTTGGTTATCGGTTTAGATGGTGACGGTAAGCTCTTCGAGCGCAGCAAGAAGGCGCTCGGGACCGTGGTAAAGAATGTCGCCGTTAAGCTCGGTCGGTTTGCCATCGATGACTGCGACCAGCTGCGGCACCCCGCGGATGCCCAGTGTATCCATACGGGCCTGCACAGCTTCCATGCGCTCGAACGTGCGCGCGCGGAGTTCGGCGTCGTTGCGCAGCTTCGCGGCAAAGTCGTCAACGGTCAGCTGGAAACCGTGTTCACAGGCCACCGTGACCGCCACCTTCGCCACGTTCTCTTCCATGGCCGTGTCCTGCCCCTCGACATAGCGGGCGATCTGCACCGCATGCAGGAAGGCAGGCTCAAGCTTTGCATCCAATTCGCCCAGGGCCTGCAATGCCAAGGTGGCCGGAGCAGAGCTGAACACGCCGTTTGGGGCGAGCAGAACGTTGCGATGATAGGCGTCGGAGAACGGCTGACGGGTCAGCGCCTGAATCCGCTGGTCATTGCGCCAGGCGTGATCCGATATGGAGGACACCGGTCGAGCGTCAAAGAACAAGCCGCTTGGCATCATGCGCAGCTGGCCGGGAAACCTTGCGGCAAGGCCGTTGAGTGCAGGCGCGCTGGCATAGCACCAGCCGCAGAGCGGATCGAAGAAATACTGGAGTTCGATGGTATGGGTCATGGCAACGTCCTTTCGGTAAGGACCTATATACTGTTGCACAAATCGATAATAAACATGACTATGATTGACACACAGTTGCATGAATCGAACAAATAAACATGGACAGGATCACAGCGGCCCGCGTTCTGATCGAAACTGTCGAGCGCGGCAGCGCCACGGCAGCCGCCGAAGCGCTAGACATGTCTCGCGCCATGGCGTCGCGCTACATCGCTTCGATCGAGAATTGGTCAGGCACCCGATTGCTGCACAGGACGACGCGTCGGCTCAGCCTGACCTCAGCTGGTGAAAATGTCCTTGAACTCTGCAGGGAAATTGTCCGCATTGCCGATGCAGTGTCAGAAGTGGCCACGGAGGCCGATATACCGAGGGGCCGGTTACGCATTACGGCGTCGAGCATTCTGGCGGCTCATCTCCTCATCCCGATGCTCCCCGATTTTGCCAGGGCCTATCCGCATATCAGCGTGGACCTGCTGATCTCTGACCGGCCGGTAGATCTTGTGCAGGATCGCATCGACGTCGCGATCCGGATAGCCAACCACCTTGACCCGTCGCTGATTGCCAAGCGGCTGGGGAGCTGCCCTTCTGAGCTTTATGCCGCGCCCCTGTATCTGCAGGCGCATGGACGCCCGACCAGCGTCAGCGATTTGAGCCATCACCACTGTCTGACCTATACAAATTTTGGCAGCACCGAATGGACGCTGTGGAATGAGACCTCCCAAGCAGTTGTCGCGGTAAATGGTCATTTTCAAACCAATGACGCTCTGGCGGTCCATCGCGCTGCTCTGGCCGGAATGGGTATTGCCATGCTGCCGCAATTCGCGGCCGCGCAGGATGTCAAGGAGGGCAAGCTCGAAACCGTTCTGGCGGGTTGGCGACCTGAAACGCTTGGCATCCACGCCCTCTATGTATCGAGACGCCATTTGCCGATGGCCGCACGGGTGCTGATCGATTTTCTGACACAACACATGGCCGATCAAGCCCGTTGAAGATGGCGGCAATGGCCTTATTCTGTGTGGAAATCCTCGCGGGTGACGGCGCTTGGCGTCAGTGATCGCGCCCCTGTCTCTGGAAGGCGATAGATTTCGGCTGTGCGCGGGTCTGCCAGCCGTTTTCAGGCTTTCATCGCAGCCATTAGGCCACGGATAAAGATCAATGCGACCATCCGCTTGATGGTCTAGGCGAAGAGGTTCAGCGCGATTTCCGTCGTCACGTTCCAGTCGGAGGCGCGATGGAATTCGGTGCAGATCACCCTAGATGCCCAGCTTGAGCTGAACAGCAGGATGATAGCCGGACCGTGCCGTGCCGAAATGCTCGGCACCCTCTGAACCCCGCGCCGCACCTTGGATGAAGCCCGATGGGCCGATCCTCTACCACCACGGCAAAACTTATCACAAAACGGCGTTTCCACACATGGGGTAATCGCGGGAGCGAGTCGCTCCGAACCGAAGTGCTTTA
>DALYSR010000157.1:0-8645 GCA_031991825.1 Paracoccaceae bacterium
ATGGTCCGGGGTCATCAAAATCATAAAACATCCTCCACCCCCACTGGGGATCAAACTCGATAACACACAAAAGCACTTCAAAAGCCTCGACAAATTCGAATAAGAAACGTCGATAATCTGTATAAATTTACATGCTATCGCGGCAAAAAAATGTCAGCCGCTAGGCAATGCTGAGCAATTCGTTCAAGCGGGATCACGTTGAGGCGAGGCAGCGTTGCCAATTCGTGATCAACGCGGCGCCTCTGCTCCGAAAGGGGTTGCCAAGATCGGTGCTTTGGCTCGGGCGCCCCCCAGACGCGCTATAGTGGCGCCAAATATGACATGGAGCGCAGGATTTCCCCTGCGCTCCGGAAAGGCGTCAAAGACTTGCACCCTTCTTCAGAAGGGCGATCGATGGCGTTATGACCAAAAGCAAAGGCGCGTCACGCGGACGGCTTGCTCCGCAAACGTCGCACCAGCAGTGTCACCAAGAACAAGGCCATAAAAATCACGAACAGGATCTGCGCCACCAGCGCCGATGCGCCAACCGTGCCGCCAAATCCAAGCGCTGCGGCCAATAAGGCCACCAGAAGAAATGTAAAAGCCCAACCTAGCATTGCAAAAACCCCCGAAGCACTCGCCTCAAACCGGCCTCTTCGACGTGATGTCTCGGGCCGTTCCAATGTTCGGAACCTGACGATCCCGCCTTTCGGAACATTCGGCATGGCAGCACCTCTCATTCCGCAAGAAAAATGCTTAGACCGCCATCGGGGTTCCATGCGCACAGCCTAGGGTTGTGCGGTTTTTGCGGGGAACCCTTCGGCTTGGGCAGCGTTTTGCCAATAGCTGGGCGATTTATCGACCCATGTCCGAGCTTTGCCAGCAGCTATCGGCTTGAGGCTTTGGTTGACTTCATCCGAAGCCATCCAAAGGCCCATGGCCACGGACCAAGACTTTGCGACCGAAGCAACCGAGAGTGGAAATGTCCTATTTGCCCAATCCCTCGTTGATAGAAGGCCTGTTCGCACCGGTGGTGGAGATATACGGCCTCGCCCGCCAGTCCATCAGCCTTCACGCCGAAGTCGCGCGTCGCGAGGCGATGGCTCGTATCAAGGCCTTTGCGCTGTCGCTGGGCATGGCGCTGGCCGCTTTTGCGATGCTGCTGCTGATGCTGATACTGGCGGTCAGAACGGTGCTGCTGGGACTGATGGAGCTGGGGCTTAGCCCGTTTTTCGCCCATCTGCTCACGACGGGGATCTGTCTTGTCGTCGTCCTGGTGCTGCTGCTTCTGGCGCGTGCAGCACTTGCCCGCAGCTTCCGCCCCTTCGGCACTTCCCCCGCGGCCGATACCGCCGTGGTTCCGGTTTCGGCGCAAGGCGATCCGCTGTTGCGCCCCCATCATCCCGATCCGGCCGCCGATCCGCGTTAAGCGCCGGCTGCCCCTCTTTCCCATAGTGATACGTATTAAGGAGCTTTGTTTTGGCACGATCAAACTCGACTGAATCCGTAAAAAACGCCGCCCGCGCCAGTGATGACGCGCTTTCCGCCTGCATCCAAAGGCTAACCAGCAAGCTAACGGGACAAAAGGATTTCCTCGGCCTGACCGGTAAAGTCGGCGAAACGGTGCTCAGCAATGCGGCCGCTCAGGGCATGCGGAAATACCCGCTGGCGACCGTGCTGGTCGGCGCAGGTCTGGCCTATATGGCATGGGGCCGCAAAGACAGCGCCGATGTGGTGGAAGATATCGAAGACGATGCCGAAAGCATGATCGATGCATGGCGCGCGCGGGCGGATGAGGCACGGGAAACCGCCTCTGAGCGGCTGTCGGCGCTTTATGCGCAGGTCAGCGACGCCGGACAGGGCGCTGCCTCTTTCGCAAGGGAGAAAGCCGCGATCACCGCAGATCTGGCGCAGGATCTGGCCGATGCCTTCAATGACGGCCTCGAGGGCATGACCGAAGAAGCGGCCAGCCGCGTCTCCGACGCGCGCGAAAAAGCCTATGGCGCGGTGTCGAGCGGCATCCAAAAGGCCAAGGGTGCGCTTGGCATTGAAGAGGAACCCGAAGATGTGCCCGGTCTGATCCGTCGCCATCCGGTTGCATCCGTGGCCGTGGCCGTGGCCGTAGGTGCCGCGATTACCGCCGCCGTTCAGGCCAATAAGCGCAGCGATGGTGCCTTGGCAGCATCGGTCAGCGATACGGCGTCATCTTTGATGAAAAGCGCGCGCGAGGTGCTGGAAGAAGAAGGCGGGCGCGCCGGTCACAAGATCGCCGAAACCGCAAGTGCGTTGAAATCGACCGGTGGAGACACCGCGATGACGATCCTGCGCGAATTGGCATCGATGTATGAATCGATGCGCGAGCGCGGCAGCAAGATGCGCGATGAAGCCGAAGACCTTGCCGAAGATACCGTCGAGCAGGTCAAATCCACCGGCAAGAAGGTTGGCGCCAAGGCGCGTGCCACCATGGATGCTGCGGAAGACGAGGTCGAAACCCATGTCAAAGCCGCCAGTAAAGCGGTGAAAAAGGCCGTCAAGCCGCGCAAGGAAGCCGCTGAAGACCTGATCGCCAGCTTGCAGAAAAAGCGCCGCTGACCTGATTGACAGTGACGAACAAAGGCCCGTGGTTTCCACGGGCCTTTGCTATGGGCGAAGTGATATCAGGTGGCGACGCGGTTGACGTTCGGACGGCGCAGTTCTTCGGGGCTGGCTTGGCGCAGAGTGAACACAAGGCGCAGGATGTAATCGCCATCTTCGAGCCGCCGATCGATCCGCCCGCCCAGCTGCAGGCAAAATGCGCGCAGCAATTGGCTGCCAAAGCCGCCGCTGCCTTCATCCCAGTTGATGCCGGTTTCTGAACTGTCCTGACGGCGGCTCTTGTTGCGCAAGACGAATTCGACCGTGCCATCCTCTTGCTTGTGCAACCCCAGATAGACCACGCTGCCGCCGTTTTGGTCCCCCGTCGCCCCGTGCTTCAACACATTGGCCATCGCTTCGGTCAGGAACAAGGCCAGCGGCACCGCCTGATCGGGCGGCAAGCGAATGTCTTCGATATCACTGCGCATCGATACCGGTTGTCCGGGCACGGCCGCGATTTTCAACAGATCGCCCGCCACTCGGGTCAACAGCTCATCCGCGCGCACATCGACCAGACCGCTGGTCTGATACAGCTCTCGATGGACGGTGGCCAAGCTCATCACCCGTTCCTGCACATTGCGCATCGCCTCTTTCGCCTCGCGCGAGCGGGCCGAACGGAGCTGCATGTTCAGGATCGAGGCGATCAGCTGCAGGTTGTTCTTCACGCGGTGATGTACCTCGCGCAGCAGGACTTCCTTTTGGTAGATCTCGTTTTCAAGTTCGGCCTCGTTCAAGACAACCGCTTCGGCCATGCGTTCATAGGCATTGGCCACCACCTGAAGTTCTAAAGCGGCTTCGGACATATCCAACCGCCGCAAGCGACGATCCCCCGCCGCAAAGGCCGAAAGGCTGTCGCGCAAGGCACGGATATGGCGCAGCACATGGCTTTCCGCCGCCAAAGCCGCCACCAACAAAGAAGCCGCCCACATCAGGGCGGGGAATAGCACCTGCGGCAGGCTGCCTTGGAAGATGTTGTTTTCCAAACGATCCGCGGACCACGATCCCAGCAGATACAGCGATCCCGGCTGGATCGGCACCACCGCGAAAGCCCGCATTCCGCCACTGGATGTGCGATCGCTGAAAGCCTGCGGGCCTTCCTTGGCCAAATCGGCCAGCCGATGCGCGTTGGGCATCAGATCGGGCAGCAGCGCCATACCCAAGCTTGAGGTCAGCACCTTTCCCCCTGCGTCGAAGGTCGCAAGATGCAGCGGTTCAGTCTTGGCCAGGCTGCTATTGGGACGTTGGCGTTCCAGATTGAACTGCGGCATGGTCAGCACGACCACCCCCATAAGATCCCCCTGCGGATTGCGCACCGGATGCGAATACACAAGCACCGGCACCCGCAGCAACAGATCATAGGGGCTTGCACTGACCATCGGCCGCCCCGCCGCGATCATCCGCTGGAAGGCTTCGACATAGGCGAAATTATGCGGCTCATTCCGAGAGGAACATTCCATCTGCCCCGAGCTGGGAACATAGCCCGCGAATTGCACCATGCCGATGCTGGCCGCCACCACCTGACGCATGACGGCGACACATTCGGACACCCGTTTCTGGTCGCTTTCACCCGTGTCTTGGGACAACAGCGTCGGCACCGTTGCGGCCAGAGTGGCGGCCTTGCCCTGCGCCTTGACGACTTCGGCAATCAAAGGCGCGGCGGCGACGAAGGTTTCGCCAAGCACCGCATTGGTGGCCATGTCGCCCGAAAGCCGCGTGGTCTGTATCCCCTGAACATAACTCAGCAATGCGAGTGGCAAAAGCGCCAGCCCCATCACCGTCATCATGCGGAAGCCAAGCCCGGAATAAATCCGCCTCAGCCAAGAGATAGGTTTCATGCTGCTTGGTGACCTGATCGTCCCATGACGGCCAAAGTCGTGCCCGATTGTGCCCCAAGGATGTCTTCGCCCGGTGCCATGCCCAGCAAATCGCACAGCCTTGCCCTTGCGCGGTTGGCGCGGCTTTTGGCCGTCCCTACCGCCACGCCCATCATATTGGCCGCTTCTTCATAGGAATAGCCATTGGCCCCGACCAAGATCAGCACTTCACGGTGTTCGGGGGTCAGCTGATCGAAGGCACGAGAGAAGTCGGCAAAGGCCAAACGCCCGTCATGATGGGGTTTTTCAAATATACTGGCAGCGTGGATACCATCGCTATCAGCCACCTCTCGGCGGGTTTTGCGTTTGGACGAGAAGAAGGTGTTGCGCAGAATGGTGAAAAGCCAAGCCCGCATATCGGTGCCAGCAGTGAACTTATCGATGTTGGACCATGCCTTCAGGATGGTCTCTTGCACCAGATCGTCTGCTTCAGGAACGTTGCGGGTCAGCGAGATGGCGAAAGCGCGCAAAGCGGGGATATGGCCGGGGATCTCTTCGCGCGGGTCAGCATGGGCAGGGGTCTGGTGCGAGCTTTTCACTTATTTCGCCTCCTTGGCCTTCAGTGCAGCAAGAAGGTCTTTAAACCTATCGGGTATATCATCTTTTAAAGCGTCCTGGAAAACCCGGCGCAAATTTTCATCAATATCTTGGCGCAGATCAGTCTTAGGCTTTTCTCCGGACATTTCTTCCATCATCATTATCATGCAGATCCCGCCATTATTTACGGAACTAAACGTTAATCCAACACGTTGGTTCCCTGGAAAACGAACGTAAGGGAGAAAAAATGTCTGGAACTTCCGCGACGGAGCTTTCAAACGCGATCGCACAGGAACTTCCGTTCCTGCGCCGCTATGCGCGCGCCTTGACCGGCAGCCAAGAAAGCGGTGACCGCTATGCGATGGCAACCTTGGAAAGCATCCTGGCCGAGGATCAGGCGATCAGGTCGGCAACTTCGCCAAAGATCGGACTTTACAAGTGTTTCCACTCGGTTTGGTCTAGCGCCGGAGCGCCGCTCCATACGGCTGAAGATCTGATGGTGGCGCGCGCTCAAGCGCATATGTCTAGCCTGACGCCAAATTCCCGCGAGGCGCTTTTGCTGCATGCGATCGAAGGATTTGATGATAACGGCATTGCCGAAATCATGGATACCGACACCCATGAGGTGAAAACGCTGCTCGACGCCGCCATGCGCGAGATGGAGGAATCGGTCACCGGTAAGGTCATGGTTATCGAAGACGAAGCGATCATCGCCATGGATATCGTCGATATCGTCAGCGATATCGGCCACCGTGTCACCGGCGTGGCCCGCACGCGTCGTGAAGCGGTGGACCTTGCCAGCCGCGACAAGCCCGATCTGATCCTGTCTGACATCCAATTGGCCGATGACAGCTCGGGCGTTGATGCCGTCAATGATATCCTGAGCCAATTCTCTGATATTCCGGTGATTTTCATCACCGCTTATCCGGAACGCTTGCTGACCGGCGAACGCCCTGAACCGGCATTCCTGATCACCAAACCCTTCGCCGAAGAACAGGTGCGCTCGGCCGTATCGCAAGCGATGTTCTTCGCTTCGACCGAACCTTTGCGCGACTGATCGCCATAGCAAGTCTTTGAAAGCCTTTGAAAAATGCCTGCCTTCGGGCGGGCATTTTTACTTTCGGCTTCATTTTCGGGAACCATACGGGAGTTTGACGGGTTTTATTTGCAACCATGCGAGGCAACTGCGCCTTCCGGCTCGCCTGCATGTTGCGGACCTTGTTGTCCCAAGTGACCTGTTGTGACCATTTGCAAAGGACGATTAAATGCTGCGTAAAGCCCTGTTCACCACTGCCGCCGCTTTGATGCTGGCTCCGATGGCCTTCGCTCAACCGACGCCGGTGCAAGAAGTAAAGGTGACCGCCGATATCACCGCAATCACCAATGCCGAAGCCGCGAAATATTGGACCAATGTCGCCGCCGACCTGCAAAACGCGCTGGTTGCGCGTCTGGTGGATCGCACGGCTGACAAAGGGTCGAAGATCTCGATCGACATTGATGAATTGTCGCTGGCGAATTCCTTCCAGAACAAGCTGGGGCTGGAAGATTCCCTGCTCGCAGGTAGCGTATCAATCACCAGCGATGTCGATAATGCCAAATTCGACGGCTATGAACTGGCGGTCAGCGCCAAGGCGGCTCAGGCGTTTTCCAAAGATGGTCAGCCCTTGGCTGGGTCGCTGAGCGATGCCCCGCAATATTACGAGGCTCTGATCAATGCCTTCGCGGATGGCATTGTCACCCGCTTGAAATAAATCCTCCTCCTCAAGGGGGAAGGCCCCGTCCCGCAGCTTGCGGGCGGGGCTTTTTATGTCGGTGGCAGTTGAAGGAGCGGCCTAGGGCAGCAGCAAGACCCCACCGCCCATCGGCAGTTCGAACTGGTTCAGCGGCAGGGCCACCGCTGCCGGAGGGGCCGCCTGCCATGCGGTAATCAGCGCCTCGCCCTCGCGGAATTGCGGCAGGCTATCGCCCGCGACTTGCACATCGGCGATCATCGGACCTTGGGGGCCATCCATGCGAAGGCCAGTATAGGTCACGAAACCGCCCGCGAAATATTCCACGATGATGCCTTCTTCACCCGGTGCGCGGGGAAGCAGATCGGCCACCACCATCACGCAACCTGGCGCCCCACCGGGCATCCGGCGCAGACAGCTGTCACGCAGCGACGTCAACCGCCCCGTATCCAGCGCCTCCAGATAGATGTCGCGCGTGGCATCCGCTCCAACCGGTTGCAGCGGCAGCAATCGCGCGATTTCCGCCAAGAGGACAGCGCGATCCGGCCCCGCAACCGTGCGGTCTTGCGGGGTCTGCAAGCGTTGCGCCAAAGCCTCTTGGCCGGGTTGCTGCGCTTTGAGCTGCAATTCCGCCAAAGCCGCCTCGCCCGCTTTGCCCCAGTTGCGCAAAAGCCGTGCGGGGAAGTCTTCGACCTTGATGCGCCCGTCTTCAAGCCGCGCCATCACGCTGGCGGTCGAGATACGTTCGGCATTCAAAAGCGGCGTCATCGCAAGGAAGGCCACCAAGACAAGACCGACCGCCATGACGATATTCGCTTGCCTGATCCGCGCCATCCAGCCCGCGCCGCGCAACACGGCCAGAGCATAAAGCAGGCCATAGCCTAAGCCGAGCCCTGCGATTTCCGCCACGAACACACGGTCCGGCGTCCAGCCATATTGCCAGACACGGCTGCCAATCGCCCAAGCCCCCAAGCCCGCCATCACCGGCAGCGCCAGCGACATGGTCTGCGCCAAGCGCGGCAGCAGGCGACCCTGCGCCGCATCCTCATCCGCTTGATCAACAACAGAGGTGATCAGCGCAGTCGCCGCTGCCGCCATCAGCAACAGCGTCAGCGTGAAGGAATAGCTGTTGAACAGACCCGTGCCGCCCTGCACGAGCATCCCGAACAGGAACAAAAGCGACACCAGCAGCACCGCTGGCAGCAACAAGCGCAGCAGGCGCAGGATCAGGAAGGGCGAAATATAGTCGCTGAAATCCTGCACCACGCCCAAAGCCAATCCCAGTAAAGCGCCGGTCAGCAAATAGGGCACCGGATCGATATCGATCACATGGTCGATGAAGGTCAGCCCCACGATCGACAGCAACCCGTCCGACAAGAACACCACGCCCCATGCCAAGGCCACAAAGGCCCAAGCCGCGGCATAGCGGATCACCACGCCCCAGCTTTCCACAAACAGGGTCGGATAATCCCGCCAATTGCCACGGCTATGAGCGATCCAGAACGGCATCGGCACGAAGGTCAGCACCAAAGTCGCGATGATCGTATGGGGGCCTTCCAGCATTTGCCCCAGCTGGGTAAAGCTGAAAGCAGACAGCCACATCGAAATCGCTACAAACAGGGCAATGGCAACCGCGCCGGTCAAGGCGCGCGGCAATCGCAAGGGACCGGTCATCGCGAGCACCGACAAGAAGAAGCTCGTCGCGAAAACCGACAGCAGCATCAACGGCTTGTCACCCATCAGCTGCAAGCGGTCCAGCTCGGTTAGCGCATAGACCGCCAGCCCAGCCATGATCCCCAAGCCGGTCATCAAGAGCCGCGTCGCCAAAGCTTTTTCCATAAACAAACCCGTTCAAAGTCGCAATTTCACGCAAGATTAACCACAGAAGCCG
>DALYSR010000158.1:0-8626 GCA_031991825.1 Paracoccaceae bacterium
TGATCGAGGGTAAAAATGCGACGCGGATGTTTATAATTGGCGACCCGCCCCTGCAGCCAATCGCGCAGGGATTCAAGCTGGGGTATGGGGCTGCCTTGCTCAAGCTCTGCCACAAGGCAGACGATCTCGCCCCATGTCTGATCCTGCAGGCCAATGATCGCGGCACCTTTCAGGCCCGGATAATCTTGCAAGGCAAGTTCGACCTCGACAGGGGCCACGCTTTCGCCGCCGGTGCGGATCACCTCGCGCGCGCGGCCCGTAATGGTGACAAAGCCATCGGCATCGATCTTGGCCAGATCCCCTGTGGCATACCAGCCTTCCTTGATCGCCTCGGCGGTCTTTTCGGGCAGATCGAAATAGCCCGAAAACATCGTCGGACCATGCAGATACAATTCGCCATCGACCAGTTTGCTGGACACGCCCGCATAGGGTTGGCCGACGCTGCCCGCCCGCAGATCGATCTCTTCATCCAATTGGCAACAGGTGCCGCCGAATTCGGTCGAGCCGTAATAAATGCCTTGGCGTGCATTGGGGCAGGCCTTGCGAATACGTTGCATCAACGAGACGTCAAAGCCGGAGGTGCCCGATCCGACATGGCGCAGACGGCTGCCGTCGAAATCCGTCCCGCAGGTGAGGATGCGCTCCCATACGGCGGGAATGGCGTAAAGGAAGGCGGGGTCATGGCGGGCAATCGCGCGGATGATATCCTCGGCCTTTGTCGAGGGCAGGTAATGCACCGGACGATGATGCGCCCAGTTTTCCAGCGTGTAATTCCAGCCCGCCCAATGGAACATGGGGAACGTCAGAAGTTCGCCCCGCCCGCCAGCGGCAACCGCCCGCGAAGCCCCAAGCACCGAACGTAGCCAACTGGCGCGATGGGACAGCACGACACCCTTGGGCTGGCCTGTCGAGCCCGAAGTCAGAAAGATGGCATGGGGCTCTTCGGCGTCCAAGGCCACGGCACTATGGCGATGCCCGAACTGGGCTTGCGCCGCGCCGTGCAGGGAAAGAGGCCCCTCTTCAAGCAGGATGTGGCCCATCCCTTCGGGCGGGGGGATTGAGTGGCACGCAGCCGATCTTGCACCATCAAGCTGGGGCGCAGATAGCGCACAGCGCGCAGGACCTCTTGCTGGCCGAAATCGGGGTGCAAGGGCGCGAAAACCGCCCCCAGCCGTTGTGCACCAAAGAACAAGCCCAGCTGCGCCAGAGAAAATTCGGCTTGGACGATGATCCGGTCGCCTTTGCTGATCCCCATATCTGCCAAAGCGATCGCATAGGCATGGGCCCAATCACGGCTTTGGGCGAAGCTCCAGCTGGCCTCATCCAAGGTCGCGGCAAGAGCCTGAGGGCAAAGGTCGGCAGCTTGATCAAGGAAAGTGTGAAGAAGCACGGACATAGCTATAATCCTTATTGCCTGTTTCCTGCTTAAGGGCTTTCTGTGGCGCTCACATGTTTCATTTCGCCTAGGCCGTAGGTCTTGCCCAAGGTTTCCATCATATATTCCGCCCCCTCACCTGCCGGCACGAACCAGCCCGTCGGACACATGGTCAGAATTTCCATCAAGGCAAGGCCTTTGCCCTCCATCGGGCACAAGAAGGCATTGCGAATATATTTGCGCGTCGCAGCGATAGAGGCGGCATTATGAACCGATCCGCGCGCCACGTAGGATACGCCCTCCATGCCTGCGATGATTTCGGCCAGCTTGATCGGATTGCCGTGATAGGCCGCATCGCGGCCCTCGATGGTATTTTTGGTGCGCTGGCCGATCACCGAGCTTGCCGTCATCTGTCCGCCGGTATCGCCAAAAACCCCGTTATTGAGCATGAAACAGGTGATGTTCTCGCCCCGTGCGGCAGCATGCATAATTTCGGCAAGGCCCTCGCTGGTCATGTCGCCATCGCCTTGCAGGGTCCAGATGGCGGTCTGGGGGCGCATGCGTTTCATGCCGGTGGCCACCGCAGGCCCGCGACCATGCAGGCACAGGGTCGAGTCGACATCCATTTGCAAGATGAACGAACCATAGCAGCCATGTCCTAGAATACAGACGTTTTTCTGGGTCAGCTCAAGCTCTTTGATGACCTCAAGGATCAGGCGGATGGCAACCGGCTCACCGCATCCCGCGCAAAGATGGTGATGTTCGGACAACATCAGATCAGGGGTGAAGGTAGCAGTACGCGTGGCCGGACGCTGGGGCGGATTTTGTGTATTGATCAGGCTCATAGATAGGCTCCCATACCGGTGATCGGCAATTCGCGCAGCGGCTGACCGGCCAAGGCGGCCAAGATGCGTTCCCGAATGATATCGGCATCCAGCAAGGGGCCGATGTTAAGGCCGGAATCGTCGAAACTGAGGCCGCCAATCGATTTGATGCGGTGGCGTCCTTCGACGGCCAGACGCACATCGTCGACCATCTGGCCCGCGTTCAGTTCGAACACGAAGATGTTCTTGGCCTTGGCTGTGGCCTGTTCCAGCGCAGAGGCGGGGAAGGGCCACAACGTGATGGGGCGGAAAAAGCCGATCTTATGGCCCTCGGCGCGCAAGTGGCGCACTACGTATTCCACAAATTTGCCCGCTGTGCCGAACCCTATAACCACGGTTTCGGCATCCTCGCAAAAGTCCTGCTCGTGCATCATCTCATGCTTGGCGATATGGTCGAATTTCGCCGCGATCTGACGCCAATAGCCATCAGGTCCAAGCCCGGGACGATTGGCCTTGCCACCGCCGAAGGTCCAGATCGAACGCGATTGGCCGGTGCCGCCCAAACTGCCGTCTAAAGCCCAATCCTTGGCAGGCAATTGAGGCAAATCGGGTACCGGCATTTGAGTGCCCATCTGGGTGCGGGCGATGTAGTTATCGCCCATAAACATCACCGGAACCCGATATTTATCCGCGGTGTGGAAGGCCAGATGGGTCAGCTCGACAGCCTCGTGCAGGTCTTTGGGCGCATAGGTCACCGTTCGATAATCGCCCCAGCCACCGCCGCGGGTGGCTTGGAAATAATCCTGCTGGTTGCGCGCGATATTGAAGATCACGACGGGGGTCTCGTTCAGGGCGGCCTCGGCGATCGCCTCTTGCTTTAAGGCGATCCCCTGCCCGCAGGATCCCGTTGCCGCCCGCGCGCCGACCTGTGCCGCGCCAAGGGCCATGTTCACGGCCTCCAATTCGGTATCGGCATTGATGCAGACACCGCCCGAGTGCGGCAATTTCGCCGCCATATATTCCAAAAGCTCGGTCGCGGGCGCCATGGGATAACCTGCGTAAAAGCGCAAGCCCGCCATGATCGCGGCTTCGGCAATCGCTTCGGAGCCGTCAAGAAGACGCATTTTGCTCATCTGATCACCTCGGTGGGGCTGGCGGTTTCCACGATACTTTCGTGATAGCGGTAGACCTCGAAGACAAAATCGGGGCAGACCTGCTGGCAGGCCGTGCATCCGGTGCATCCGACCGAGAGTTGCGGATAGAGATAGCCCAGATGATTGCCTTCGGTGGACATGGTCAGGACCTGCGGCGGGCAGGCCGGAATGCATAATTCGCAGCCCTTGCACCGATCTTTCGCGATGACCAGCGTCGCGCGGGTCACTTGCCTTTTGGCGTTAAGCTCACTCATGCGACCTTCTCCTGCAAGTAGGGCGCGCTATGGCGGCCCGAAAGGCCCATTCGGCGGATATGGTCGGCCCCCAAGGCAATCGCTGCGGTATTGGTGGCGGAATGTTGGCGGCGATAGATGGGAAGCTGTTCGATCATCGCCGCCACCAACGCGCTTTGCCCCACCGCACGGGTCAGCTCGGAAAAGGCCCCCATCATCGCCATGGACCCCGCCAGCCGGTTGCCAGCCTGCGTGCCAAGCGCCAAGGCTGGCACGCAGATCAGCCGATGCTGGTCCACATCGGGCAATTTATCCGCGACGCTTTCCTCCGCCAAGATAACCGAACCGGGCATGAGACGCGGGCCGACCTTTTCCCAATAGGATTGCGACATGGCGATGGCGAAGCTGGTCTTAGGGAGTTTGGGCAAAGAGCGGATGCGTTCGTTGCCGATAACAACCGACACAACCGAAGACCCGCCGCGCATATGGCCGCCATAATCCCCCACAAACATGACGTGGCGCCCCTCTTCGAGGGCGGCAAGGGCAATGGTCTTGCCAATCAGCTGGACCCCCTGCCCCCCAATGCCATGTACGAAAAATTCTAGCTCCACCCCATCCTCCTCAGGCTGCCTCCGGAATCAGGTTAGGATGGGAAAAAGCGATGCGCAAGTTTTTTCATGTTTGAAATGTAATTTAATGTTGAAGTTGAAAAAAATTTATGGCTGTTTACTGACATTCACATCAGAGCAAGAGAGCGCCATGGCCTATGTCGTTACGGATGCCTGCATCCGCTGTAAGTTCACCGATTGCGTTGCCGTCTGCCCGGTCGATTGCTTCTACGAAGGCGAGAATATGCTGGTCATCCACCCTGATGAATGCATCGACTGCGGCGTCTGCGAACCGGAATGCCCAGCCGATGCCATCCGCCCAGATAGCGCAGCCGAAGCTGAACCATGGCTGGCGTTCAATTTAACATACGCAAAAAAATGGCCCGTCATTACGGAGGCGACCGCCCCGCCCGAAGATGCGCAGGATTATATCAACCAAGCCGACAAAATCGCTTTGTTCTCCGAAAACCCGGCCGGTCGCTAAGGCGTATCTTGCAATAACCCGTCAAACAGCATTACGCGCATTTGGCGGGCGATTTCCGCAGCCCCCGCGCCTTCTGGGCGATACCATTCGCGCGTCCAAGTCATCGCCCCCAAAAGCACTTGCGTTGCGATAGAGGGGTTCAGATCGCCCCTAAGCGCGCCCGATTTGACGGCATCCGCCAAAAGCCCACGCCAAATGGCGTTGAATTCTTGTAATAATTCATAATTTCTGGACTTGGCATCGGGGGGAAGCTGATTGATCACATTGCCATGCGCCGCAATGTCCAAGCGATTGTCGATCAAGGTGCCGATGTAGCTGTCCACCGCGCTCGATAAGCGATCGCGCAGCGAGGCATCTGACGGCAGCGCTGCCAAGGCCGCTTGAAGCTGTTGCAAATTCCGGCGGGTCACCCGATTGACCAAGGCTTCGGCAATCACCTCTTTCGTGGCGAAGTGATAGCGCAAGGCTGTCACATGCATATCCAGCTTATCCGAGATATCGGCCAATTTTGTCAGGTGATATCCCTTTTTCGCAAAGACCTGTGCTGCCGCATCCAAGATTGCGTTTTGCACACCTTCGGTCTTGCGATTGATGCGCCGATTGGCGGCCTGCGGCGACGCACGATTGACGTGATCAGGGGCGACAAATTCATCATCAGACATCTGCATTCCTCAACTGGCTGGTCCAAACTACCATAGGGCCTTCCGGACTAAAATGAAATTACCTCTTCAGTTTTTTCTGTTGCAAAGTGAAATAATGTCACTATCCATAACGTGAAACGCGGAGGTTGGAATGCTGAAAGGCAAAAAGATACTCATTGCGGGAGCCAGTCGTGGCATTGGAAGCGCTTTGGCCAAGGACTTGGCGGCACAAGGCGCTGAGCTAGCCATCGGCGCACGCAATCTGACATCGTTACGCGCGCTGGCTGATCGCCACCCCCAGATCTTGCATCATCAGAAGGTCGACTTCTCCGACCCAGACGACTGCCGGATGTGGTGCGAGGGGGCGTTGCGAGCCTTGGGCGGGATCAGCGGGCTGATCGTTACCGCCACTGCGGGGCGATCCCGCAGCGCCATCGAGGATATGGATCAGTCCTATCAGATCGATTTTCGCGCCCCCGTGGTTTTGTTTCGCGCCTGCCAAACCGCTTTGGCCCAAAGCGGCGGCAGCGTGATCTTGTTTTCCTCGCGCAGTGTGCGTCAGCCCGACCCCAATACTCTTGCCTATGCCGGTGCCAAAGCCGCGCTTGAATTCGCAACCAGAAGCTTGGCCCTTGAGGGGCACGCGCAAGGTATAAGGGTGAACGCCCTTGCTTTGGGCTCCATCTTGACACCCGATGGGTTCTGGCACGCGCAAAGGGCCAGCGATACCCCGCTTTGGCACAGGGTCGCGGCCGATATCGGCACGATTGACCACGTGACCGGACCAGTGCGGTTTTTATTGTCCCAAGCCGCCTGCTGGATCACTGGTCAGATCATTTTGGTGGATGGCGGGCAAACCCTACGACATTTTCACAGCTAAGAGGTTGATATGACAGTATCAGATTTGCAAAAGGTAACTGCGGTTCATCATTGGACCGACAGCCTTTTCTCTTTCCGTGTCACGCGACCGGCCAGCTTGCGGTTTCGTTCGGGCGAATTCGTCATGATCGGGCTGCCCGATGAAAATGGCAAGCCGATCATGCGAGCCTATTCCATTGCCTCGCCGGCTTGGGAGGAAGAGCTGGAGTTCTATTCGATCAAAGTGCCTGACGGGCCGCTGACCTCTCGCTTGCAGAACATCACGGCGGGCGATGACATTATCCTGCGCCCTAAATCCGTCGGGACCTTGGTGCATGATGCCATATTGCCCGGCCGCCGGCTGTGGTTTTTGGCGACAGGGACAGGATTTGCGCCCTTTGCCTCGCTCCTGCGCGACCCGCACAGCTGGGAGGCATTTGACGAGATCGTCGTGCTCCATACCTGTCGCGACCAACCCGAATTGCACTATGGCCAAAACCTGATCGCGGGGTTGCAACACACACCTTTAATCGACGAGCTGATCGAGCAACGGCGCTTGCATATCTATGGCGCGACAACGCGCCAGCAGACGCCCCGAATGGGCCGCATCACCGATAATTTGGCTTCAGGAAAAATTTACCAAGATTTGGCAATCAGCCCGCTTGATCCGGATCACGACAGGCTAATGATATGCGGCAGCTATGCGTTCAACATTGATGTGAAAGCCTTGCTGGAGGGCTTGAACTTTGTCGAGGGATCAAACACGACGCCGGGCCATTTCGTCATCGAGAAGGCTTTTGTTGGCGAGGGAATGTAGCACCCCAGCTGGCTCTGCCGCGGATGGTGGATCGTGCTCCACATGATGATGTAGCTTAGGTAGTTATCAGCTTTGTCGTTAAGGTCTGGTTGCTTGCACCAATATCCGAGGACGCTCCTGATGACCAAACCTATGATCGCCCCCCGCGCATTTGTTGAGAAGAGCGCAGACATCGATCTTTTCCTCCTATGTCAGGGGAGTTGTCCTGCCCTGTAATTTTCACTCTCATTGCGTCGGGACGAGATAGGACGACGACGTGGGATATTCTCCAGAACGGAAAGCGGCAGTTTTGAAGCGGATGCTTCCGCCGCAGATGACCCCGATCCGGCAACTTTCGCTGGAGGAAGGGATATCCGAGGCGACGCTGCATATCTAGCGGCGTGAGGCCCGCAATAAAGGGCAGCTTTTTCCTGATGCGGATGCCGGCCTCGAGAGCTGGAGCTCGCGTGACAAATTCGCGGCGGTGCTTGAGGCTGCGGCGCTGAACGAGGCGGATCTGGCCGCTTATTGTCGTGAGCGTGGACTTTACCCTGAGCAGATCAAAGCATGGCGGCAGGCCTGCCGGTATTTGTCAAAGAAGTTATCCGGCTTTTTGTTAAGCGGCGTCTCTAGTTTCGCCCGCTAAGCTGTCGCGTTCTGGGTTAAGCCAGACCGGCCCGGCAGGCTGCCAGTTGCGGGCTTTGCCAGACCAGCGTTGAGGATTTGAAGCGCGGGCTTTGGCATAGAGATCGGCGCGTTTTGCCAGCATCTGGCGCCCTTCGCCTGCGTGGCGGCTATTGGGTGTGACGAAGCGCAGCGCGCAGTGCAGGTGCTCGGCATTATACCAATTCACGAAGGCTTTCCCCCAAGCCTGCGCCTCCGTTTTGCTGGCGAAGCCCTTGCGCGGCCATGCGGGGCGATATTTGCAGGTGCGGAACAAGGCTTCCGAGAACGGGTTGTCGTTGCTGACGCAGGGGCGGGAATAGGAGGCGATGATGCCCAAACGCTCCAGCGTGGCTTTCATCGTGGCGCCTTTCATGGGCGCGCCGTTATCTGCGTGCAGCACCTTCGGTCTGGCGATGCAGGCTTCGGCCCAGACTGCGCGCTGGATGACGCCTGCGGCTAATTCGGCGCGCTCCACTTCGTGGACCTCCCAACCGACGATCTTCCGGCTGAAGATGTCGAGGATCAGATAGAGATAAAGGAAGCTGCCGGTGATCGGCCCTAGCATCCAAGTTATATCCCACGTCCAGCTCTGGCAAGGGCCGATGGCCTGATAGCTGGTGGACGGATTGAGCCGTCGCGGGACACGGCTGCGACCGCGGTGATGCTGCTGGCCATGGGCGCACAGCACGCGGTAGAAGCTAGATTCCGAGGCGATATAGCGCCCGCAATCGGCCAAGCGCGGCACGATCTGGCTGGGCGGAAGGCTTGATAATTCATAATAATTACAGACGGATAGCATTTCCGTGCATTCCTCATCGCTAAGCTTATTCACAGGGGCCAGACGTAACGCCTCAGGCCGCCGATCTGAATGCACTTCACCCTCTGGCATGCCCTGCCGCCAGCGGCGCAAGGTTCGCTCGCTGATCTGAAGCGCGGCGCAGGCGGTGGTCCAACGCGCCCCAGCAGTCATGGCTTCATCGATCAGCC
>DALYSR010000159.1:0-8231 GCA_031991825.1 Paracoccaceae bacterium
CAAAGGCACTGCGGGCAAAAGGACAGGGTGCGTCCAGTTTTTTCTTTTCATTTCAATGGATCCCCCCGGTCCATCATGTGCTTCTGATATAGCTTTAGGCGCAGTTTCCGCAAAAGAGCAAAGAATGCGCCGCGGATGTCCGTCAGGCGGACACTTTTTTCGCGGGGGAGGCAATGGGGCTGCAAGAATGTGTTAGCCAAAATGAACGCAGGCCAAGCGGCTGGGCTTCAACCCGATATCGCGGCTTGCCCAGAGATTGATCCCCCACCCCCGCACGGGAGATCGGGCGCACAACCACTGCGAGATACGGCAAGCCATGAGACTGGGAGGCTCTCGAATGACTGAGATTGAACAGACGACCGAATGGCGCAATGCGCTGAAAATCGCCCTGCGCGAGGCAGAGCCTCCGGTTTTGTTGATGTGTTATGCCCAGATGACGGGGGATGCGGCCTACGCGAAAACCTTCAAGCCCTATATCCGCAAAGTCCGCGATTATGCCGATCACATCCCGACCGAGATGCTGGAGGATCTTTATGCCCGCGTCGAAAAGCTGATGGTCGAGAAAAGCTATCGCCTCGATGTGTCGCTGGACCAAAAGACGCTGAAAGAGCTGATGGATATCTGCGTCGGCGAAGAGGTCGATCAGGCCTATGTGCCGATGCTGATGGAAGATATGGGCTATCAGACCGATGACGTGATGCGTCAGCCCGAAGGCGTCGATCTGGCCAAGGCCTATCCTGACGATTTCAAGATGGTGATCGTGGGCGGCGGCTTTGGCGGCATCTGTGCTGCGATCTATTGCAAGCGCGCCGGTATCGATTTCGTGCTGCTGGAAAAGAACCCCGCAGCCGGTGGCACCTGGTGGGAAAACATCTATCCCAATTGCGGCGTCGATGCGCCCAACCACCTCTATTCCTATTCCTTCAACCTGAAACACGACTGGTCGCGCTATTTCGTGCGTCAGGGTGAAATCCAATCCTATATCTCCGCTTGCGTCGAGAAATACGATCTGTTGCCGCATATCCGTTTCAGCACCACCGTCGACAGCGCCAGATATGACGAGCAGGCGGAAGACTGGACCATCACGGGTCGCGATGCGGCGGGCGAAAACTTCTCGATGCGCAGCAATGGCGTGATCATCAGCTGCGGCCAGCTGAACAATCCCAAGGTGCCGAACTTCCCCGGCAAGGACAGCTTCGCTGGCCCCGCCTTCCATACCGCACGTTGGGACAACTCGGTCGATCTGACCGGCAAGCGGGTTGCCCTGATCGGCGTCGGCGCAAGTTCGGTGCAGGTCGGCCCCGGCATCGTCGACCGCGTCGGCCAGCTGACGATCTATCAACGTTCGGCGCAGTGGATCAACCAGCGCGCCAATTACGACCGCGTGGTCACCGCCGGCAAATGCTGGGCGCTGGAACATGTGCCCTTCTATGCCCGCTGGTATCGCTTCCAACTGCTCTGGGCCTTCTCGGATGCGGTCTATCCGGCGCTGCGCGTCGATCCGGACTGGAAAGGCGACGGCGGGTCCATCAATGCGTTCAGCGAAAACATGCGCCAGACCATGCTGGCCTATATGCAGAAGGCGCTGGAAGGCCGTCCCGACCTGATCGAGAAATCGACCCCCGATTTCCCGCCCTATAGCAAGCGCCCGCTGTTCGATAACCGCTGGTTCGACACGCTGAAGCAAGATCACGTCAACCTGATCCGTGGCGGCATCGAACGCATCGAGCCCGATGGCATCACCGATGAACACGGCAATTTCACGCCGGTCGATGTGATCATCTATGCCACCGGCTTCCATGCCAACAAGATGATCCCCTCGATCGATGTGCGCGGCCGCAACGGCCACACCATCCGCGGCGATTGGGGCGATGACAATCCCAAGGCGCATCTGGGCATCACGGTGCCGAACTATCCCAATATGTTCCTGATCTACGGGCCGAACACCAATTACGCCCATGGCGGCTCGATCGTGTTCAATATCGAATGCCAAGTGCGCTACATCATGAAGTGTCTGGCCGCGCTGAAGGAAAACGACGCGCGGTCGATGGAAGTGCGCGAGGATGCCTTCAACGCCTATAACACCGAAATCGAAGACCGCCTGTCGCGCATGATCTGGACCCAGAAGGGGATCAGCACCTGGTACAAGAACAGCGCCGGTCGGGTGATCACCAATGCGCCCTATACCATGCGCGAATATTGGGCTGAAACCCACGATCCGCGTCCCGAAGATTTCATCTATTCCAAAGCCAAATCTGCGGCCGCCTAAGACCACGGAGGCGCTTTGCGGCGGCCCTCAGGGCCATCGCACGGCGGGTGGGCAGGCGTCAACCATCATCGAATTCAGGGAGGAATTCATGTCTTTGCGTAAACTTATGCGTAACAGCGTTCTGGTCGCGGCTTTGGCGGCTTTCGGCGGTCTTGCCGCAAAGGGGGCTGATGCCCGCGACATGCGCGTTTCGGTCTTCGAGCCGCCGCAGGGCTTCTATCCTGTCTATATCATCAAGCCGTGGATCGACAAAGTGAACGCCGAACTGAGCGCGGGCAATGCCTTGCGCATGTTCCCCGGTGCCATCCTTGGCAGCCCCGTCGCACAGCGCGATCTGGTCACCAGCGGCGCGGCGGATGTGGCTTTGGTCGTGCCGACCTATACGCCGGGCGTCTTCCCCGGCACCTCGGTTGTCGAAGTCCCCTATCTGGCGAAAAACAGCCTTGAGGGCGCGAAAGTGCTCAATACCCTGCTGGAAGAAGACCTGATTTCAGACGAATACAAGGATTACAAGGTCATCGGCCTGTTCACCACGCCGGGCTATAACGTGATCAGCACCAAGGAAGGCGTCAAGGTTCCGGCGGATATCGCAGGCTATAAGATGCGCATTCCCTCCACCTATATGAACAGCCTTCTGGGCAAGCTGGGCGCCACCAGCATCAGCCTGCCCGCGACCCAAGTCTACGAGGGGCTGGAGCGCAAGGTGATCGATGCGACGATGTGGAACTACAATGCCACCGCCACCTTCCGCCTGCATGAGCCCGCGCAGAACGTCACCATCACCAAGCTGGGCGTGACCCCGATGGCGATCTTGATGAACAAGGCGACCTATGAGGCCCTGTCGCCCGAAGATCGTGCGGTGATCGACGCCAATTCGGGCCGCTCCTTCTCGGAATGGGCGGGCGAGGTTTCGGACAAATACGAAGAAGACGTGCGCCAGCGCTTCATTAGTGAAGGCTCGGTCAAGGAATATGTCCCGACCGAGGCTGAAATGGCCGAGTGGCAGCAGGCCGTGGCCAATGGCGGCGAAGTTTGGGTCGCCGAAACCAACGGCCTTGATCCGGCCAAGGGCCAGCAGATCCTGGATCGCGCCAAAGCGGTCAATCCATAATCCCGCTCCCTTTTTTGCCCCGCCCATGGTTAAACCTTGGGCGGGGTATTTATTTGCGAAAGAGGCCGACATGCTTGATCCCTATTTTGCCAATTTGCGCGACAGCGGCCTTGCGCTGCGGCCCAAGGATTGGCGTCCGGCGCTGGATGCCATCCGCGAGGGCATGGCCGGTGAAGCCGCCGCCTTGGGGGCGGGACCACAGCTGCGGCAGGTGGTTGATCACGCGATCCCCACCCGTTCGGGCCAGATCGCTTTGCGCGAATTCGTGCCGGAAAACCCCAAGGCCATCGCCGCCTTCATCCATGGCGGCGGCTGGGCTGCGGGGCATATCGAGGATTTCGATTCCCTTGCGCGCGCCTTGGCCCAAGCCACCCAATGCATCGTCATGCTGCCCGAATACCGCTTGGCCCCCGAACATGTCTATCCGGCCGGTCTGGAAGATGTGCAGGATGCCCTGCTGTGGATCGCCAATCGTGCCCAAACAGACAGTCTGCCGCTGATCGGCTTGGGCGATAGCGCTGGCGCCAATCTGGTGCTGGCCGCCGCCTTGGAACTGGGTAATGCCGTTGATCTGAAACATATCTCGGCGCTTTATCCGGTCGCGGATTGCGATTTCGACACGCCGTCATACCGTGCTTGCGGGCAAGGCCAGTTGTTCAGCGCCGTGACCATGAAGCTGTTCTTCGACACCTATGCCCCCGCGGATATGTGGGCCCATCCCACCATTTCGGTCGCCAAACACCCCACTTTGGCCGCTTTGCCGCCCGTTCTGGTGCTGACCTGTGGCTATGATCTGCTGTGCGACGACGGAACAGCGCTGATCGATGCGCTAAAGGCGCAGGGGTGCCAGCCCGAGCATCTGCACATCGCCAGCGCCCCGCATGGCTTCTTGCGCCATCACGCGCAAAGCGATCTGGCCGCGCAAGCGATTGATCAGATCGCCGCCAGTATCGCCAAGGCCTTGGATCGTTGATTATAAAAGAAGGGCCCCGCAGGGCCCTTCTTTGTCTTAGCCCGCCAGCAAGGCCGCATTGCCGCCTGCGGCCGTGGTATCGACGCAAAGATGGCGTTCATGGGCGACATAGGCCAGATCGGGCATCGCGGTCAGCAGCGGTGTGATCGGGCCATCACGTTCGGCCAAGGCCGTCGCATAATCGCGCCCCTGTGCATCCGGCCCCCACCACATCACTGCCGACAGAACCGGCAATTGGCGCAATTGCTCGGGCGAAATGCGGCCTTCGGCGCAAAGGGCGCGACCCCCCAAAGCTTCGACCGCTGCGCGTTGCGCTGTGGCCGCGACCCGCCCCGGCCCCAGACACAGAACCGGCGGGCGGGCGTAAAGCGACAAGCGGTTCAATTCGCCGGTCGGGCCGGGCATCAACTGTTCGGAAATCAGCTTGGGGGCATCTTCGGCCAAAGCTTCAGCAATCTGGCGGGTATCGGCCTGATCCGCCCAACCCTCGGTCACGGGACCAACTGCTTCGGGCGCGAAGAATCGCGTCAGGTAATTCGGCCCGCCCGCTTTGGGTCCGGTGCCGGAAAGCCCTTCGCCCCCAAAGGGTTGGCTGCCGACAATCGCACCGATCTGGTTGCGGTTGACATAGATATTCCCCGCATGGACGCTTTGCGCGATCTGCTGCACGCGGGCATCGATGCGGCTGTGCAGCCCGAAGGTCAGACCGAAGCCGCGTGCATTGATATCGGCGATCACCTGATCCAGTTCATTGGCGCGGAAGGTTGCCAGATGCAGCACGGGGCCAAACACTTCGCGCTCCAGATCGGCGATACCGCTGACCTTCAGCAGGGTGGGGGCCACGAAATAGCCGTCCTGCGGCAGGTCCAAGCGATGCAGCACGCGGTGTTCATTCGCCTTCAGATAGCCCGCGATCTGGTCGCGCGCCTTGGCATCGATCACGGGGCCGACATCGGTGGTCAGATCCCAAGCATCGCCCAGAACCAATTCATCCATCGCGCCCTTGATCATGTCGATCAGATGCGGCGCGATATCGTCTTGCACGTAAAGGCAGCGCAAGGCCGAACAGCGCTGCCCCGCCGAGCGGAAGGCCGAGGCCACGATATCGCGCACCGCTTGTTCCGGCAAAGCGGTGGAATCGACGATCATCGCATTCAACCCGCCGGTTTCGGCAATCAAAGGCGTGCCCAAATCCAGATGACGCGCCATATTGCCCGCGATGGTGCGGGCGGTCTGGGTGGACCCCGTGAAGACGCAGCCCGCAATCCGCGGATCGCTCGCCAAAGCGGTGCCGACGGTTGCGCCATCGCCGGTCACCAGCTGCAGCGCGGCCAAAGGCACGCCTGCCTCATGCAGCAGTTCGACCGCGATCATCGCGATGATCGGGCTGGATTCCGCAGGCTTGGCCACGACCGCATTGCCCGCCATCAGCGCCGCCGCGATCTGGCCGGTGAAGATCGCCAGCGGGAAGTTCCACGGGCTGATCGCGGCGATCACGCCACGCGGGGAGGATTGCGTGGCATATTCACCCTGTTGGGCATAATAGCGCAGGAAATCAACGGCCTCGCGCAATTCGCCCACAGCATCTGGCAGCGTTTTACCCGCCTCTTTCGCCAAAACGGCAAAGATTTTGGCGGCATTGGCTTCAAACAGATCGGCGGCGCGGCGCAGGGTCGCCGCGCGCATGGCAGCGGGGCAGTCCCAGATCGCGGCCTCCGCTATGGCCTGAATGGCCGTCGCGTGATCCGCCATCAGCACCTGCGCGATTGGCGCGCCGGTCGAGGGGTTCATCACCTTTTCCCACTGCCCTTGCGGCGGGGTAACGGTCAGCGGCTGCGCATCGGGGATCGCGACCTCGCGCGCGGCAAACAGCGCGGCAAGCGAGGCCTCGTCGCTCAGGTCCATGCCGCGCGCATTGACCCGACCATCGCCATACAGTCGATGGGGGTGGATCAGCGATGCGGGGGCGGACGCATCGGCCAAAGCGGCGATCGGATCGCGCGCGACCTCTTCGGGCGAGATGCTTTCATCGACGATCTGGTTCACGAAGGACGAATTGGCGCCGTTTTCCAGCAAGCGCCGCACCAGATAGGCCAGCAGATCGCGATGCGCGCCGACCGGTGCATAGATGCGGCACCGCCCCTTGGTGTCGCGCAAAACGATGTCATGCAGCCGCTCGCCCATGCCGTGCAGGCGCTGGAATTCGAAGCGGGTATCGCCGACCATTTCCAGAATTGCCGCCACCGTCTGGGCGTTATGGGTGGCGAATTGCGGATAGATGCGGTCGGCATAGCCGATCAGCTTGCGCGCATTGGCGATATAGCTGACATCGGTCGCGGTCTTGGTGGTGAAGACGGTGAAATCGTCCAGACCTTCGACTTGGGCGCGTTTCACCTCGCTGTCCCAATAGGCGCCTTTGACCAGACGCACCATGATCCGCCGGTCCAAGCGTTGCGCCAGCGCGTAAAGCCAGTCGATCGCCAGCCCTGCCCGTTTGCCGTAAGCCTGCACCACCACCCCAAAGCCGTCCCAGCCCGCAAGCGAAGGATGCGACAGCACGGCTTCAATCACCTTCAGCGACAGCACCAAGCGGTCCTGTTCTTCGGCGTCGATATTCATCCCCATTCCGGCGGCTTTGGCCGCTTGCGCCAAGCGCAGCACCACCGGCACCAATTCGGCCAGAACGCGGGCCTCTTGCGCCACCTCATAGCGCGGATGCAGCGCCGACAGCTTGATCGAAATCCCCGGATTGGCCTCGACCGAACCTTTGGTGCAGGCCGTCGCGATGGCGCCGATCGCATCGGCATAGGCCCGCGCGTAGCGGGCGGCATCGGCGGCGGTCATCGCGGCCTCGCCCAACATGTCGTAGCTATAGGTGAAACCCTGCGCCTCGCGGGTGCGGGCGCGGCTCAGCGCGCCATCGATGGTCTGGCCCAAGACGAATTGACGGCCCATTTCCTTCATGGCGCGGCCGACCGCCGCACGGATCACCGGCTCGCCCAAGCGGCGGACCATCCGGCGCAGGGTGCCCGCCTGATCATCATCCAGCACCTTGGCGGTCAGCATCAAAGCCCAAGTCGAGGCATTGACCAGACTGGAAGACGCCGTGCCCAAATGCTTGCCCCAATCCGAGGCCGCGATCTTGTCTTCGATCAGCGCGTCCATGGTGCTTTTGTCGGGCACGCGCAACATCGCTTCGGCCAGACACATCAGGGCCACGCCTTCGCGGCTGGACAGCCCGTATTCCGACAGGAAATGCTCCATCAAGGATGGCTTGGCTTCCGCACGGATGCGACGCACCAGATCGGCCGCGCGAGCGGTGATCGCCTGACGCGCCGATCCGCTCAATTCGGTCTGGGCGAGCAGATGCTGCAACAAGCGGGGCTCGTCTTGGTATTTTGCCGCAGGGGTGAAAGCCGCAAGATGGTCTGTGATCATGGATGATCCCTTTTTTGCAGCGGGTATAGCAAAATCCTTTTAGGCGGTTCGTCCATCTATTATAGGAAGGCTAGGCCTAGTTCCCAAATATCGCGGGTTTTTTAGATGAATGACGTGTTGGATTCGATTGACCGCAAAATCCTTGCGGTTCTGACCACAGATGCCCGCACCCCCACTGCGGAAATCGCCCGTCAGGTGGGCCTGTCCAAGACGCCGGTCGCCTTGCGCATCAAGCGGATGGAAGAGATCGGGCTGATCACCGGCTACCGCGTGGTCTTGTCGCCGATGAAGCTGGGGCTGACCCATGTCACCTATCTGGAGGTCAGCATCACCGATACCCGCGAGGCGGCGCTGCAAAGCTTCAACACCGCCGTCCGCGCCATTCCGGAAGTCGAGGAATGTTACATGATCGCGGGGGGTTGCGATTACATCCTGAAGTT
>DALYSR010000160.1:0-8218 GCA_031991825.1 Paracoccaceae bacterium
CCGTCGCTGACGATATCAATGCCGGCCTGATCCTGTTCGAAAAGCGTCAGGCGCAATGCGTCCTGTTTACCCGCGTCAAGCGCATCGCCTTGCAATTTCCACGGCGACCACAGCTTTTCCGGCTCGGCCAGCCACGAAGGTTTCGGCAGACTTCCAGCGGTGGCAGTGGGCAGAAGTTTTTTCATATTATATTCCTTTTAAATATCTTATTTGGCGAATGCCGCGCAGAATTGCGCCAGAATGTGGTGATAGGGGATCATCAGCTGCTCTGCCGCGACATCTGCTTGGGCCTTGGCGAGCTGGCTGCGTTCGACGCGGTCATAGGCGATCTGGGTCAACGAATAATCTTCATGGCCAAGGCAGGGCCGATAGATCTGGCCTGCCGCCGCATTGGCGTTGTAAATTTCGGGACGATAGATGCGCTGGAAGCTTTCCATCGTGGCGATGGCGCTGATCAGTTCCAGATCGCTGTAATCGGCCAGCAGATCGCCGCAGCAATAGAACGCCAGCGGCGCCACGCTGCCCTTTGGCATGAAGAAGCGCACCTCGCAGCCCATCAGCGCGAAATAACGATCGGTGAGCGAGCCTTCGTCCTGTGCGTATTCCACTCCCAGAATGGGGTGTGCATTGCCGTTCAAACGATAGGTCCGGCTGGTCGACGCACTCAGGCAGATCACCGGATTTTTGGCAAACCGCTCGCGATAGGCGGCCGACCGCAGGAAGTGCTTGAACAAAGTGCCATGCAGCTGCCCAAAATCCGCGGGACCGCTAGAGCCGGGGTTTCGCTTCATATGCTGCGGCAGCACGATACTGAAATCGTAATCGCGCAGATAAGACGAGAAGCTATTGCCGACCATCCCCGCGATCTTGCGACCGGTCTTATGGTCGGTGATCTTGGTGTTGAGAATTTCGATCAAAGGGAAGGCCTGCAGCGGGGCTGCATCGCCCAGATGCAGGCCCACCGAGAGGATTTCCAGATCAAGCGAATAGCGTTCTGCCTTGGGATTATCCCAAGATGCCAAAGCGTTGAAGCGACGATCGATCATCGCCAGCGTCTTTTGCAGGTTCGCTTTGCGGCTTTCGCCGCGGGCTAGATTGGCGAAATTCGTCGTCGCTCGGGTCGTGTCGGCCGGGGTGTAATTCTCGTCAAAGCGGGTGCTATTAACACAGAAGGTGATCTCGACAGCAGAAGTCTTCGTCATAACGACATGCCTTTTGAACCCCAATCGAAGGGGCGGACGTGTGAACAAGGCCCTGAGCTGCGCCCAAGACCCGCCAAGCGACAAAAGCCGCCAAGCTTGCGAATTCACCTCTACGGAAAAGGCCGCGCCCGACACGCCCACCGCGGTCGGAACAGGTGATGATCGAGGCAGGTTTCCTGACTTACGGGTTATCACCTGTTCCGGCCTTCCCACGGCGCATAAGCACAGCAGTGGCATATCGGACAGGCTCGCCGTCTACAGTTGCGGGGGCAGCTTCGGACTTGACAAAAGCCTCACCGAATTCCCTTTTACCCGAAGTTTCCCTCGGCACCTTGATCGAGTGTTGATTTTTAGCAATTTCAATAATTTGTCAATTCAGGCGCCGGGCAGAAATCTTCATGATGATCATGAGCCATTTCGCATGTCCGACTGGTATGGCGGTCACCCTGAACACAGCGTTCGGCCAAATATGGCCTACTGAGAGCGTGGAATTTCCAGCGCCGCATCGACCCATAATCATAGTGCGGCGATCACGCAGGCAAGCCAAAGCCTGCGGTCGACAAGGATCTTGCGCATATTGTGCCCGCAGGCGCAGAGATCGGCGATCGGCTTTGAGGTCAGGGCGCGCCGCCTGCCGCTTCACTGGCACGGGGAAGCCCTGCGCGAAACAAAATGCGGCCCGAAAGCCTTGGGCTACGGGCCGCGTCACTGGTTATGAACCGAACTAGAGCACTCGTTACTTACATCGCGGGCAGGATGGCGATGTCGCGGACATTCGCGCCATCGATCTTGCCAACTTCGGTGGTGGCTCCGGTTTCAAGGTTGACGGAATGGAAGCCGCCCCCAACGACGAGCCATGCCTCATTGCCGCCCTTGCCATCCGAGGCGATGTCGAACCCGACCTCCGAGGGTTTGACGCCGATCTCGCCGACCGCATTCAGCTTGCCATCATTCGGCGGATCTTGCAGCACCAGCCAACCGGCGGCACCATCGATGTTGAAAAGCTGGGTTTTCTCGGTACCCTTATAGGAATTGGTATAGGCTCCGGCGATGATGTTCGGCGCGGCGCCATCGGCATAGGCGTGGCTGCCATCCGTGACCACTTCACCGGTGTCGACCGTCACCCGAAGGCTGGTGCCGTCACTGCCCATCACCCGCAGCTTGTCGGCAACCGGATTGAAATCCACCGTGGCGGCAACCCCATCGGCCAGTTTGGTGGCCAGCGTGCTGACCTTGGTCGCCACGCCGGTTTTCGGGTCGATGCTGGCCAGCGTGCCATCGGCAAAGACGCCATATAGCACCCCATCCGCCGGGCGCACATCAATGCCCAAAAGACGCCCCTCTACACCGGTCACCGTGACACCGCCGGTGCGGGTCCAGCTTGCCGTGTCGAGCCAGTGCAGCTCATTCTCGCCCGAGAGGCCGACCACGGTGGCGGCCATAGCAGGCGCGGCAAACGCGGTGAGCAGGACGCCGACGGTGAGTGATCTAATTACAGTCATGGGGAAATTCCTACCTTGCATATGGTGTTCGGGGAGCACGGTGATAACGGGCCATATCCGTGCGGGAGGGAGAGGCGCGGCGAGACATGGCCCAGCTGTGCCGCGGGCTTCAGCCCTTCGGCAGCAGAACCTTGTCGATGACATGGATCACGCCGTTCGACTGCACGACATCGGCAATGGTGACCTTGGCCACACCGCCGGTTTCGTCCGTCAAAGTCACCATGCCGTCTTTGGCCTCGGCGGTAATCTTGCAGCCGCCAAGCGTCTCGATCACATGCTTGCCGCCATCATCGGCGACCATCTTCTGAACATCGGCAGCCATGGCTTTCGCACCGACGACATGGCAGGTCAGCACTTTTACCAGCATCTGCTTGTTTTCGGGCTTTAGAAGCGTCTCCACCGTTCCGGCGGGCAAAGCGTCAAAGGCTGCATTGGTCGGGGCAAAGACCGTGAAGGGGCCTGCGCCTTGCAAAGTTTCGACCAGACCGGCCGCCTTCACGGCCGCAACCAATGTGGTGTGATCGGCCGAGTTCACCGCATTTTCGACGATGTTCTTATCGGCGAACATGGCGGCACCGCCGACCATGGGATTATCCTGAGCAAGCGCGGCACCGGCCGTGGCCAGTGCAAAACAGCCTGCGACGAGAGCTTTGGTAAAGGTCTTCATCTGAGGTCCTCCAGGAAATGTCTGCCCCGTTGATCGGGGGACGCAGGAAGACACGCAGGCGGGTTGCGGAAAGTTTCAGGTCCGTGCGATTTTTTTGCGCGGACCTGATTTTTTTTCGCCGTCAGATGCCCAGCAGATCGCCCACGGCCAGAACCGGCCCGGTCGGCTGTCCGGTGGGCGAGCCGCCCGGCGGCTCAAGACTGATCGCCATATGGGCGGCCGTGGTCATCAGCGCGCGGATCTGTTCGGTGGTCGCGACCCGTGTCGAGACGCCAGCCGGGATCACGCCCAGCGAAACCGGAGCCTCAGTGCCCTTCGCGATCCAAAGCTGGAAGTCGCGCCCCTCGACCGGATCGCCGCTCATATGGGCAAGGCTGACACTGCCGGTGGCAGAATCGTAAAGCACCAGATAGGTCACGTTGCTGCCTTGGGCCGTCAGCGATGCCGCAAGACGTTCGCCCTGCAGTCCGGCTGGCAATTCGGGGGTCGGCGCAGTGCGCAGGTCCGGCAGGATCACCGCCAGCAGGAAAGCCGCCGTCGCGGCCCCCGCAAGCCCGCGCCAAAGCGCAAGGCTGGACCAGATCCCCCGTCGGGCCGGAACTTGCCCGAACAGCCGCATATCCAAAGCCTGCTTGACAGCGGGCGGCAGATCGGCAGGCACGAAGCCCTCGGCGATGGGGGCGAGCCGCTCCTCCCATGCCGCAACGAGGCGGGCAAAATCGGCATCCTGTTCCACGCGGCGGGCCAGGTCGGCCTGAAGCGCCGCGGGCAGGCCGCCAAGCACGAATTCGGCGGCCAGCAGGTCGTCACCGCCATCGGTGAAGTCATGATCCATATCGGTGTCGGTCATCTTTGCAGACACTCCTTCAACCGCATCAGGCTGCGCCTGAGCCAGGTTCGCATCGTGTTCAGGGGCACGCCGTGGCGTGCCGCCAGATCTGCATAGCTGTCGCCCTCCAGATAGGCCGCGCGCACCGCATCGGCGCGATCGGTTTCCAGCTCGTCAAGGCAGCCGTCAAGGTGGCGCCGCTCTCCGGTCGCGATCGCGCGGGCCTCCGGCCCCGGTGCCGGATCGAGAATGTCCAAGGCCGCATCATCCATGCCGCCAACCGCTTCGCGCCTTGCGCGCAGCCGGTCGATGGCAAGGTGGCGGGCAATCGCGATCAACCAAGACATCGGGCTTTGCCCGGTCACCGAAAACCGATCAGCCTTCAACCAGATCCTGATATACGCTTCCTGCACCACATCCTCCGCCGCTGCCCTGTCTTTCAAAACACGAAGACAGGTGCCGAAAAGTTTCGCGGAAGTGGCAGCATAAAGCCGGTCGAACGCAATCCGATCCCGAAGGGCGACCCTGAGGATCAGCTCAGAGATATGGTCATGGGTATTGTAAGAGGTCATCTTAGCTCCAGCCTGTTCATGGCATCATGCAATGGGCTGGATAACCGCACAAGTGACTACCCGATTTGCCGGTGACTACAGCGGTCGCGCCCCTTGCCGGACCTAAAAGGTCGATAGCTGCTGTAAAATGCAAATGAAACTGCGGATCTGATGACGCCATTCTTGGCCCTGTGCCCACCCCGCGTCGGACTTTAAGCACAAAGAGTATGGGCATGCGGTCCCGCCTGCACGGCGCGGGTCACGGGGCAGTTTGCATCTGGCCATACAGGCAGGTTCGTCTTCAGCTTGCGCGTTCCTCTCTGACCTCGTCATCGGCCCCTAGGCTTTGAGGCTGGATGATCAGGATCGGTCGGACGTGCCGCAAGATCTGGTCCGGACATTGATCCATATCCGTTAGGCCCCCCCGCGATGGCGGCCTGTCCTTTACGCCTTTCTTACATCATCAGCTTTACGCAATCAGCGGCTCGTTTCCGCAGATGCGCCTTCCCCCTTGCCTTCATCGGGAGCCGATGTCTCACGTTCGGCACCGGCGATCAGCTGGTCCTCAAGCGCCGGTTCCAGCCGTGCGATCTCGCGTTCGATCTTTTCTGACGATTTGGCCTGTGACTTGTTTCTTCAGCTTGGCAATCCGCATCCGCAGGGTCTGGATCCGCAGATCATGGGCATGCAAGGTGGCCATGATCTCGGTCTTCTCTGCTTGCAGCTACGCGATCAGCGCCTTCAAAAGCGCCGGATCGTCAGGAAGGATTTGGGCTGCATGGGACATGTGATTTTATAGCGGGAACCTCATAAAAATCGCATAAAAGCAACGGTATTTGAGGAAAACTATCCGCCAAGGCAGGCCGGCGGCGCAGCCCAATTCGGGCGGCAGTAAGACGAACGGCACCATCCCCGCGCAGAGGCCATGGGAAGTGGCCGCATTCCAACACCTTGTAGTAAAGACCAAACCCCTGGCCATCCCAATCAAGCGGTTTAATCCGATCACCCCTGCCCCGCGAAAGGCGCAGAGCGCACCGCCCGCAGGTTTTTGCCCCAGAACATCTGCGCTAAGGCAGCAAGGCCCGCGATCCCTTGCCCACCGATGTTGTTGGCCCGACCGATGGGGTTCACACCGCCATAGACGTCATCACGATAAGCGCCACTGAAACTGCCCCTGGCATAAGGTCTAAGCGCAAAGGTCGAACCGCTCACGCACCCCGTGATCACAAGCCCCCCGAAGGCGGTCCAAGTTTTGACGACGGGTGATCCGGCGAGGAACTGGCTCTGCCCTCCGCAGGTCCAAACCAACCAGTAGATCGAATTCAGATAGCGACCTCCCCCATAGTTGCGAAACCTGTGCCTGTTCCGGCATCTTTTGTCCCACAGTTTATTTCCTGTGCGGCGACCGCTCCGCGGAGAATAAAACCCCCAAGCCCAAAACGGCCGCAGAACACAGGTCATGCAATTTGCGATTGAAGGAATGGCGCTGCGCTCCCTGCGAGCACAATTCACCAGCGGCTCGACCCCGCTCGGGCATATCGGTCCCCTACCAACATTGCGCCTTCCTTTCCAAGTTGAGTCGAGTAAAAAAAGGCCGTTAAAAATTGGACCGATACCAAAATTACAAGGCGGGAATTCATCATAGCCATATTGTCCCACTGCTTGTGATATCATATGGCCACATCTGCCGTCAGGCGGGGCCACCCCACCCATCATCAGAGCCGAGCGAAATTAAAAAATCGCGGATGTGAAGAAAATTTTGGCTGCGAGCGGGGTAATTCCTTCCCACATACGCCAATTTTTCCCCGATCATCGTTCAGAGCAAGGCCCAAATAAACGGCGGACATTCGATCCGGCCCGCCATGGGGATATATCTTTAAGTATATGATAATGTTTAATTATATTAAAAAACAAACCTTCACGCCATCTCGTCCGGATGCGGTTAAAGTGGATACGACAGGGCCAGACAACCTCACTCAAGCAAGCGGGGCGAGCGGAACGCTTTGTTCAGAGTGACGTGTTGAGATCATTAAAACAATTCAAGATCAATTGGTTAATCACAGGCATAGTCCAAGTATTATCAACCATATTGACGGTAACGATTTGAACTGGATAGTCTTCATAATCCATATGCGATCTTGAGCTAAGCCTCACGATTATTTTAATTACTATATACTTTATAAGCAATTGTAATTGAAGGGAAAAACTAATGGACCTCCTGTTTTCTCGCATAGTTTTCATTGCTGCTCTCGCACTTATTCCAAGCGCTATACTGGCGCAAACCGCGACTGATAGTTTTGACGTTCGTATCCGCATCGTTGCAGAATGCGAGATTGTTTCGGCCGAAGACCTTAATTTCGGCGATGCAGGGGTTTTGAGCGGCACCACAGTGGCAAGCTCTACGATTTCGGTAACCTGCACGAATTCGACCCCCTATCAGATCGGGTTGAACGCCGGATTGGGCAGTGGTGCCACAGTTTCGAGCCGTCTGATGACGGGGCCGGGCGGGGCCACGATCGGCTATGGCCTGTTCAGAGATGCGGGCCGCAGCCTGAACTGGGGAAATACGCTCACCGTTGACGTGGCAGCGGGCACCGGCACCGGCGCCGCGCAGGATTTGACCGTTTATGGGCAGGTGCTGGCGCAAACGACACCTGCGCCGGGGACTTACACCGATACCGTCACTGTCACCGTCACTTACTGATCGGAGGCCCCATGTTCCCCTTTTTCCGCCGGGCCTCTTTGGCCGCGGTTGCCGCCTTAGCGCTTATATATCCGGCTTATGCGGAAGGCTTGCGTGTCTCGCCTGTGTCTTTGGAAGTTCTGGCCCCCGGCGCCGCGACAACATTGACCCTGCGCAACGAGGGCCGCGCGACGATGACCATTCAAGCCCGCAGCTTTCGCTGGGCGCAGAAGGATGGCAAAGAGACCTTGCAACGCAGCTCGGACGTCGTGATCAGCCCGCCGACCATCAGGCTGAAACCAGGCAGTTCGCAGACGGTCAGGGTCTTACGCACCAGCAAAGCCCCGCTCAAGGCCGAAGAGGCCTACCGCGTTGTAATCAACGAGATCCCCGATCAGTCCCGCGCCCAGAGCGGAACCGTCGCCTTTGCCACCGAACTGCGCATTCCGGTATTTTTCGTCCCACCCGGCGCGCGCAGCGCGAATGTTAGCTGGTCTTTGCGCAATGCGGGTGGCGTGACAACGCTGGTGGCGCAAAATAAAGGGGACATGCGTCTGCGTATCGCCGACCTGAAACTGTCCAGCGGTACGGGTTCGGTCGAACGCAAAGGTCTGGTCGGTTACGTGCTTGGCGGTGCCACCATGCAATGGCCAATCGCCAAAGCTGGCAAGATTTCCAATACTGCCCGCGTCAAGGCGACGACAAATCTTGGGACTTTGGATGCGCAGGTCAAAGCACGCTGACGCTGGCTCGCAGCGATGGCCGTTCGGATTTTTGGTCCCTG
>DALYSR010000161.1:0-8131 GCA_031991825.1 Paracoccaceae bacterium
GATGTTGGGACATATTGGTGCGGCGGATCGTTCGGTCTATTGTGCCACAAAATGGGGGATCGAAGGCATGACCAAAGCCACCGCTATCGAATTGGCGCCGCATAAAATCCGCGTCAATTCGATCTGTCCCACTTTCATCGAAACGCCGCTGACCAAGCCCTATTTCGAGAATGCCGCCTTTGGCGCGCATGTGCAGCGCATGATCAAGCTGGGGCGTTTGGGGCAGGTGGGCGATATCACGGGGGCCGCGCTATATTTGGCGTCGGAAGCGTCTTCCTTGATGACCGGCAATTCCATCGTGCTCGACGGCGGGTGGACGGCGGAATGACCCCCCAGATGCCGGATGTCGTTCAAGGCCATGAAACCGAATTTCTGCGCGGGTTGTTCGCAGCGGCGGTCGAGGCCTCTTTGCCTGCGGCCCGTCTGACGCCTTACCTGCCGCCGCCGCCGCGCGGGCGGATCGTGGTGATCGGCGGCGGGAAAGCCGCGCCGAACATGGCCCAAGCGGTCGATGCCCATTATGCCGATTTCGACCGGCTGTCGGGGCTGGTGATCACGCGCCACGGCCAAGGTGGCGAGGCGGGGCGCATTGTTGTCAAAGAAGCCGCCCATCCGGTGCCCGATGCCGCAGGTCTGGCCGCCACCGAACAGCTGATGGACCTGACCAAGGGGCTTGGCCCCGATGATCTGGTGATCGCGCTGATTTCGGGCGGGGCCTCGGCCTTGATGGTCGCGCCGCTGCAAGGCTTGGACCTTGACGACAAGATCGCGTTGAACACCGCCTTGCTGGCGTCGGGCGCGACCATCGGCGATATGAATTGCCTGCGCCGCCATCTAAGCCGGATCAAAGGCGGGCGGCTGGCCAAGATGTGCGCGCCTGCGCAGGTCGTGGCGCTTTTGGTGTCCGATGTGCCCGGCGATGATCCGGCGATCATCGCCTCGGGGCCTTGTGCGCCGGATCCGACCAACGTGGCGGATGCTGTGGCGATCATGGACCGCTTGGGCCTTGATCTTCCGCGCATTCGTGCGGCCCTGTCCAATCCGGATGCGGAAAGCGTCAAGCCGGATGATCCCTGTCTGGACCGCGTGCAAAGCCATATTGTCTGTTCGCCGCAGATCGCCTTGGAGCGCGCGGCCCAGATTGCGGCATCCATGGGGATCAAGGCCCATATCCTTGGCGATGCGCTTGAGGGCGAGGCCCGTGAATTGGGCCGTGTCATGGCAGGGATCTCCCGCCAGATCATCCTGCGCGATCAACCCTTCCAGCGTCCCTGCCTGCTGCTGTCGGGCGGCGAGACAACAGTGACATTGAATGCCAAAACCTCTGGTATCGGCGGGCGGAATGTCGAATTCCTGCTGTCTTACATGATCGCGGCGCGGGGCTTGGATGTCTTCGCGCTGGCCGGAGATACCGACGGGGTGGACGGCGGCGCCGAAGTCGCAGGCGCGGTGATCACGCCCGATCTTTATGATGCGGCACGTTTGGCGGGCATCGATCCGCTTCAGGCCCTCGATCGGCACGATGCGCATGGGTTCTTTGCGGCCATGAAGGCGCAGTTGATCACCGGTCCCACCGGCACGAATGTCAATGATTTCAGGGCGATCTATCTGCCTTAGGCCCAGTTTCCGGTCTTTCGCGCAAAACTATCCAAAAGTTGATATGACAAGCGCTCGGCGGGGCCCACCTTACCTATGGCAGGTGCGGACACGCATTTGGAGCGGCGTTGCTTTGGCCTGCGCGGAGGTGGTATTCAAACATGTTCCACAGGTGACGATCATGAAGACGCGACTTTTAGTGCTATCTGCGGTCATTGCTCTGGCAGCAAACGGCTTTGCGGCAGCCCAGACCGCCATGACGGATGAGGCGCAGATGACGTTATATACCTTCGACAAGGACAGCGAAGGCATGTCGAATTGCTATGATAGCTGCGCCCAGAACTGGCCCCCTTACCTTGTGAAAGACGGGGTGACCAAGGGTGCGGGCTGGACGAAGATCGACAGGACCGATGGCAGCAAACAATGGGCCTATAAGGGAAAACCGGTTTACTTCTATCGTGCCGATACCAAAGCCGGAGATGTCACGGGCGACGGCAAAGGCGGCGGGACTTGGCATATCCTGACGCAATGACACGCTTTGACCCGATCCACGGCGTTGAATCGGGTCAGATGCCACGGGTGGTAATGCGCGGGCGGCTCATCACTAGCTTATATGGGAGATATGACGACCGGACAGATCGCGCCTGCGTTCGGCTAGGCGCCTGCTTTATTTGCGCCTGCCTTATTTCGGCATGACGACGGAAAAATACGGCCCCTTCGCCTCGTTGCCATTGGCCGCGATCGGGGGCACCTGATTGGCCACTTTGGGTGCGGCGCGCAAATAGGCCACCAAGGCGGTGACATCGCTATCCGTCATTACCGCGAAAGCGGGCCATGGCATGATCGGCGTCAACATGCGGCCATCGGGCCGTTTGCCGGTGCGGATGGCGGTGATGATGTCTTCGTCGCTCCATTCGCCCAAGGCTTCCGGATCAGAGGTCAGGTTGGGCGGCCAGAATATCCCCAGTCCGGGCATTTCGAAGCCGATGGTGCCGCCGATCAGCCCTTTTTCGGGCTGCGGCGCGCCATTTTCGCCGCGCGGGCTGTGGCAATCGAAACAGCCCGCGATCTGGGCGATATAATGCCCATGCGCCACCGGATCGTCAGCCGATTGCGCAATGCTGGGTAGGGCGGGGATCAGGGTCAGACAGGAAACACAAAGCACTCGATACAAATACGACATGGGTGGCTCCATCACGGATGGGTTTGGGGTGATCGGCAGGCCGCGCCAAAGGGTGCGGGCCATACCAGTTTTCATATTACAGAAACGAGCGTCTACATTCCAATAATGCCCAAGGCATCATCATGCATCCGGCCTGTGTTTGATCCATGGAAGGGGGCTATAGGGGTATTCACGTCTTTGCCAAATCCACCCTTGGGCTTTCTCAGACGACAAGAACCGCGGCACGCCGCAAAGCCTAACATTTCCGGACCGGCTTGTCGTGGATTTTCCGTGATCCCGCCGGAAGGGTAAGATTTGGGATGGCTGATGTTGATTAAGGCTGTCGTAATTTCGATTTGGCGCGCTAGGTCGTCAAAGGCGCGAGGCAGGGGCGTCTTGCCCTTGCGCGACCCGCCCTTCGCGATCCGGTGGCCTGAAACAGATCGCGGGCCAGATGTCTTTTCATATCGACCACGTAACCCTCTTTCATAAGGCCCGATATGCCCGCCGATGTCCGCCTGCTGGCACTGTCTACGGCCCTGCCGCCGAATATCCTGTATCAGACCGATGTGATTGCCGCGTCTCGGACCATTCTGGGACCCCGCTTCAAGCAATTCGACCGCCTCGCGCAGGCGTTCGAAAATGCGGGCATCGAAAAGCGGCATTCGGTGGTGCCGATGGACTGGTTTGGCCGCGAACATGGCTGGGTGGAGCGCACACAGGCCTATATGCAGGGCGCGCTGGAGTTGTTTGCCCAAGCCGCGACGACGGCCCTTGATCGGGCGGGCCTGTCGGCGGATCAGGTGGATGTCATCGTCACCGTTTCATCCACCGGCATCGCGACACCCACTTTGGAAGCGCAGCTTGCCAGCCGCTTGGGGTTTCGGGCGGATGTCATGCGCCTGCCCGTCTTCGGGCTTGGCTGTGCGGGCGGGGTGTCCGGCTTGGCCATCGCGCGTGACCTTGCCGCAGCGCGGCCCCAAGCCGTGGTCCTGCTGGTTGCGGTGGAAACCTGCACCATCCTGTTCCGGATGGATCGGTTGAGCAAAGCGGATATCATCGCCACCGCCCTGTTCGGCGATGGGGCCGCCGCAGCCATCCTGCGCAGCACCGATCCAGCCGATCATCTCAGCCCCCGCCTTGGCATCGGCATACAGCATATCTGGCCCGACAGCCTGAACATCATGGGCTGGCGGGTCGAGGAAACCGGGCTCGGCGTGATTTTCGACCGCTCTATCCCCAGTTTCGTTGAATCCGAATTGCGCCCCGTGCTTGATCGCCTGCTGCCCGCATCATCCTTCGACAGATATGTCTGTCACCCCGGCGGTGCGAAGGTGATCACCGCCTTGGAATCCGCGCTTGAACTGCCCGAGGGTCGCCTTGATGCGGAACGCAAGGTGCTGGAGCGGGCAGGCAACATGTCGGCCCCGACCGCGCTTTTCGTGCTGAATGATGTCTTGCGCGCGGGGCAAGGCGGCGATCTGCTGCTGATGGCCTTGGGGCCGGGCTTTACCCTGTCGCTCCTGCCCCTGTATGTGGGGGGACGTGATGGCTGATCAAGGCTGCAGCCCATGGCGCTGATCTTGTTCCTGCTCCTGCAACGACTGGCGGAGCTGCTTTACGCCCGTCGCAATACCCGCAAATTGCTGGCACGCGGTGCTGTCGAATATGGGGCGGGGCATTATCCGCTGATCGTGGGCTTCCATCTGGCATGGCTTTTGGCGCTTGCATGGTGGGGATGGCAGCACCCGCTTCATCTTGGCTGGCTGTCGGTATTCGCAGCCCTTCAGCTTGCGCGGATCTGGGTTCTGGCAAGTTTGGGCGACAGATGGACCACGCGGATCATCATCCTGAACGCACCCCTGATACGACGCGGCCCCTATCGCTGGGTGTCGCATCCCAACTATCTGATCGTCGCGGCCGAGATCTTCGTGGCCCCGATGGTGCTTGGCCAATGGCAGATCGCGGTGATCTTTTCGCTGCTGCATGTGGCGGTCCTCAGCATCCGGATCAAAGCCGAAAACCACGCCATCGCGCAGCATTCCACGGTGTAATCCGGCCATTTCCCTGCAGTTGCGGCCCGACTAGCGTGATGCCTTGCCCAATTGCACCGATACGCCACAGGGGCGGGCGAGGGGCGAGCGCCTAAAACCTTTGCATCAACCACAGGAGAGTAAAACCAGATCATTACGCTTTCACAGCGCGATCCTGCGGCGGCGAAGGTTTCGAATTGACCCTGAAATTCTCATTATTGATAATCATGTTTTTTATATTGATAATCTAACCACCGAAGGATAGACCTCTGATTGTAACTCGGGGGGAGAGTTTCAGATTCCGTTGCGAGGGGGGATTCCGCGTCGTTTCGGAAACTGCCAATGGATCAGGCCTCCTCTCATGCCTATTCGCAGGAGGGGTGAGGCATGCTTAATATCCGGCTATCCCAAGACTTATGTGCTGCAATACTTTTTGCCATGGTCGGCGCCAGCGCCATTGTGTTCAGCCAAGACCTTGAGTGGGGCAGTTCTGCCGATATGGGGCCGGGCTATATGCCGCGCGCCTTGGGTTGGATGATCCTTGGCATCGCCGCCATCATCGCTCTCAAAGCCATCCGCTTCCCTGCGCAAAGCTTCGGCACCTTAAATCTGCGCCCCAGCTTCTGCATTCTGGGGTCGGTCGTGCTGTTCGGCCTGACCATCGAGCCTTTGGGCTTTGTCATCGCCAGCGCGCTGGGAGTCTTCGTCTCGCTTTTCGCGATGTCGCGCCCGTCTTTGCCCTATGTCGTCGCCATGACTGTGCTGCTGCCAGCAGTGATGTCACTGGTCTTTGTGGTGGGCCTAGGTTTGCCCTTCGATCTGTGGTGGTTCTGACATGTGGGATCTGTTTAACAATCTTGCCATCGGCTTCTCGGGGGCGGCGACCTTCGAAAATATCGCCTACGCCTTCGTAGGTTGCCTGATGGGCACCTTGGTGGGCGTGCTGCCGGGGATCGGCGTGGTGCCGACCGTGGCGATGCTTTTGCCGCTGACTTTCGGGATTGCGCCCTTGTCGGGTCTGATCATGTTGGCGGGCATCTATTACGGCGCGCAATATGGCGGATCGACTGCCGCAATCCTTGTGCGGATGCCGGGCGAGGCGGGGTCCATCGTCACCTCGCTCGAAGGCTATGAAATGGCCAAGAAGGGCCGTGCGGGGGCCGCTTTGTCGGTCGCGGCGCTGGCCTCCTTCTTTGCGGGCACCGTGGCCACCATCCTGATCGCGGCCTTCGGCCCCTCGCTGGCTGCGGTTGCGACCATGTTCCAATCGGCGGATTACTTCTCGTTGATGGTGCTGGGCCTGACGATGTCGATCGTGCTGGCACAGGGATCGATCGTGAAGGCAATCGGCGTGATGCTGATGGGCTTCTTGTTCGGTCTGGTCGGCACCGACCTGAATTCGGGCGCACAGCGGTTTACCTTCGGCAGCCCCGATCTGTGGGAAGGGATCAGCTTCCTTGCGATTTCAATCGGCCTGTTCGGTCTGGTCGAGGTGATCCGCAATATCGAATTCCCCGAAGCTCCGGTCGAGAAGGTGAAAACCAACGTCTCCGAACTCTATCCCAACAAGCAAGAAATGCGTGACGCGGCGCCTGCGGCAGTACGCGGCACGATTATCGGCTCGATCCTTGGCATCCTGCCCGGTGGTGGGGCGGTTCTCGCATCCTTCGCAAGCTATGCTTTGGAAAAGAAAATCTCGAAGCGTCCGCAGGATTTCGGCAAAGGTGCGGTTGCAGGCGTGGCCTCGCCCGAGGCGGCGAATAACGCAGGCGCCCAGACCAGCTTCATCCCGCTCTTGACCTTGGGTCTGCCGTCGAACCCGATCATGGCGCTGTTGATGGGCGCGATGATGATCCACGGGATCGCACCGGGTACGGCGGTGATTTCGGAACGTCCCGACCTGTTCTGGGGTCTGATCGCGTCGATGTGGATCGGTAACCTGTTGCTTCTGGTGTTGAATCTGCCGCTGGTGGGGATCTGGGTCAAGCTGATGACGCTGTCCTACCGCGTGCTGTATCCGGCCATCGTGATGTTCTGCGTGATCGGCGTCTTCTCGGAGGGCGGCTCGGCCATGCAGCTGCTGTTGCTCGCTGGTTTCACCTTCTTCGGCTATCTGCTGTGGCGCGCGAAATGCGAACCCGCACCGATGATCCTTGGTTTCATCTTGGGGCCGATGATGGAAGAAAACCTGCGTCGTGCGCTGACCGTTGCGGATGGTGACTTCTTGGTCTTCATCACCCGCCCGATTTCGGCAAGTTTCCTGCTGGGGGCTGTCGGCCTGATCTTGGTCGTGGGCCTGCCGCATCTGCGCAAATCCCGCGACGCGGCTTTCCAAGAATAATCCTGACTTTCCATCAAAATCTGCCTGATCCGACCCCGTTTTTGGGGTCGGGCTTCCCCTCTCACCTTTGAAGAATGAGGCCCTGCTATGGCAAATCTCGTCGGTCTTGCCGCCCTGTCCCACTCGCCGTCTTGGGATCTGTCGCGCGACATCGAAGGCCCCGGTGCGCAATTCGTTGCGGCCGTTGAACGTCTGCGCAAATTCAACGGCCAGAAGGTCGATGCGATCGTGCTGTTCGGACCCGATCACTATCGCAACTTCTTCTATGACCAGATGCCGCAATTCTGCATCGGCATCGAAAAGCTGGATGGCTACGGCGATTACGACAGCCCCGCAGGCCCGCTGCCGCTGCAGCAGGAACTGGGTCGCCATATCCTGAACACCTTGATGGCGAATGATTTCGACCCTGCAGTGTCGCTGAATATGTGCGTCGATCATGGCCATACCCAACCCTATGCGGCGGTAAATCCGACCATGGATATTCCGGTCGTGCCGATCATGATCAACTGCCAAGGCGGCCCGCGTCCAAGCTATCGCCGTGTGATGGATTTCGGCCGCGTCGTGGGGGATGCGATCCGTACCTTCCCCGAAGATCTTAACGTGATCGTCATGGGATCGGGCGGTCTGTCGCATTTCCTGCCGAAGATGTCGGCCGATGACGAGGGCACGCCGGAGGGCACGCGGGATTACATCATCAACGGCCGCGAGCGTTCGCGTGAAGTGAATGCCGAAAAAGAGCGTATTTCGAAAGAGCGCCGCGCCGAAAAGCGCACCGGAAAAGTGTCGGAAGAATGGGATGCGTGGTTCCTCAATCTGGTGGAAACCAACAATTTCGAGCCCTTGCATGCCTTGAGCGATGCCGAAATCGAAGAGGCGGCGGGCAATGGCGCGCATGAGTTGCGCACGTGGATCGCGGCTGCGGGCGCTTGGGGCCGTGACATCAAAACCGTGGGCTATGAGGCGGTTCCGACTTGGATCACCGGCATGGGCGTGATCGGC
>DALYSR010000162.1:0-7677 GCA_031991825.1 Paracoccaceae bacterium
CGCTTCCAGTCGATGATTCAAGATCCTTAATACTCTCTTCTAACTTCCAATATAATCCGCCAACTTCTGATGTGACTGTGACTTCTGAACTTTGATACCGGAGCGCCCCACATATCCCCCCTATAGACGTATCATTAAATATAGATGCAACAACTTGCGGGGCATTCAAATGCAAGGTGACATTTGCGTCGGTGAAAATTAGATATTCCCTAGTTGACTTTTCGACCAAAATCTTCATACCGTAAGCTTTGCCATTTCGACCTTTTCCCTTGAAAAGTCTTATAAATGGCGCCACCGTCTCTATTATGTCGGCGGTCCCATCAGTAGAACCATCATCAAATGCCAAGAACTCCATGTTTGGATATTTTTCTCTTAGCAATATGATATTCTCGATCTTATCCGGTATGCTTTTCTCTTCATTGAAAGCGCAAAAGAATAAACTCGTCCCGTTGCCGCCGGATCCGTGGTTCTCATAGATCACTTGAGGCGCCTTGGGCAACATTTTCAGAATAAAAGGATATATTATATATGGATACAACACCAGAAGGGCGAAGAATAGAGAGACCACTGCTATTGTGAATGGCATGATAATCAACCCATATTAATTATTTTTACCTGATATAGAGTTCAATATTTTCGAGATATGATTTTCCCACCTTAGATTTTCGCAGGCATATATTTGAGCATTTTTTGAAATTCTACACCTCAAGCCTGCGTCCAATATTACAGACCGAATACCCCCAATCACCTCCTCTTCATTTAACCCATCCACCAATAAACCGTTCTCCTTATGCGCAATAAAATCTTTCGGCCCACCTGCCTCACCCGCCACCACAGCACAGCCGAACGACATCGCATCCGCAATGACCAATCCAAAGCCTTCAAAGTCGCTACCTTCACCAATATTAATTTGTGGATGCAAAAATATGTCATTGTCCATATACAGCTTTGGAATTTCCCGCTCCTCAATATAGCCGAGGAATTTAACGCAATGATCCAAACGGCAGTCTTTGACATATTGCTTTAGGGCCTCTGTCATCGGACCATGCCCCGCGATCGTATATTGAAAGCGGATATTTTCATGCTTATGAAGATAGGAAAGCGCTTTGATACAGCCTTGGATATTTTTTCTCGGCACATGCCGCGCAAAGGATAATATTTTTACTGGATTTGAATGTTGTCGCGACGTATTATCAAATCCCAACGCCCGATCCGGATAGGATATGCCATTGAAGGCATAATCCCAGTTACCTTTGGGATTGGCACCTAAAGCGTCTAACGCAATATTCTTTGTTTGCTTCGAAACGGATATGACGGAGGTTGCTCGTTTCAAAATATATTTCATCACATAGCCGATAAGAGGCGGGTAATTCATCACCTCTCTTCCGTGGATGGTCAAAACCACCTTGATATGTTTAAACCATGGAAGTAGCGCAATGGCCGGTCGCCATGTCGTTGCGTGACAGAAATTATAATCGGATAAATTGATATTGAACATCAATTGGTACAGGAACAAGGCGCATACTTTGTATTGCCCTCCCGATCCCGTATTGTAACATTTGACCACCCCCTCTTCATAGTCAATATGACGCCATCCGCGTGCGCCCCTTGTTTGCGTCAATAATGTGACTTGATAGCCGCTTCTTAGATATGACCGCACGATCGCTTCCGAATATGTTTCGACGCCACCGGCAATTGGCGGATATGCTTTGGCGATAACCAATATGCGTTTCATCATCTGCACACTCTAAGTCAAAATGTTCTGTTTCCTGCTCGGACAGCGCTAGGCTTTCTGGACAAGGCACCAAGGATGCCCAATGCGATTATCGCGAGGGTCGCGCCCATGACCCGAGCCCCGTATGCAAAGAACCAATAATTGATCGAGAAGAAGACGGCGCAATATGTGCAGCCGAGTATCGGAATCCAGATACCACCAGTCCTGATCGCTTTTCGGTAGATGAATTGCGCGATACAACCGAAGGAATAACTTGCGATAGCGCCGCCGAATATGCCGAAGTCTGACCAGAGTGCCCGATAGATGGTCATCGCATTCGAGGCCCTGCCCGCGCCGATTTGTTCCAGCTCTATCCTGGATGTTAGCCCTTCGCCGTCTGACAGACCCATAGGGGCCAATATGCTTCTGGCCATCAGTTGACCATCCGTCGACTCCGCATATGGCATTTTGAAATCAAACCATACCGACAGGGCGGGAAGATAGCCGCCAAACCATGGTCGCATATGTTCAATTGTATCCGAGATCCGGTTTAATTCGGTATCTTGCAGCCGCGCGGATTGAACCAGCAGCACCCAAAACAGGAAAGCTGCTACCAGCGATACGACAATGGCAAGATGCTTGAATTTTATAATACCGACGCCTGATTTCGCATGAACATTCGCCGCCAGTGCCGAAAATCCAAACAGCAAGCCGCCCAATAAGATGAAGCTTCTCACGCCGGTGACTGTTGATATCGCGATAATCAGAATCACATAGGATGCCCATATGTGAAATCCCATGTTCATTTTATGGGTGGCACCACGTTCGACACCCAGAAGTATCGAGACAAAGACCACCATCATGGTGGTGACCTTGATGCCCCAAGGCATATTGAATTCTTCGGCAGTATAAAGAGAGGATTGCCCTTGCCTCATGATTTCGAAGAGATCGGCGGCGTTTCTTCCCAGTAAGGACAGCAATCCGCCGTCGATACCCAGTTGCCGTGATCCGATTTCAAGGAAGCAATAGGATAATGCCATCGCGACGTAGATGATGACTTTCTTGCAGGCCTGCGAATCTGCGATATCACGCTGGATGATTTCCGGTGAAAACGGCTGCCAGCATTTGAACATCAATATGACAGCGGCAGATCCGAACAAGAATAGAATGTTGTTATAGAATACCAGAAGCATGACTTCGGTTGATAGGTAAAAGGGATCAGCCAGAACCCCATTTGCCACCCACAGACAAGCCCAAGAGGCCGTGTATATTTTGAAGGGGGAAGTCCTATCTATCCCCGGGGTTAACGTTAATAGCAAAAGAACAGAGCCGAATGCTATTGATAAGGTCACGATAAACACTTTCTTTGCTAGTTTATCTATTTTCCTTATTGAAGTGAATGCAACTGGTGAAAATTTACCCGCGTCACAAATTGAAACGGAAGTGATATCTCAGGAAAGTTTAAATATTAACGTTCTGCACAAATAACTCGTCTTACGTGTCGTTCGAACGGGAATGCACGTTTTGGTTGAGCTAAGTCGTTAACTATTTTATGCCTGCGCGGAGTTCGTGATAGAAATCTTATCTGGATCATATACCAGATATCGCGAATTTCAATAAATAGAAAAAACCCATCGAAATAGGGTCAGCTATCCGCATTGCGCCGTAATTTTCGAAGTTTATGTCGCGTGCCTGCGGCCTTGGGGCGGGCCGCAGGCGCTTGGTTTAAATCCGTCGGATCAGTATTTGAACACCACGTTCACAAAGACGCCTTTGTCATCTTGGACCAAATCGGTCAATTCATCCGAGAAGCTGGCGAAATTATAGCCTGCCCCCAGCATGGCATGTTCGCCCAGCTGTTTATAGCCCGCGACCAAGAAGCCTGATTGATCCAATCCCGCCTGCAGCGTCGAGAGATGACGGCCCTCGACCAGCAGGTCCCATTTGTTGGGCAGATGGAAGCGGGCATTGACCACGCCCAGCCAGGCGTCATTGGCGCTCCAGCCACCGATATCGCTTTGGGTTTGCGACCAGCGGCCGCCGATCTTGCCGCCCAAGGTCCAGTTCTGCGCGACACGGTAGCTGCCATCCAGGCTGAACACATGGCTGCGCTGACGCGGCCCGCGGCTTTCGGTGCCGTTCACCACCTGTCCGTAAAGGTCGTATTTATATTGGTATTTGGCCAGAAGGGTCCAGCGGTCATGGTCGACCGGACGCAAAGCATAGCCCAAGATCACATCCGTATAATCGCCGCGATCCTCGGCTTTGTCATTGGAGCGCAGCACATCGGCATGGGCGGTCAGGCGGCGGCTGTCATCCAGATCATAGCGCAGATCGCCGGTGACCAGCACGGATTCGTCCAGCGAGGCCAAACGGCCCGCCGCCTGTTCGCTGTCACGGCGCAGCTCGATGCGACCGCGCAGGGCCAAGCCCGCCTTGTCGTCATAGCGCGTGCCGAAGGACAGGGCCTTGCGATCCACATCGCCGCTGATCGCATCATGCACACGGCCATATTCATAGCGCAGATCATGGGTCATCCGGCTGGACTGGCGGTATTCCATGCCATAGGCCGAGGTCAGGCTGCGCTTTTCGCCGAACATGTCATAGCTGTTTTCGGTCAGCACAGTAACGGCCTCATTAACCGCTTTGCTGCCCCCCCAGACCATCTTGCCGCCATCGCGACCGCTAAGGGTCGCGTCTTGGCCGTCACGCTCGGGGTCCAGCGCATAGCCCAGATAGGCGCTGGCGCCCTGCCCATTGTCATAGCCCAGACGCGCCTGCCCGCCCGCGCCCGCATCGCCATCCGAGATTTCGCCGCCAAGGCTCCAGTTCTACGCGATCTGCCAATCTGCGCCAAGACCCAGTCGGTCGCCCTTGGCGATGCCGCCCTCATGCGCGACCGATCCCATGGCATAGCCATAGACGCTTAGGCCGTCATTGACCTTGTGGGTCAGGCGCAGGCCCAGATCGTCGCGCTTGCCGCTGCGATCGGGGCGGTCGATATCTTGGCGCTCCAGCCCGCGATAGGCCAGATCCAATTGGGTCCGATCGCTAAGCGCGCGCGACAGTTCCAGATCGGTCTCAGTCTTGCTGTCGCCGCCGGTCTGGTCATAGCGGCTATGGCCCAGCATCACCGCGGTCTTGTCGTCGATCTTGGCCGTCAGGGCGATTTCGCCCATCGCCTCGGCCTGCGCGGTCTGGCGGTCGATGGTCGAGAAACCGGCCCCACGACGTTCATGGTTCAGCGTCAGGCTGCCCTCTTGCGTAAGGCCCAGATCGCGCAGATCGAATTCCGCGTCCAGACGGCTGGCGCGACCGGTGCCGCCGCTGACACCGCCCTGCGCGATGGTCAGACCACCATCGAACGAGAAGCTGGACGAGAAACCGGGGCCGTCGGTCTGGGCGGTTTCAAGCTGCAGGCGGCTGTTCTGGCCGATTTCAAGGCGCAGATCGGCCCCCGTCGCGGTCTGGTCGGCCGCGCCGGTGTCATCCACCGATCCGGTCAGGCCCAGACGCAGGCGATCATGCGCCCAAAGCTCGGCACGCGCGCCATAGGCATAGCCGTCCAGATCTTCGAACAAAGGCGTATGTTCATATTGCACGACAAGGTAATAGCCGTCCTGATCGACGCCGCCCATGAAGCCGCCATCCTTGGCAAAGGAGGAAAGCGGGCCTTTCAGCATCACCAGACCTTGGGCATAGTTGATCTCGTAATCGCGGCCATAGCTGAGCGTCTGGCGCGAGATCACCCGACCGGTATCGGGATCGCGCCGTTCGACCTGCACGCTTTCCGAACTGACCACCAGATCGCGCTGCGACAGGAAATAGGACGAACTGCCGGTGCCACGGAACTGGTCGCGACGCGGCAATTGTTCGGGTTGGGCGCCATAGAGTTCCGCCGCCGCCCGCGCCTCGCCGCGCGAGGTCTGGGCTTGGCTCTGATAAACCCCCTGCACCCCGTAAAGCGCGCGTTCATTGCGCAACAGTTCGCTATTGCGGATCGAGGATTTGAAATCGCCCAGCAGCACATGGCTGCCGTCTTTGGCCGCTTTCAGATAGACCCCTGACGAGGTGGGCGTGTCATCGCGGATCTCGCTGTCGTCGCCATAGGTCGGATAATACAGATCGGGGTCCAGACGCGACAGCTGCGCGCGCGGATCGCGTTCGGTGATATTGCGCAACAGATCCTTGAAGTCATCTTCCTGCGTATCGGCCGAGGCGGTGATCTGCCAGCCGCCAGCGGTATGGCCCTTGGCATAGCCTTGCAGGCGGCCATAGCGGATGTCACGGCCCTGCCCCAGATCCTCGAAGCCGCCACTGCGACGGCCCAAAGTGAAATCGGCCACGCCGGTGGCGAACCAATCCGATGCGGGGATTTCAATCGGACGCACCAAAGTGATGCCGCGCGCGGTCACTTCGACATCATGGCTGCCCACCGGCAGGATGCGGTTGATCACCGCGCTTTGGTCGGGGCCGGCTTCGGCCTGCGCGCCCAAGGCCGCGATCTTGGCGCCTGCCATCAGATTGCGCACCTGCACGGTGACCGCGCCGCCACGGATCGGAATGGCGCGACGCATCGCGCTGTCGCGGCCATCGTCACGCGCCGCCGCACGGCTGACCTGACGACGCGCATCCGCATCCATCGGCATCAATGCGGTTTCGTCATAGCGCCCTGCCGCGTCATAAACGCGGTAGCCATAGCTCAGGTCGCCCGCCGCGGCAGGCAGCAGCATGCTGGTCTGACCATTGGGCGCGATGGGCGCGGTGGCCAAAAGACGCGCGCCGTCGCGGCTATACAGACGGATCTCGCCCCGCGTGGTGAAGGCGGGATAATTGATCCGGCTTTGGAAGCGGGCCGCAGCGCCGCTGCGCAAAGGGGCGGTGTCGGCCAGCATCACATCCAGCATCGGTTCGACCCCGAAGCCGTCGAAGCTGACCATCACATCATTGCGGTCCAGCCGGACATCCATCTGACGCAGCGGATCGGCAAGACGCGGATCACCGCCCGTATGGCGGCCATCCACCGTCAAAGCAAAGCCCTCGGGCGGCAGGACCTTTGGTCCCGCCTCGTTGCTTTGCCCCAGATGATGGGTGGTCTTGACCACTTCGGCCAGAGCGGGCCTAGCGGCCATGGCTTGGGCAACTGCCCCCAGTGCCAGAACCGAAACGGCGCCAGCCAAGCGGAAATTTGTTTTACTTTTCATCACATTCTCAATTGGCTGGCGTTATCGCGCCGATTTCTCGATGCTGCGTTCGATCAACAGATTGGCCCTGCGGCCCTGCCATTTCTCGATCAACAGCGCCTCGACCGCTTTCAGGCGGCGCTTGGCGCGCCCTTGGTCTTCGCCCGATGCCAAGCGATACCCAAGATGGATCACCACCGGATCATTACCGGCCGTGCGGGCATAATCGCCCAAGGCCTGCGCCAAAGCCGCCGAAGGCTGGGCCGTTTGGCCCTCGAAAGCGGCCGCCGACAGGTCCAGACGCACCAGCTTGGACATCGCCACGCCGAAGTTCATCTCGGCGGCTTTACCGGCGGTCAGACGCAGGGTGCGCGGGTTTTCGGTGGTGACGCGATAGCCGGTCGGCAGCGAACGGGTGTCCAGCTTCAGGGTGAAGTTCGAGCCCAGATCGCGCGGCAATTCGGCACAAGGCACCGAATAGCGGCCATGGGCGTCGGTGGTGATCACCGTGCCGGTGGGCGTCACCAGACGGACATGCGCCAGACCACGCTCGCCACGCGGCTCTTTCGGCAGGGTTTCGTATTTGCCCCATTTGCCGTCATAGACGTCATCATTGGTCAAAGCCGAGCGGTCGAGCGGGTCTTGGCGGCCATTGTGGTTGAAGTCTTCGAAGACCTTGCCGGTGACATCCGAACAGGCGAACACATGTTCGGGCTGGCGGAAGACGGTGGCGGTGGCGCTATTCGAATTCTTCTCGCCGTCACGATCCTCGCTCCAGGT
>DALYSR010000163.1:0-7558 GCA_031991825.1 Paracoccaceae bacterium
TATGACGCCAGCGTGCCCAGCGTTGTCGGCCCCGTCGCACGCCGCAAGCCGGTCTGTGTCGAGCATGCGAAATTCCTGCGCAAACAGACCGATAAGACCGTCTTATCCGTATAAACTGATTAAGAACCAATCCGGCCCGAAATCACGCGCTGGGTCCCGCCAAGCCTGCGTCACCTCGCAGATTGCATAGACGTTTTGCAGTCAGCGCCCGACGGTCACACCACCCGACACGCGCACCCTTGCCATTCCCTTAAATACCGCACGCAAACGGATTGAGGGAGCTTTCGGTTGAGTCATAACCATGGGGCTCATGGCGCAAAGCATCTGATGCGTCCAACAGGAGATGCGCCGTTCATGCGGCCCATGGCCGACAACATCAGCGCGCGCCAACCCAAGCAGCTGGCGACCTTATTGTCAGCGATCGCCTTGAATCCGCAAGCCGTCTGGGCAAAACCTCTTGAAATTAAACCTAGCCGGTTGCGCTGGAAGAAAAACCCTCCCGCACCGCAGCGTTTTACGGCATCGATTGCGGCAGATGCCAGATGCGGTCGGGCAATTTGCGACTGGCCCTCGCCTGGATGCTACAGCGCCCCGTGCCGTCGATCAGGACGCAGGGCGCCAATAGCCTGCCTGTCTTGAAGCTAGGGCCAAGCCGCAAAATTCTGACCATCCGTGATCATCTGCCCCATACGCCATTCCTTTGGCGTTTGCCCGACAGCCTGTTTGAAGGCGCGACTAAAATAGGCCGGATCCTGAAAGCCCAGCTTATAGGCGATGACGGCGATACGGATATGCGGCTGGCGCAGCAAGGCAAATGCCTTTTCTAGCCAGTGCTTTTGAATGATCGCCAAGGGCGTCTGCCCCAATTCCCGACGGACATTCGCGCCCAACTGGAACCGTGTGAGACCCAAGGCTTCGGCATAATCCTGCACGTTCCAATGTTCATGGGCATGCTGTGCCACCAGCAGCATGAAGCGCTCGACAACCGGCATGAGCATTGACTTGGATTTGGCTTTGTCTCGAAACAACCGCAGAAAGTCGGTCAGGATCAGGCTTGATGCGGCATCAATGCGGTAAGAACTGTCTTCGGTCGGCGCGGCGGCATCTTCCGACACCATCTCGATCAGCAACCAAAGACGCTGCCAATTCTTCGCTGAAAGAGGCGCATGCAGGGTTTGGTTGCCGAGCGAAGCCACCAGATTGCCTGCGACGCCATTGGAATCGATCCGGCTCAGTTCGCTACCGTTCATACTGAGCATCACCATTCGGCTGCCCGCCTCGATGCGGACCAATTCTTCACGTCCCCAAGGTTGCCAGATCGCATGGGTATCGTTCAGAACCAGTCCTGAGGACTGCAGCTCCATCATCCCTGCTTCCAACAACAGCAAGTGTGATTGCCTTGCGTTGAGCGAAAACTCCCGCCGTGAAAGCGCGGGGGGCAATTTGCGCACCTCCATTCGGGTCTCCTTTAATGAAGTAGATCACAAATATGCAATTCTTGCTATCAAAAATGCAATGAAGACGGGAGGGATTCATCCCAAGATGATCGTAAGGGGGCATGGGAGGCATGCTGCCCCGATCTGGGAGGATCACATGTTTGCTTGGACAAGAAGGGCCGCGCTTGGCCTAATGACCGTTTCTGCCTTGGCCATCGTTTCCGGCGCGGCTTATGCGCAAGACAAGGTTCGCATCGGCTATGTCGCATCCAAAAGCGGCCCGACTTCGACCGGCGCGGGCATTTCGACGATCCCCAATTACGACCTATGGGTAAAGGATGTGAACGAGGCGGGCGGGCTGAAATTGCCCGATGGCAGCCAGAAGCAGATCGAGCTTATCTCCTATGACGACCGATCAAGCGCCGAAGAAGCCGTGCGCGCCATCGAACGTCTGGCCAGCCAAGACAAGGTCGATTTCATCCTGCCGCCATGGGGCACCGGCTACAACCTCGCCATCGCGCCCTTGATGGCCAAGCTGGGCTATCCGCATCTGGCTGTCACCTCGATGACCGACAAAGCGCCGGAATTTGCCAAGCGCTGGCCCACCAGCTTCTGGATGCTGGGCGGCGGCCATGATTATGCGGGCGCCTTGGCCGATCTGATCGACGCCAATGCCAAAGAAGGCAAGATCAACAACAAGGTCGCGGTGATTTCCGTGTCGGACGGTTTCGGCATCGATCTGATCAATGGCGCACGCCCTGTCTTCAAGGAAAAGGGCTTCGAGGTGGTCTATGACAAGGCCTATCCGGTCGGCACCACCGATTTCGCATCGATCATCAACGAGGTGCAGGCCAGCGGCGCGGATACTTTCATCGCCTTCTCCTATCCGCCGGAAACCTTCGGTCTGGCCAAACAGGCCCAAACCGTGAAGTTCAATCCCAAGATCTTCTTTACCGGCGTCGGCACGCCCTTCCCGAACTACCCCAAGGTGGTGGAAGGCAAGCAAGAAGGCGTCATGTCGGTCGGCGGCATCGATGGCAGTTCGGAAAAATTGGCGGCCTATTTCAAGCGTCACACCGATGCGATCGGCACGCCGCCCGACAGCTGGGCCTCCGCGATCACCTATGCTTCGCTGGAAATGCTGCAGCAATCGATCGAACGCGCCGGTCTTGATCGTGCAGCCGTGGCCAAGGAATTGGCGACAGGCAGCTTCGATACCGTCATCGGCGAGGTGAAGCTGGAAGACAACCAACTGCGCCAATTGTGGCTGGTGGGCCAATGGCAAGGCGATAAATTCGTGGGCGTCGCCCCTGCGGATCGTCAGGGCGCGGCTGCGGCCATCGTGCCCAAGCCTGAGTGGTAAGGCGCCCTCACGCTAAAGCTCTCGGCCCTCGCGCGATGTGACGCGGGGGCCCTTGCGGCCTAAGGAGCAGGCCGAATTTCCCGAGCTTGGAGTACAAACGTGCTTTCTTCGACCCTGATCTTGGGGCTCGTTCTGGGCGGCAGCTATGCGCTGGTCGCCGTGGGGATGACGCTTCAATATGGCATCGCAAGGATCATGAATCTCGCCTATGGCGAATTCATCATCCTATCGGCCTTCATGACATTCCTCGCATTCACTGCGCTAGGTCTTAACCCATTGATCGCGCTTGTGATCGTTCCGCTCTTCGCCTTTGTGGCCGGCGTGGTCCTGTTTCAGGTCATGATGCGCCCGCTGGTCGCCCGTTCCGGTGGCGGCGGCAAGCTGGAGGTGGATTCCATCCTTGCGACCTTCGGTCTGCTCTTCGTGCTGCAAGGCGTGATGCTTTGGGCCTTTGGCGGCAATTTCACATCCTATTCCTTCCTCGACAGGGGCGTGAATGTCTTCGGCACCACGGTCGCGGCCAATCGCCTGCTGGCCTTTGCGCTTTCGGTGGGGCTGGGGATCGCGCTGTATCTGATCTTGCAGCGCAGCCGCTGGGGGCTTGGCCTGCGTGCGGTCGCCTTGGCCCCGCAATCGGCCGCCCTTGTCGGGCTGAACGTCAAGAAGATCGCCGCCATCGGCTTCGGTCTGGGCACCGCGCTTGCGGCTTGTGGCGGCGTGATGGTGTCGATGTTCCAGACCTTCTCGGCCAATGACGGGGTGCTGTTCACCATGAAAGCGCTGGTGATCGTCATCATGGGCGGCGTCGGCAATGTGATGGGCGCGCTGATCGCGGGCGTGATGCTGGGGCTCTTGGAAACCTTCGTTGCCCGCTATATCGACCCCGGCCTGACCATGGCTGCGACTTATGTGCTGTTCCTCGCCGTGCTGTTATGGCGTCCCGAGGGCATTTTCGGCAAGGCGGCAGGCAAATGAAACACCTAATCGCATTCTATATCCTGCTCGTCGCCGTCGCCGTGCTGCCGCTATACCTAAGCGAATATGGCGTGGGCCTCTTGCTGGGCCTGGTTTCGGCGGCGACTTTGGCCACCGCTTGGGCGCTGTTTTCGGGGCCGACGCGCTATATCTCGCTCGCGACGGTCGCCTTTTATGGATTGGGCGCCTATGTCGTCGCGGTGTTTTCCGAAAGCGCCAGCTGGCCGGTGGTGGTGCTGATGGCAGCCGCAATCGGCGGCATGGTGGCCTTGGTGGTCGGACTGTCGACATTGCGCTTGGCGGGGATTTATTTCGTGATCTTCTCCTTCGGGCTGGCCGAGCTGATCCGCCAGCTGATCACCTGGTACGAGGTCAATATCACCGGCACGCTTGGCCGCTATATCTTCCTTGATTTCACACCCACCCATCTGTTGTGGCAACTGATCGCGCTTTTGGCAGTGACGATGGGAGTATCGGTCTGGATCGCGCGCGCGCGTCTGGGATTGGCGCTGAAAGTGATCGGGGATGATGAAACGGTGGCGGCCCATGCCGGTATCAACCTTGCCCGCACCAAGCTGACGCTTTTCGTGCTGTCGGCGGTCATCATCACCCTTGCGGGGGCGATCCAATCGCCGCGCTGGGTCTATATCGAGCCGTCGATCGTCTTTAATCCCAATGTGTCCTTCACGGCGGTGATCATGGCGCTGCTGGGCGGGGCGAACCGGACCTGGGGGCCGATCTTGGGCGCGGTGCCGCTGTTTCTTGCCTTCGAATTCCTGTCGACCCATTTCCCCGACCACTTCTCGATCCTGCTGGGTCTGGTCTTCATCGTGATGGTCTTCTTGTTGCCCAATGGCATCCTATCGGCCATCGAGGGGCTGCGCGCCAAGAAAAGGGGGCAAGCATGAGCCTGTTGCATGTGAAGGACGTGACCAAGCGCTTCGGCGGGCTGGCCGTAGTCAACGAGATGGAATTCCGGCTGGAAAAGGGCGAGATCTGCGCTTTGCTTGGCCCCAACGGGTCCGGCAAGACCACGATGATCAACCAGATCTCGGGCGCCTTGGTGCCGACATCGGGGCAGATCCTGTTCGAGGGCAAACAGATCCAAGGCAAAACGCCAGACCGGATCGCCAAGGCGGGCATCGCGCGGACCTTCCAGCTGGTGCGGATCCTGCCCTCGCTGAGTTTAGTGGAAAACGTGATCGTCCCCGCCGCCTTCGGCCCGAAAAAGCTGTGGGGCAAGGCTGCGCAACGCCAGGCGCTGGCCTGCCTTGAACGGGTGGGTTTGGGCGACAAGACCCATCTGCAGGCCGCCGATCTGACCTATATCGACCAGAAGCGGCTGGAACTGGCGCGGGCTTTGGCGGCGGAACCGCAGCTTTTGCTGCTGGACGAATGGCTGGCGGGGCTCAATCCGGGCGAATTGCAGACCGGCATCGCCTTGATCCGCGATCTGACCCGTTCGGGCATCACCATCCTGATGGTCGAACATATCATGGAAGCGGTGCGCGCTTTATGCCTGCGCACCATCGTCATGGCGGCAGGGCAGAAGATCGCGGATGGCGAAACGGCGGATGTGCTGGCCCGTCCGGAAGTGATTGCCGCCTATCTAGGGAGTGCGGCCCATGCTTGAGATTGCCAATTTGACCATTCGCTACGGCCGCCATCTGGCGGTAGAGGATCTGTCGCTGTGGGTGGATCGCGGTGAAACCGTAGCGCTTCTGGGCGCGAACGGCGCGGGAAAATCGTCAAGTCTGAATGCGATCGGCGGGCGGGTGAAACCGCAGGCAGGCCGTATCACGTTGAACGGTAAAGACCTTCTGTCGATCCCCGCCCATGAGATCGTCGAACAGGGGCTGGCCTTGGTGCCCGAAGGGCGCGGCGTCTTCGGACCCTTGACGGTGGAAGAAAACCTGCGCCTCGGCGCCAATCCCAAACGCGCACGGGCAAGCGAAGCGCAGATGATGGAGGAACTTTTCGCTTTGTTCCCCCGTTTGGCCGAGCGGCGCAAACAAGTGGTGCGCACCATGTCGGGGGGCGAGCAGCAGATGGTTGCCATTGGCCGCGCCCTGATGTCGAGCCCTGATTATCTGCTGTTGGACGAGCCCTCGCTCGGCCTTGCGCCCATCGTCACCGAAGAATTGTTCCTCGCCTTGGGCGAGATCAAGAAACGCGGCTTGGCGATCCTGCTGATCGAGCAAAACGTGCGGCTGTCGCTGCAATTGTCCGATCGGGCCTATTTGATGACATCAGGCCGGATTGCAGGCGAAGGCCGCAGCCAATCCATTGCCAATGATCCGAAATTGCACGAAATTTTCCTTGGCCGCGCCTAGGTCAAGTGAGGGAGGAAATCTAATGTTCATGGCCGATCTTTACATCAACGGCACCTACAGCCCCGCATCAAACGGCAAAAGGTTCGAGCGTCAGAACCCGATCACCGGTCTGGTCGCCACTTCGGCTGCGGCGGGAACCGTGGCCGATGCCCAACGCGCCGCCGATGCCGCGACCCGCGCCTTTGCCAGCTGGTCCAAAAGCCTGCCCGCCGAGCGCCGCCGCCTGCTCTTCGCGGCCGCGCAAAACCTGCTGGCACGGGGCGATGACATCGTGGCCGCCATGCAAGAAGAAATCGGTGCGACCGAAGCTTGGGCGCGTTTCAACGTCAAGCTGGCGTCGGACATGCTGGTCGAGGCGGGCGCGATGGTGACCCAGATCAAGGGGGAAATCATCCCCTCGAACCGCCCCGGCTCGACCGCGACCGCCGTGCGCGCGCCGGTGGGTGTGGTGCTCTCGATGGCGCCGTGGAACGCGCCGGTGATCTTGGGCGTGCGCGCCTTGGCCATGCCTTTGGCCTGCGGCAATACGGTGGTGATGAAGCTGTCCGAACTTTGCCCGCGCACCCATGGCCTGATCGTCGAAGCCATTGCCGAGGCGGGCTTCCCCGAAGGCGTGCTCAATGCCATCTCCAATGCGCCCAAGGATGCGCCCGAAATCGTCGAAGCGCTGATCGCGCATCCGGGCGTGCGGCGCATCAACTTCACCGGTTCCACGCGCGTGGGGCGTATCATTGCGGAAACGGCTGCCAAGCATCTGAAGCTGGCCTTGCTGGAACTGGGTGGCAAGGCCCCCTTCATCGTGATGGAAGATGCCGATATCGACGCCGCCGTCGCGGCTGCGGCTTTCGGGGCCTATATGAACCAAGGCCAGATCTGCATGTCCACCGAACGCATCATCACCGTGGGCGCGGTGGGCGATACATTCGTCGAGGCCTTCGCCAAGAAGGTCGCCACGCTCAAAGCGGGCGATCCGCGCGACGGCAAGACCCCGCTGGGATCGGTGGTCAGTCTGGACGCGGCCAACCGCTTGAAAGACATGGTCTTCGATGCACAATCCAAAGGGGCCAAGGTGATTGCGGGTGGCGGCGGATCGGGCACCATGCTGGATGCGATCGCGCTGGATCATGTGACCCCCGCGATGCGTCTATATACCGAGGAAAGCTTCGGTCCGGTGGTGTCGATCATCCGTGCCGCCACCTTGGAAGAGGCGATCACCATCGCAAATGACAGCGATCTGGGCCTGTCATCGGCGGTGTTCAGCCGCGATCAGGCGGCGGCGGCAGCCGTGGCCGCGCGTCTGGAAACCGGCATTTGCCATATCAATGGCCCGACCGTCCATGATGAAGCACAGATGCCATTCGGCGGGGTGAAAGATTCAGGCTATGGCCGCTTTGGCGGAATCTCCGGTGTCTATGAATTCACCGAATTGCGCTGGATTACCGCCCAGAACG
>DALYSR010000164.1:0-7445 GCA_031991825.1 Paracoccaceae bacterium
GCTTCGATGATGGTCGAGGCGCGGAACATGAAGATGCCAGAGTTCCACAGGAAGTTGCCCGCCGCCATCATGGCTTCAGCCTTCTCCAAATTGGGCTTTTCGACAAAACGTGTCAGCGGCACAGCGGCTTGGCCATCAGCTTGTCCAAGCTCCAACCAGCCGTAACCTGTTTCCGGTGCGGTAGGCGAAATGCCAAAGGTCACGATCTGACCCGCTTGAACCGCAGGCAGGGCCGAGCGAACGACACTTTGGAAGGCAGCGCTATCGGCAATTACATGGTCGGAGGGGGCGATCAGCAGAATGGCTTGTGGGTATTGTTTAGCGATAACCAAGGCCGCCGCCAACACAGCCGGGGCCGTGTTGCGCGCCGAAGGCTCGATCAGGATCGTACCGTCTCTCAGGCCCGCACGGCTCATTTGCTCGGTGACGATGAAGCGGAAATCCGAACCCGTTACGATAATGGGAGCAGCAAAATCGGATGCCTTCATGCGGGTGAGTGAGGCTTCGAACAGGCTGCTGTTGGGATCAACAAAGTTTGAAAACTGCTTTGGAAATGCTTTGCGCGAGAGCGGCCACAGACGTGTCCCGGAACCGCCGCAGAGGATGATAGGGTGGATCATGTTTGCTCCGAAAAAACTCTGCATTTGAAGGTATTTTACTTGACCAGTTCCATTTTCGCGAGAGTTTTTAGGTTTCTGTGACAAAGTGCGGGGTGTTTTTTTGAGTAAATCTTTAGCCGATTCACCGAAATGATCCCATCGACCGACATCTCCCTTGGGAAATGTCGGCTATATGCCCAGACTTTCATCGCAAACCCCGCAGAGCGTATCGCTACAGGCGATCGCAGCATTGAAATATGGATCGCGCTGACCGACCATGTCCCATCTTTGCATCATGAAAGCATGCTCCCGCGCGGCGCGTAGCCTTTTTGCCTCGGTGATATCCAAGCCGCGGCTGATCGATTCATAATGAAAAAGGGTGGCGCGTGGTGTCCAAAGGTTGCGCAGGCCCAAAGCTTGGGCTTTGAAGCAAAGGTCGATATCGCTGCAACCGATCGGTAAATCGATTTGGTTCAATCCGCCAATAGCAGCAAAGACGCTTCGCTTCAGGAAAAGACAGGCGCCCGTCACGGCTAAATAATTTTGCTGCAGGTCAAGACGACCCATATATCCCGGAGCGGTGCCTGCACACATCCGCATCAGGTGATGCATGTCGCCAACCAAGTCGATGTTGACGCCAGCATGCTGGATCTCGCCACTCGGATATAGCAGCTTCGCACCCACGCATCCGATATCCGGCCTGAGCGCTTGTGTCGCCAGTTCTTCAAGCCAATCTTCGGAAATGACTTCAATGTCATTATTCACCAAGCCGATGATTTCGCCGGTGGCATGACAAAAAGCCGCGTTATTGATCGCCGAGAAATTGAACGGACGCGTATCGCGAAGCACGCGGATACGGGAATCCTGGAGCGGCAGGTCCTTCAACCAATACAACATCTCTGGATCGTCGGAATTATTGTCAATCAGCAATATCTCGAAATTCTGATAGCGGCTTCGTTGCAATATGCTGTTGATCGCGGTGCGGGTCACGGCAAGCTGATTATGCGTCGGCATGATAAGCGATACCAGCGGCGTTCTTTCAGCTTCGCACGGCCAAGCCAAATGGCAGACGGGTTCTAGGCTATTCACTTTAGCCTCTACCAAGCCGACCTTTTGAAGGCCAATGCGATCAAGATGGTCTCGCAGAAGTGTTCGCCGTTGGGTCTCTAGACGTTCGAATTGCGCATTAGGTTGGCGTGTTGCAAGTATCAGGTCCAGATGCTGGACATTGTGTCCATCGGCTTGTTCCAAGAGCCGCAGGGCTGAAGCATAGGCTATGAGTCGTGGATCATAGTGCGCACGCCATTCAAGCGATTTTAACAGGTCAGACCGTATGAAAACCGGATTTCCGAAATAGTTGCAATTATAAAAGAGGTCAGGATTCCAAGCCGATTTAAATTTGGGATGAATACGCTCGCCGTCTGAAAGTACTTCATCTTCATCGGTATAGACAATCGACGTATCAGGATATTCTACCAGGCGTCGCTCAACTGCGCTCAGAAGGTGGTTATCATAACGATAGCCGTTCTGTGCATAAAGGACAAACTCGCCCTTCAATTGCGCGATTGCATCTTCAAGCCAATTATCCTGCGCGTGATTATCTTCGCTGTTTACGAAAATTATATCTTGCTGAGTGCCTTTGGTAAGCGAAAGAAGGGTGGTGCCAGGTTTTCCTTTCGTGCAAAGAATAATTTGCACTGGTCCAGCGTATCCTTGCCCGATGAAATCAAGCAATATTTGTGTCGCGTCTGACTTCCTAAGGTCTATGAGGATGCTGAATGAAGTTTTGGCAATCGCGCGATTTTCATTTCCGATCCTGTCCAGGAAGCTTTTCTGTAACTTTAGCCGCTCGGCATAATTGCGGATAAGCTTGTTGAGATAGCGGTGGTCGACAATTTTAGGGTCGCGTTTACGCGCAGAGCGCAAAAGCTTTTCGCGCCGCTTTGGTGCCAAAGGTCCAATTACCCAAGCGGTTGCGTATATCACTGCCAAGGCGCTCGTTTGCGATAGTTTTTGTGCGAAAGAGCTCTCTTTTAGATGAATTTCACGCAGAAGATTATAAGAAAGAATCTTCTCCCCTTCACTCTTCGCGCGGCGCGATCTATCGGTAGCAGCATGATTGTTTATGTCGTTAAAATCCGCTAGCAAAATCTCGAGATCGATACCGGTAAGAAAATTAGGCTTGCCATAGATTGCGAAATCTCCGGCCTTTGATCGGTAAAGCAATTCAAGGCTAGAGAGCAGCAAAGGAGCTTTGGATAAGTTTTCCAAAACGATCCAGTTCGGCGAAGATTGCAGTAACGGTCTCAGCTCTTGTGAGAACAAGTCTAGAGCACGGTCACCGTTGATATGGACCAGACAGACATCAAACGCATGATCGCTTTGATGGCGTGCCAGATATCCGTATCGAAGTAGCTCGACGTAGCGGGGAAATATGGCGTCTCGTAGTTGGAGATCCTTTTCCAAATCTACCATGCATGTGTCAAGCGGCCAATTCGACGAATTGGTCCTGTCTATTTGCGACCGCGAATCAGGATCACGATCGAAATATACCATGCCATCCGCGTCCAAAGCCAAAATTCGGTTTGGCTGGCTCTGCTTCAGGAACGCCACAAGGAGATTCTTGGGGCGATCGAGATTAAGGCGCATGAGCGGCAAAGATGCGTGATTTTTATTAAGCATTCGGTGCACTTCTAAAATGGCAAGGCAGTCACTTTTCCATATTTTGGGTATATCGGGCGAGAAAATTATTTCTCACCCGATCCTGTTAATTGAACGCTTTCAGCAAACGCTGCAAATGCTTGCCGTATTCGTTCTTTGCGAGGGTCTCTGCGATTTCGCGCAATTCGTCTATACTTATCCATCCATTATTGAAGGCAATTTCCTCCGGACATCCCGCCTGCAGCCCTTGACGGCTTTGCAAGGTGCGCACAAAGTTACCAGCATCGAGCAGGCTGGAATGTGTGCCTGTGTCCAACCACGCATAACCACGGCCCATGGTTTTAACCTCGAGGCTACCTTCCTCGAGATACATTTCCAGCAGACTGGTGATTTCGACTTCACCACGCTCGGACGGTTCCACCCGATGCGCGCGCTCGGTCGCTTTGCCATCAAGGAAATACAGCCCCGTCACTGCATAGTTGGACGGCGGGTTCTTCGGCTTTTCAATGATCTGGGTAACCTTACCGGTCGCATCCATACCGACCACGCCATAGCGTTCAGGATCCGAGACGTGATAGCCGAATACCGTACCGCCTTCGGTTTTTGAGTCGGCTTCCGCCAGCAGCTCCGGCAGGCCGTGGCCGTAGAAGATGTTGTCGCCCAGTACCATGCAGGAGGGCGCGCCGTTGAGGAAGTCTTCCGCCAAGGTATAGGCTTGGGCCAGACCTTCGGGGCGCGCCTGCACGATATAGGTCAGGCAGATGCCCCATTGCGACCCGTCGCCAAGTGCGCGCTTGAACTGGTCTTGGTCTTGCGGCGTGGTGATGATCGCGATCTCGCGGATGCCGGTCAGCATCAGCACCGACAGCGGATAATAGATCATCGGCTTGTCATAGACGGGCATCAGCTGCTTCGACACGCCGATCGTGATCGGGTAAAGCCGCGTGCCCGAGCCGCCGGCAAGGATGATGCCTTTGCGGCCGCTTTGCGAAACATAGGTCATTTGAGGGCTCCAAGATCAGTCAAAACATCACGCAGGGCAGCACGCCAATCGGGGCGCGCGAGGCCAAATTGCGCAAGGCTTTGGCACTCCATCCGGCTATTACTGGGACGTTTTGCGGGGGTGGGATAGGCAGAGCTTGGGATGTCTTTGACGCTGCAGGCAAGACCCGCATCTGCCATGATAGCACGGGCAAAGTCTGCCCAAGAGACATCCGGCGCGCCGGAGAAATGGTAAATGCCGGACTTTTCCGGCGCGGTTTTCAGCTGTGTGGCGATGCTAAGGCAGGCCGCGGAAATCGCTTTCGCAGGCGTCGGGCCGCCGATCTGGTCGGCGACAACCGTCAATTCTTCGCGGCTGGCGCCAAGGCGCAGCATGGTTTTGACGAAGTTGTTACCATGCGCCGAAAAAACCCAAGACGTGCGCAGCACAGCATAGGTCGCACCTGAGGCTTTCACCCCTTCTTCGCCCGCCAATTTGGTGCGGCCATAAGCGCCCAAAGGCGCTGTGGCATCGTCAGGACTAAATGGCTGATCGCCTTCGCCATTGAAGACGTAATCGGTCGAGATATGGACAAAGGGAATGCCCAAGCTCGCACTGGCCTTGGCCATCGCGGTGGGGGCCGCTCCATTGACCAGCGCTGCGGCTTCCTCTTCGGCTTCCGCCTTGTCGACCGCAGTCCAAGCCGCGGCATTGATGACAGCCGCAGGCTTGATCATCAGAATGGCCGCAGCACAGGCGGCGGGATCGGAGAGATCCGCCTCATCGCGGCCAAGATACCGCGCCTCGGGCGCCAAAGCCTGTAGCTCTAGCGCCACTTGGCCGGTTCTGCCGAAAACGAGCAGATCCGTCATGCCTTGGTGCCCAGTCGTTGGCCCACGCCCTGACGGCTTTGCAGCGGCTTCCACCACGCCTCATTGGCCAGATACCACTCGACCGTCAGCGCCAAGCCTTCCTCAACCGTGACCGACGGGGTCCAGCCGAGTTCCTCACGGATGCGGCTCGGATCAATTGCATAGCGCGCATCATGGCCCGGACGATCCGCCACGAAGGTGATCTGATCGGCATAGGAACCCGCAGCTTTGGGCTGCTTTTCGTCCAGAATAGCGCAGAGCGTTTTGACCAGATCCAGATTGGTCCGCTCATTCTCGCCGCCGATATTATAGCTGCGGCCCAGTTGCCCCTTCTGCAACACCAGGAGAAGCGCGGTGGCATGGTCTTCGACATAGAGCCAGTCGCGGATATTCGCCCCATTGCCATAGATCGGCAGCGGCTTGCCCGCCAAGGCATTCAGGATCACCACGGGGATCAACTTCTCGGGGAAATGGAACGGTCCATAGTTGTTCGAGCAATTGGTCAGCACAACCGGCAGGCCATAAGTCTCGTGCCAAGCACGCACCAAATGGTCCGAGGCAGCCTTCGACGCCGAATAGGGCGAGCGTGGATCGTACGGGGTGTCTTCGGTGAACTTCACCGCCGGATCATTCGGCAGCGAGCCGAAGACTTCATCGGTCGAGATATGGTGGAAGCGGAAGCCATCCGGCTTGCCCCGCGCCAGCCAATAGCCCCGCGCGGCTTCCAACATATTGTAAGTGCCGGTGATATTGGTTTCGATGAAATCGCCCGGCGCATCGATCGAACGATCGACATGGCTTTCCGCCGCCAAATGCATCACCGCATCCGGCTTATGGGCGGAAAACACGCGGTCTAGGGCGGCGCGATCACGGATATCGCACTGCTCAAACGCATAAGCGGGGCTACCGCTGACCGAAGCCACATTGTCCAAGCAGGACGCATAGGTCAAAGCATCGACATTGACCACCTGATGGCCCGCCGCAATCGCCTGACGCACCACGGCCGAGCCGATGAAGCCTGCGCCGCCGGTTACCAGAATCTTCATAAGCTTAACCCTCGTAGGTGAAGGGAGAATTAAAATCGGCAAAGCTCTGCGCCTTGCGATCCTTATCGGACAGGATCGCCTGCGACAGATCTACGCCCCAATCGATGCCGATATCCGGATCATCAAAGCGCACCGAGCCATCACATTCCGGCGCATAGACATCCGAGCATTTGTACAGCAGTTCCGAATTCGGCTCCAAGGTCGCAAAGCCGTGCAGGAAGCCCTTGGGAATGAACAACTGCTTGCCATTCTCGGCAGACAGTTCCACCGCAACCCATTTGCCATAGCTGGGCGAACCTTTGCGCACATCAACCGCCACATCCAACACGCGCCCCGCCCCGCAACGCACAAGCTTATCCTGCGCATGGGGCGGTGCCTGATAATGCAAGCCACGAACCGTGCCGACCGGACGGCTTAACGAATGGTTGTCCTGCACGAAATCGACATCGATCCCAGCCTTCCGCAGGTTATCGCGGTTCCATACTTCCGAAAACCAGCCGCGATCATCGCCGAAGCGACGGGGGGTAAGGATAAGGACGTCGGGGAGTGAGGTCTGTTTGACTGACAAAGTATACCCAGTGTTAGTTCGTTACGTCACAAATATTATAGTCAATTTTCAAAAATAGATATATAGTCAAATTGATTGGCCGGCTCACCCTGAACAAAGCGTTAAGCCAGCCATAGGCTGTTGGGAGCGTGCGTTTCCCTGTGCCAAATCGGCTTAGATTTCCTCGAGGACTCCCTGTGGTATTTGTCAAAGAAGTTGTGGCTTTTCGTAAGCGGTGCCCGGATCACACGCTTGGCTTGAATGCCCAAGGCATCAGCTGATCGATATCGTTTTGTTTATGTCCCTGAACGATTGCTGTCAGCGTGGCGCTAAGCCACGCGAAGGGATCGATCTGGTTGAGCTTACAGGTCTCGATCAGCGATGCGATCAGGGCCCAGTTTTCGGCGCCTGCCTCATGTCCGGCGAAGAGCGCGTTTTTGCGGTTGAGGGCGATGGGTCGGATTGTTCGCTCGACGGGGTTGTTGTCGATCTCGACGCGTCCGTCCGTGAGGAAGATCTGAAAGCCATCCCAATATTTGGCCATATAGGCCATAGCCTCGCCGAGGTTGGATTTGGCCGAGAGACGGGCTCGGTTTTTCGTCATCCACTGATACAGTTCCGCCATCACGGATGGCTGAGCGGCTTTGACGTGCCTGCAGCCGGGCTTCGGGATACTACCGGTGATCGGTAAGCGGTCACTGGCCCCCACATTGTCTGATCCTGGCATAGCTGCGAGGC
>DALYSR010000165.1:0-7178 GCA_031991825.1 Paracoccaceae bacterium
TTGGTGATAAATAGGTGTTGCTATCAAAACTTCAAGCACCGCCTGAAATTATCGTCTAATTTCGTTAGTTTTAAGGCATTTTATATGCAAGCTGCGTCAATTTGCGCAATTGATTTGAGCGTATTTTTGGCGATTCCGAAGAAAATCAGCCTAAAGTCCTGCGAAAATTTTCGGCAGGGTAACCTTGACGTAATCGCATGGCAGGGGGCTTTTACCCCTCTGCTTCAAGCGTGGCACCTTGTGCCGTCAGGCCATCTTTGCGATCGAAGCGAAGATAGGCGATGGCCTTGCCGCCGCTTTGGGTGAAAATCTGACCCGCTTCGCGACCATCGGCGGTCAGAATCACCGCGCCGATATCCGCGCGACCATCGATCTTCACGCGGGCCAGCCCTTTGCGCAGTTCGGTCTTGTGCTTCATCCTTGCGGTGACCTCTTGGCCGACATAACAGCCCTTGCGGAAATCGACGCCGTGAAGCCGCTCGAAACCGGTTTCCAGCAGATAACTGTCATTGACCACCAGCTCGATCCCGCTTTCGGGAATGCAATGGGCGACGCGGATCGCATCCCAATCAATCTTGGGCGCGCCGCCTTGATCTTCGCTGTAAAGCCGCCAGCCCAAGTCGGGATGACGCGGATCATCAAACGCGCCAGCGGGGGCAGGACCAAGGCCACGGGTCACATGCAGATCCGAGGGCGTGATCTGCGCATCGGCGCGCAGGCGATACATGTTCAACCGCTTCAGCGTATCGGCAGCTAAATCTTGCTTGATGTCGATCAGCAGGGCATCATCGTCTTGCGCGCGGCGAATGACGAAGAAATCCGCCAGATATTTGCCCTGCGGCGTCAGCAGTGCGGCATAGCGGATGCCTGCGGCCTTTTCCAACGGAAGCAGATCGTTGCTGACCAGCCCTTGCAGGAATTTCACCCGATCCGCGCCGGTCACACGCCACAGGATACGGTCGGAAGCCTTTTCGCCTTGCATGTCTGATCTCGATCTTGCCGCTGTCATATTGGGCATTCAGACTACGCTGATGCGATCCAAGGAGCAATCATTGACTCGGAATTGACGTAAGGCGCGCGGGGGCATAGCCAAGAGCGTGAAGCCGTTTGAATAGAAAGCCCCCTCCTTGTCCATCGCGCCCCAAGCTCCCGTCAATCTGTCTTTCGGTCGGACCTATGCCGCCATTCCGGGGCCGTCGGTCCTGCCGGATCGCGTGCTCAATGCGATGCACCGCGCCTCGCCCAATATCTATGCCGGCCCGCTGATCGATCAGGTGGCAGACCTGCACCGTGACCTGCGGGTTCTGGCAGGCACCACCCAGCATTTGGCGCCCTATATCTCGAATGGGCACGGGCTGTGGGAAGCGGCCAATAGCAACCTGTTCTCGCGCGGCGACAGGGTGCTGATGCCGATCACCGGCACCTTCGGTCACGGCTGGGCGCAAAGCCTGCGCAGCCAAGGCGTGCAGGTCGAGGTGATCGATTTCGGCCTGCAAACGCCGGTGGATCCCGCGCGGATCGAGGCGCGGTTGCGCCAAGATATCCGCGGTGACATCAAGGCCGTGCTGACCACGCATGTCGATACCGCAAGTTCGATGCGCACCGATATCAAAGCGTTGCGTCAGGCGATCGATGCGGCAGGCCATGGCGCGCTGTTGGGGGTGGATTGCATCGCCACCCTGGGCTGCGACGAGTTCCGTATGGATGACTGGGGTGTCGATCTGGCATTTGCCGCAAGCCAGAAGGGGCTGATGTCGCCCGCAGGCATGGGCTTCCTGTGGTTTTCCGAACGCGCCTTGCAGGTCGGGAAATCCGCCGATCTTAGAACGCCGTATTGGGACTGGACCCCGCGCGTGAAAGGCGAGGCCTTCTGGCAATATTGGGGCGGCACGCCCCCGAGCCATCATATCTTCGCTTTGGGCGAAGTGATGCAGATGGTCCTGCGCGAGGAAGGCTTGGAAAATGTCTGGGCGCGCCATGACCGTCTGGCCCGCACCGTTTGGGCGGCCTTCGATGCATGGGGCGATGGCAATCCGCGGATCGGGCTGAATGTGGCGCAGGCGCAAGATCGCGGCAGATCGGTCACGGCGGCGCGGATGGGGGCCCCCGATGCGACGCGGCTGCGCGAATGGTGCGAACGCGAGGCGGGCGTGACCCTTGGCATCGGCCTTGGCATGGCGGCCGCCGATGATCCGGCGTGGCACGGCTTCTTGCGGGTGGCGCATATGGGGCATGTGAATGCGCATATGACCTTGGGCGTGCTGGCGGTGATGGAAGCGGGGATGCGCGCTTTGGATATTCCCTTCGGGCAGGGCGGCTTGGCAGCGGCGACCGCCGTGGTGGCGGGGCGCTAAATCCCAAGGGTCGTGGCGCGCACATATATTATGCGGCACGGCCCTTTCGTTTCATCGCGATTGGCCCTAGCCTTGGGCCATAGAGTCCGTGTCAGTTAACAGATGGGTACCATGTCACGCCTTTCCTCTTTGCGACCCGTGATCGGCATCATCGGCAACAGCGCGGTGATCGACAACAGCTATACAGTCCATGCGGGCGGCACGATGAATACCGACGCTGTGGCCGAGGTCGCGGGCGGCGTGCCGATCATCATTCCGGCTGATCCGCGCTATGTCTCGGTCACTGAGCTGATGGAAATGTGCGACGGCTTCCTGCTGACCGGCGCGCGGCCCAATGTGCACCCTTCGGAATATGGCGAGGATGAAACCCCCGCGCATGGCCTGTTCGAACGCGGTCGCGATGCGATCACTTTGCCCTTGATCCGTGCCTGCGTCGAACGGGGCCAGCCCTTCTTCGGCATCTGCCGCGGCTTCCAAGAGGTCAACGTGGCGATGGGCGGCACGCTCTATCCGGAAATCCGCGATCTGCCGGGGCGGATGAACCACCGCATGCCTCCCGATGGCACCATCGAAGAGAAATTCGCCTTGCGCCATAAGGTGAAATTCACCGAAGGCGGTTTGTTCCACAAGCTGGTGGGCGCGCCTGAAGTCATGACCAATACGCTGCATGGCCAAGGCATCAAGCGCGCGGGGCCGAAGGTGGTGATCGACGGCTTGGCCCCTGACGGCACGCCCGAAGCGATCTATGTCGACAAGGCGCCGGGATTTACGATGTCGGTGCAATGGCATCCGGAATGGAATGCGGCGGCTGATCCGGTATCGCGCCCCTTGTTCACCGCCTTTGGCGAAGCGGCACGGGCTTTCGCCGCCAAGCGCCGCGCAGGGCTGGTCGCGGCCTGAACCGATCGTCTTGCGCCATGAAAAAAGGCTGCCCTTCGGGGCAGCCTTTGCTTTTGGCGGGCGGTCAAAGCCTTAGGGCTTCACCAGATCCGATTGCTGTGCCGGAGCGAACAACGGCGGAGTCGTGGTTGCGGCCGCAGGCGCTGCGGGCGTGGTCACCACCGGAGCCGGAGCCGCAGGCGCGGGCAGAACCGGCACCGAGACAACCGGTGCGGCAGGCGTGGGGATTGCAGGCGCCATCGGCGCGGTTTCCACCGGAGCCGCCGGAGCCGTTGCGGCAGGCGCATGGATCGCAGGCGCGCTTAGCGCGGCAGGGGTGCCCAGCGGGGCATCAACCGATTTCGGCACGACAATGCCGCCGGTTGCAGGCGCTGCCGGCGCGGTCACTGCTGGGGCGGTCGCGGGAACCACTGCCTCGGGTGCCGCGGCGGGTTTCGCCGCAGGCTTGGCCGCCGATTTCGCCTTTTTCGACGGTGGCGGCAGCTTCAGCCCCGACGGCATCTCGCCCGAGGCGGTCAGCACGATCACCTTGGCATTCGACGGCACACGATTGAACAGGTCGATCACGTCCTGGTTGATCATGCGGATACAGCCCGAGGAAGCGTTTTTGCCGATCGACCACCAATCCGGCGTGCCGTGGATGCGATAGCCGTGATCGACGCCATTGGTGGTCAGATAGAGCGCGCGCGCACCCATCGGGTTGGTCAGGCCACCGGGTTGGCCCTTGGCCCATTTCTCAAGCTTCGGATTGCGCTCGATCATTTCTTTCGGCGGGGTCCAGGTCGGCCAGTTGCGGCGGCCGGTCACCAAAGCTTCGCCCGACCATTCGAAACCGGCTTTGCCGACCGAAACGCCATAACGGATCGCCTTGTTGTCCCCCATGATGAAATACAGATGCTTGGACTTGGGGTTGATGATCACCGTGCCCGGCGCTTCATTTGACGGGAAATCTACAACCTGACGCAGATATTCTGTCGGCACCTTCGATGTCTGAATCGCCGGAAGGTTGTATTTTCCATCCACCAAAGCGGCATAATTCTGGTTCGGCGGCAGTTCTGGCGGCGCCTCGACGACCACAGGTGCGGGCTGGGCGACAGGCACAACAGTCTGGGTATTGGTCGTAGGAACACAAGCGGCAAAACCAAGGGCGATTGATGCGAAAAGCGCGGCCCGGCAAGGAGAAAGAGACATAGGCACGATCCTGTTAGGTGGGCCAAAACGACCCTAAATCCGTAGGGGAGACCCTAAACCAGCGAACAGTCGAGGTCAAAGCCCTGAGGCGATATGGGGCGATGAAACGCTCCGATATCGCGGCTTTGTGTATTGAATTTTCCATAGGCAGATTTGCGGCAGACCGACTCAGTTTTAGGGGCAATCTGTTGCGAGACGGGGCGGCTGCGCCGATTTCCTAGGCTTATCATGAAATTTTAATGTTTTTTTTGCCGCGCCAATTTGACGCTGCGTAATTGTAATCCGATTGCAGGTTTGAAATTTGCATGATGCAAGTTATTGTTAATAAAAATTAATAATTGACTTTGGGGCAGGTCTCGCTGGTGCCCGCCATTTTCACAAGTTTTGTTAGCGCTGCCAGAATTGCACCAGCCAAGCTGCATCCCCGCAAGGCACTTTGAAACAAAGTTACGCAATGCTATGCCGACGCGGTTATCCACTTCCTCCGGTGGCCGCGAGGGCGCCGGGCTATCCTGAAAGACGGGGGAGATACATTGAAAATAGGGGCATTGAGGGAACTCTTTGTCGGCGAGAATCGGGTGGCGATGACCCCCGATTCCGCCGTGCAACTGCAGAAGCTGGGCCATACTTGCGTCATCGAAAGCGGTGCGGGCATCAAGGCCGGTTTTGCCGATGAGACTTATACCAAAGCGGGCGTCGAGGTCTTGCCGAATGCCGAGGCAGTGATCGCTGCCGCCGACGTTCTGGTGAAGGTGCGCGGCCCCGAGACGACCGAAGTCGCGCAATTGCGTCAGGGCCAGACCCTGATCTCGTTCATCTGGCCGGGCCAGAATGCCGAGCTGCTTGAGCAGGCCAAAGAGCGTGGCGCCACCCTCGTCGCGATGGATATGGTGCCGCGCATCTCGCGCGCACAGAAGATGGACGCTTTGTCGTCGATGGCCAATATCGCGGGCTATCGCGCGGTCATCGAGGCGGGCAACAACTTCGGCCGCTTCTTTACCGGTCAGGTGACGGCAGCAGGCAAAGTGCCGCCGGCCAAGGTGCTGGTGGTGGGTGCCGGTGTGGCGGGCCTTGCGGCGATCGGCACCTCGACCTCGCTGGGTGCGATCACCTATGCGTTCGACGTGCGTCCCGAAGTGGCCGAACAGATCGAATCGATGGGCGCCGAGTTCGTCTATCTCGATTTCGCCGAACAGCAGACCGATGGCGCGGCCACCGGCGGCTATGCGGCGCCGTCCAGCCCCGAATTCCGCGACGCGCAGCTGAAGAAATTCCGCGAACTTGCGCCGGATATCGATATCGTCATCACCACCGCTTTGATCCCGGGCCGTCCGGCGCCGAAGCTGTGGACCGAAGACATGGTCCAGATGATGAAACCGGGTTCGGTCATCGTCGATCTGGCGGCGGAACGGGGTGGTAACTGCGATCTGACCGTGCCGGACGAGAAGATCGTCACCGAAAACGGCGTGACCATCGTGGGTTACACCGATTTCCCCAGCCGGATGGCGGCGCAAGCCTCCACGCTGTATTCGAACAACATCCGTCACATGCTGTTCGACCTGACCCCGGCCAAAGACGGCGTGATCGTTCACAACATGGAAGACGATGTCATCCGTGGGGCGACTGTCACCCATGACGGCGCGATCACCTTCCCGCCGCCGCCGCCGAAAGTTCAGGCGATCGCCGCGCAAAAGCCGAAGGAAAAAGCCAAAGAGCTGACGCCGGAAGAAAAGCGCGCCGCTGAAACCGCAGCTTTCAAGAAGCAGACCCGCGACCAGTTCGTTTTGCTGGGCGTGTCGGGCGCGCTGTTGTTGCTGGTGGGCTTGGTCGCTCCGGCATCCTTCATGCAGCATTTCATCGTCTTCGTGCTGTCGTGCTTCGTCGGCTTCCAGATCATCTGGAACGTGGCGCATAGCTTGCATACGCCCCTGATGGCGATCACCAATGCGATTTCCTCGATCATCATCTTGGGTGCCGTGATGCAGATCGGCTCGGGGTCGTGGCTGGTTATCGTCTTGGCGGCATTGTCGGTCTTCATGGCGGGCATCAACATCTTCGGCGGCTTCATCGTGACGCGCCGGATGTTGGCGATGTTCCAGAAGTCGTAAGGAGAGGCAGGGAATGGAATACGGATTTACCACTGCCGCTTACGTGGTGTCGGCAGTTCTGCTGATCCTGTCGCTTGGCGGTCTTTCGGGTCAGGAAAGCGCGAAACGCGCTGTCTGGTATGGCATTGTCGGTATGGCTTTGGCGGTTGTCGCCACGCTGATCGGCCCCGGTGCGGGTCTGTGGTGGCTGTCGCTGCCGCTGATCGTGATCGGTGGCGGTATTGGTTGGGGCGTCGCCCAACGCGTGCAGATGACCGAGATGCCGCAGCTTGTGGCCGCCATGCATTCGCTGGTCGGCCTGGCTGCCGTGCTGATCGGTTTCAACACCGAAATCGAAATGGCGCGTATCGCATCGATGATCGCGGCGAATAATGCCGATGGCATTGCGGCGCTGAGCGGCTTTGCCGCGAAAGTGGCGGCGAAATCGGGCACCGAGCTGTCGATCCTGCGCGTCGAGACCTTCTTGGGCGTGTTCATCGGGGCCGTGACCTTCACCGGTTCGGTCATCGCTTACGGCAAGCTGGCGGGCAAGGTCGACGGCAAGGCGAAGAAACTGCCGGGCGGCCATGTGCTGAACGCGGGCGCCGCGATCCTGTCGCTGATCCTGCTGGTGGCCTATCTGAAT
>DALYSR010000166.1:0-7109 GCA_031991825.1 Paracoccaceae bacterium
ATGCCACGGTGAAAAACATTGGCCCCAGATGGGCGTAGGGCAGCACGGTGAAGTCAGGGTGCTGCCATTTCGTATCCAGAGCCTCTATCGCGCCCCAGATGCCTGGGCGTGACTGGATCACGGCCATCGGCAGCGCCTTTTCCAAGGTGCGATAGACCTGATGCCGCGCCGCTTGGTCGTCGCGCTGCTGGCGCAGACTGCAACGTGCTGCCCTAGAAGCCCCCATCAAAGCTCAGCCCAGCCGTCTGTGAAAAGTTGAGAGGCGCTGTCGGATTGATGCATAGCGAGCCACATCATTCTTCAATGGCTCCCTTTCTGATATCATCCTTGATCCAGCTCGTGGCCCCGATCTGGCCTTGTGTGATGCGTTCAATTCTGGCCGCAAGCTTAAGGCTGGGGGTCATTTTTCCTGTAGACAGTCGCGAGATGATACTGGGGTCGACTTGAACCTTTTTCGCGAAATCACGATGGGAAAGGCCGCTGCATTTTAAGAAGGATACAAAACTGGACATGGGGTTTAGATGCTTATTATGCATAGTGATGTCAACTAAATAAATGCTTAATATGCATTTGCATCAAGCATGCATGTCGTGCATTATTTGCGCATGAAATTAAAGCAGATCAGAACCGCGCAAAAACTGACACAACGAGAACTCGCAGCCTTGGCGGGCGTTGATCAGTCGACGATTCAGCGGGCGGAGACGATGCACCATTCTGCAAAGCTGGATACCTACAAGTTGTGCGCCCAAGTTCTGGGCGTGACGCTTGAGGATATTTTCGCCCAAGATCGGGATGCGGCGGAGATATCTCTGCTCAATGCTTATCGCAAAGCCGACGATCGAGGCCGTCGGCTGCTTTCGAAGCTTGCGGAAGAGGCAGCAAGCCTTCCTCCTGAGCCCGGCGAATAAACCACTGAAACTGGCTAGGGGTTAGCGCCGAGAGCATCACTCCGAACCCGTGATTATTGGGTAGGTGTATTCCCCTGCACGTCTGGCTAGTTAGTGCGCGACGGTTTTGTCGGCTGACAACTCGAAATCCCATCATTCCCCTCATTTTAAGTAAATAAGGTCACATCCGCGGTTGGCGGGTGGTCCTAATTTTTGCCTGCACTCTTGAGGGGTCATGTGGCGGCAGTCCGCCAGTTCGGTGTCATTATGCCCTGCCTTGTACTGGAACATATCAGGAACACTTGAGTCCTTCAATGGAAATGATATCGGTGACGGGCGAACTTCATTACCGCCGCGAATCTGTTACGGATTTATTGCACATAACATAAATAAGCGTAACAAAATAATAATACTGATAAGATATTTTTGACGGGTTCTCTCGAGATTTCCTCAGGATTGCCTTGGTTCGCGTTGAGCGCGACTATGCATCTTGGGTGTGCCGAAGATTAAAAAATACCAATTTTGATGTATAAAGTGCATTTTATTATTGCGTAATAGATGCCTTATATACATCATGTCTCGATGGGACGGTAAGCACATATCGTGGATGCTATTGCCCGTTCAATTAGGGCATTCTCCCTATGGATTGTATTTATGGCTGCCCCGCCATAGCGGCCTTATTCGGAGTGCATTGCTCTTCGCAGGTGTGCTCGTGAACGTCGGCAGCTTTGTTCACGTGGTGCTGGCTAATACCGTTGCTCGCCTTCAACCTTACATCGCATGCGGTAACACCGAATACTGCGGCGCCTGCTGATGGCCCGCACCGTAGCAGAGTGGATTGGGCGCAGTGACGACAGCACCGCGCCGCCCGCGGTGAAGGCGCGGATCGTGCTGGCGCAAGCTGGCATTTGCGCCTGCGGCTGCTGCCAGCGCCTTGGAGCTGCGGGCGAGCGCATCGAGTTCGACCATACCAAGGCCCTGATCCTTGGCGGCGAAAACCGTGAAAGCAACCTGCGCGCCCTCCGCTCCCCCTGTCACGGCATCAAAACCAAGCAGGACGTGGCGCAGAAATCGGTCGAGGCCCGCAAGCGCGGGAAGCACCTCGGCCTTGCACCCAAGAAAAGCACTCTGCCCGGATCAAAGGGCAGCCAATGGAAAGCCAAGATTGGTGGCGGCTGGGTCCGTCGCAATGAGGATTGAAATGCATAACCCCCTTTGATTTCACCCCTGCCCCTTGCCTCTCCCAAGAAATCCTGAATCTATAATACCAAAAGTATCGGAGTTGCCCCATGAAGAAGAATGACCTGGTCGCAGCGATGGTTGAGAACGGCATGAGCAAACAAGACGCCACACTCGCACTCGACGTGCTGGCAAAGGTGGCGGGAGAGCAGATTACCGCGGGCAACGCATTTGCACTGCCCGGCATTGCCACGATCCAGATTACGGAGCGCGCGGCCCGCACAGGTCGTAACCCAGCGACGGGCGAGGCCATCCAGATCGAGGCCAAGCGGGTCTTGAAGATCAAGCCGGTGAAGGCGCTCAAAGACCTCGTGTGACGACAAAAGCCCCCCGCTTGGGGGCTTTTTCTTTAACCAAACCTGCGGCCCACGTCGTTGGAACACGGGAAGAGTCGTGGAGTGAGCTCTGTCAGTTTATCACGCGACATTCCTTGCCCAGAAAATGCCTAATTTCGCCTGCATCATCTTCGCCTTCGGGTCCTTCTGCTCCAAACGGGCCAAGGAATGCTATGATTTTACTCTCCGAGCCGGATATTTCTTTGCTGGTTCAATGGGGCGCAAGAACAAGCCTGCATAAAGTGCCTCATCCACTTCGGACAGATTGATCATCCAATTTTGACAAGGGAAGAGTTTGTATGAGCATTGTAAAATTCGGCACAGCTTCCAAAGAAGCGTGCATAGGGAAACCCCCTAACTTATTCCGCGGCACTGCCGTTAGCCGCATTTTCCCTGACGAAAATAAGCGTCGGGATGTGGATGACGGCATAATACACCCGCCCCTCACCACCAATCTTATATCGGTCTATCTTCGAATTGATGGTGACAGATCCAGCGCACCATATTTAATCGTTATTCAACGAAAGGACGAGCAGGTGATCTGTACAGGAAATAGTGTGGAAGACGCTTTTGCGAAAGTTGCACTGTATGGGACTGATCCAGTGTAATGACAAAGCCCCAGCCGTCGGCATTATCACCCTCATGGCACTTACGTTTGGGGTTTCGATTGCTGCCCTGCTGCGACGGTGAGGTCACACCCGATAAATTCCTCCTATACTTTTGCGCCTTCCGCTGTTCCTTTTCTCCCCGAACTAATACCCTATCTCAGGAAAAATGAAGCTCACGCTCGTCTTGGAACAAAAAATGCTAACCTCGACCTCTTCGCCCCTAGACAAACCGCAAGGCGCACGTCCTCGTCATGCAGCGTGGGTGCGCCCAGTCCAAGCGGTGACAATCCTAGTCTGGGGTGTGATCGCAGCGCTTATGATCAACAGTTGATCTCATGGCGGCCCTTGATGTTATACACCTCAAGATATTGGATACCCTGCAATCATAATCCTCACTCATGCCGTAAGATCGGAGCGGACAGGACCGCTTTGGTCCCTGGGTGATTGTCGAGATATCTCAACGCCCCTTCCAGTTGAGCCATGAGCGCATCCATCATTTGGGAGCCAAAACCCTGCACGGCATTGGCTCGACCCTTTCCCTGATCTGCAACCATCAGTTGGAACGCCTCGCCCGTCGAGGTTAAGCTCACCGTCAACGGACCCGGTTTGCCCTCATAGGCATATTTATTGGCGTTAATGATTAGTTCCGTCAGAACAAGACCCATGCTGATGGCACGATCATTTGAAATGAAAATGGGCTCAAGATCTCGACGAACCTGACTACCCCACTCTACACCCAAAGTTGCGAGGATGTCGTCTAGCAGTTCGTCGATATAGCGCCCGGCATCCACCATGCGGACCTGATCCGTGCCGTAAAGCCGTCGATGCACCAGTGACACGGCCGATATGCGGTGCCGCGCTTCTTCCAAGGCTTCCTTGACAGCGGGCTCAGGAGATTTGCGCGCCTGCATGGAGAGAAAGGCCGAGACCAGTGTCAGACTGTTCTGCACGCGGTGATTGACCTCGCCGAGCAGGAATTCTCTTTGCTTCAGAAGGCCGTCCTTTTCATTGACCAGCTGCAGCAGCTCTTTGTTCAGATTCTGGATGCGGCGAGTTTGCCAGGCATTCTGAATCTCGCCTGCCAAGCGGTCGGCAGCTTCTATTTCTGGAATGCTCCAGCGTCGGGCTTTGCCGCTGACGGTTGCACTCCATGACTGGAAGCTGGCGCGTGGAGACAATGTGCCCTGACCGTCATCGGACAGCGCCTTATCCGGATTTCCGGCCCAATTGATGGTTTCCACCACTTCGGCGCGAAACCACATCACTATCCAGGGCTCGGCCGCCGATAGTGTCATGGCAAGAAGACCGGCCGATAGGGCGCTAACAGCGTCAGGCGGCACATCAGTGGCCGAAAGTTCGCTGGTGGAAAAGATGCGTTGCGGCTTTTCCCGAACCAGCCAGTCCGACAGCACGGTTATCTGTGCCACTGACGGCGTCTTTCCGGCGGTGATGATCTCGCCATCCCGTCGGATCGCCACTCCATCGGCCTGCAGCATATCCCGCACCTCATCGAGGTGATACGCCAAGGTAAGATCAAGCGAGCCTTCACGCAAAAGAAGTTCGCTGATCCGATCCTCCATCATGCGCAATCTGAAGCGCTCACTGTAAAGCTCGGTATCGGATCGCGCTTTGATTTGGCGGGACAGCGCCCCGACCAAGGCCCGACAGCCGTTGCGCGCATCCAGCGGTATGGTCTTAGGCAAGGCATTATGGCACGCGATCAATCCCCACAGCAGATCATCCTTGATAATCGAGAAAGAGGCCGATGCGGCCACGCCCATATTCCGCAAATACTTCAGATGTATCGGCGAGACGCTGCGCAGGCTGCAATCGCTCATGTCAAGTGGTTCATCCGCCGGATAGGTCGGACGGAGCGGAGCTGCTTTGTAGTTAGCATCCGGAATGACACGGACCAGATTGCGCAGATAGAGATTACGTGCCTGAACGGGAATGTCGCTGGCAGGAAAGTGGTGGTTGAGGAAAGCAGACTGACCGGATGCGGTGCTTTCTGTCATCACTTTGCCTGTACCATCTTCAAGAAATTGGTAGACCATAACCCTGTCATACCCCGTCAGCCTACGAAACTCGCACGCTGCTACCTCCATCAATTGCTCCATGTCGGGGGTTTTCTCGAATTTATGGGCGGCTCGCTCCAATTGCGGCAGAAGATTATGCATCGTGTCGATCTGGGCCGCGGGCTCAAGCTCGATTATCAGATGGAGAGCGCCTTGCAGGACACTGATGTCGAAGAGCTGATCGGATGCGGGGGGACAAACATGCCGGGGCGGGATTGGATCGATCCCGATGATGGCTTCGGCGATCTCGGCACCGAGGATGATTTCAAGAGATTGGCCTTGCCAAACGGGGACACCCAAGCGCCCCTCTATATCGCCCGCACCATAGGTAATGGTGCCGGTCTCACGATCAACGATCAACAGAAGGCCATGGGGTTGGATCGAGCCGGGAATGTGGATCGGCTCCCGATCACAACTGTTCAGCGACATGCTGCGCGCGTTCATACCAATTCTCCGCAGAGCATCTTATCGGCAAAGCGGAAGCCGGCGACTGCGCCCTCGCATAGTGCATCGAGTCGCCCGCTATCACCTGCCGTTTCTCTTTCGATGACCGTAATCAATCCGCGCCACAAGGAGCCTGCAGCGTTGCCATAAGGATCTAGGAAGCCAATCGCCGGATCACTTACGCCTCGCTTAAGCAGTTCGCGCTGAATAATCCTGCCCCCTAAAGTAGAGCCTTCGATGACATAAAGCATCCCGAGGGCCGCGTATCTGTCGGTGAGGGCCGGAAATTCTCCGGCGTCTTCCCTCGCAGCAAGAGGTTGCCAAATCCTCCCGCGCCGTTCGAAATCCAAATCATCGATATCGGCTAACAAGGGACGCAAAGCCACATAGGATTGTCGATACAGCCGCTCATAACGGGTAATGACCTGCACGCGTCGGTGGGGATCTGACAGCGCAACGACCGCATTGAACCGACTTTCAAGATCTCTATGAAGGGAGGCGGTCGCCGCACAAAGTCGGCTCAATGCCACGCTGGTACCAGTTGGTTCTACATGAGGCATTGATGTTTCCGACCATGATCCGATTGCCGTAAGGGTAACACCCTGCGTCAAACAGGCAGAGAATGGAAGAGATCCGCTTCAAGTTTGTAAAATCCTTATAAGGAAGTCGTACTTATCTTGGCCGCTTCCGCCCCATCTCTACTAGGGATGCGCGTGAATTCAAGGCGATGGAGTGCCTAGATGTCTTCATTATTCGAAAATCCCTCGTGCCGGATCAGACGCTCTACTTTAGAGCGAAGATAGGCGCGCGCTCGTGACAGAGAGATGAAGCAAGAGCTCTGTTGAAGATTCTGTCCAGTCGAGAGGTGCCAGTTACCGCGGCGGCGGCTGGATGCGCCCGCTCCTCCCTCTGACCCTCTGCTGTAAGGAGCCATAGCGGCGCTTTCGGCTGGAAGTTTTCCCAATCGAGCTTGCTCACATTAAAGCTTACTAAATCGCCGAGTAACGCAACTTACGTTGTAATGGATGTCCTGCAAAGTAAATCTATATCAAAACAGGAACTTAACTATGGATATCGACATTTAGGATCTACAATATATTTGAAGGTCTGGGATGCCAGTTATAGACTATAGGCTTCGTCGTCGCTCCGTGTTCACCAAGCAATTAGCGATAGACCGCAAGAAAGCTCTAACTGGCTGCCTCCGCTACATGGATTTGGAAGCACTTTCGATACTCGGAAATAGCTTAGGTTTAAGCAAGATTGACGTCGATGAGATCATCGCATTAAGTGCTGAAACTTGGCGGAGCAAAGGACAAATATCCAATACAGGTTTTGCAGTAAGGCGCTAACTGAGATATTGGCAGGGCGATTGCGCCGCCCTGCCAATATCGATATCTGGTCCGATAAAATTGCCCCTAAATACATCTTTCAATTACATCACGGCAGCGTGATACTCCCATACATTGGGAGATTTTGAATGATGAAAAAATTTACTTCTATCGTGATTGTAACCACCCTGCT
>DALYSR010000167.1:0-7078 GCA_031991825.1 Paracoccaceae bacterium
GCTCTATCCGCGCCTCCGAGAAGAACAGATCGGCATGGGCCTGTAAGAACCGCTATGTTCCGAATTGCAAGATGGGGGTGCGCAGCTCAGACACGGATAATCGCCTTGATCAGGGTGCCGCGGTCTTCGGCCCACAGGGGCAGATTGGTAAGGGCGCCTTCCAAGCTGGTCTCGTGGGTGGCCAAAGCCGTCACCGGCACGCGGCCCGACTTGATCTGCGCAATGACATGTTCGAAATCGACCTTCAGCGCATTGCGGCTGGCGATCAGCGTCGTTTCGCGCTTGTGGAATTCGGGATCGGCAAATTGCAGATCGCCCTTCACCACCGAAAGCAGCACATAAGCGCCGCCATGGGCCAGCCATTGCAGGCCTGCATTCATCGCATGGATATTGCCGGTCGCGTCGAAAACGGTTTCATAGGCATGCGGCACAGCCTCGGCAACCAGTTCGAAGCGAGCCTGCGGCAACACTTTTCGAGCCAGATCCAAGCGCGAGGCCGAGGTGTCGCGCAGCGTCACGGATGCGCCCGCGATCTCTGCGAACAGGGCCGCGCCGATGCCGATCGGGCCTGCGCCGACGATCAGCGCCTCAGAACCGGGGCGGATACTGGCACGGCGCACACCATGCGCGCCAATCGCCAAGAATTCGACCATCGCCGCCGCTTTGGGATCAAGCCCTTCAGCTGCATAAAGATTTTCTTTCGGCACCACGATTTCCTCGCACATGCCGCCATCAGTATGCACGCCCAGAACAGCGATGTTAGAGCAGCAATTCGGCTTGCCGATCTGGCAAGCGTGACAGCTGCCGCAGGTCAGATAGGGGTTCACCACCACCAGATCACCGGCCTTAATGCGGCCGTCAGCCGTTGCCTCCAGCGCCCAGCCCGACAATTCGTGACCCATCACACGGGGGTATTCCAAGAAGGGCTGATGACCGCCATAGATGTGGTAATCGGTGCCACAGATGCCAATATGGCCGATCTTGACCCGCACCTTGCCCGCTTGCGCGGCAGGACGTGCGCGGTCAATCAATTGGAAATCTCCGGGCGCCTGACAGATCAGGGTTTTCATCAGGCTCATGATTCGGCCTCTTTCGTGCTGAGCTCTGCGGGTGGCATGGGCAAAACCGCAGCTTTTGGATGTTGGGCGCAGTATCGGGCCTGAACGGACAGGTTGATCTTGCAAGGTGATAGGTTTTTTATTTAATAAGAACCATATTCGTCAAATGAATTCCGTGGCGGCAACGAAAATTTTCCGCGCCCCTCGCTAAGGACAGCAAGATGGCGCGCGACAAGACCGTTTTCAAAGCTTTGGTCAATCGGCTGTGCGACCACCTTGGTGGAGCCGAGATCGGCAGCCATCTAGGCCCGGAAGGTGAACTGGCTGTCAGCCTTGATGCCTCGCGTACCACCATTCGCGCGGCGCTGAACCATCTGGTGGAATGCGGCGTCCTGTCATGGCAGGGGCGAGACAAGATCTTGCTGCGCCTTCCCCGCGACAGCGACCGTTTCGATGTCGAGGAAACGAGAACCAAGCAGGAAACGGTGGAAACCCCCTTCCTGTCTTGGGTGTTGCAAAGCGATCTGCCACCTGGAACCAACCTCAACGAGGCCGAGCTAGCCCGACGCTTCGACGTGCCGGTGGCGGCACTGCGCGAATTCTTGATCCGCTTCGAGCCGTTCGGTCTGATCGAGAAACGCCCCAATCGCCATTGGATCCTGAAGGGCTTTACCCGCGAGTTCGCCGAAGAGATGTTTGCCGTGCGCGAGATGTTCGAAAGCCGCGCCTTGCAAAGCTTGCTAAATGCGGCAGGTGATGGCGGCAGCTATCGCATGGCTTTGCTGGATTTGCGCGATCGCCATCAAAGCTTGCTGCAAGGCGATGATGCAGGGCTGGCTGCATTTCCCGCGCTTGATGCCGAGTTCCATCAGCTGCTTTGCGCCTCGTCCAACAACCGTTTCATCGTCGATTTCAGCCGCACCATTTCGATCATCGTGCATTACCATTACCGCTGGAACAAGCGCGACGAGGCGCGGCGCAACCGTGCAGCACTGGCTGAACATCTCAGCTTGATCGAGTCTGTTTTGGCGCAGGACCGGCCCCGCGCCGCGCAGGCGCTGGCACTTCATCTTGAAACCGCCCGCGAGACGCTGATGGCATCAGTGCATTGGACCGACCCCCTTCCCTAGCCGACTAATCACCATCCGCCGCAACAACGATGTTGACTTACGGGAAGGCGCTTGGCATTTAATTGCTCGAATCTTGGTCCAACCATAGGACCAAAGGGGGGGATCTTGGCCGGAAAATCAGCGGTAGAGGAGCTGCGCGAGGTGCTGCGGCAGGAAATCGTCGATCGCATGGCGGTCGGTGACTTGCTGCCCAATGAGCGCGAGCTGGCGGAGCGCTTCGGCGTGGCACGCAATACCGTGCGCGAGACCATGATCCATCTCGAAGCATTTGGCCTGATAGAAAAAACCCGTCGCGGCGCGCGTGTACGCCAGCCCGATCTGGACCCCTTCTTCGCCACTTTGGTGCAGCAGTTCGACCATTCGGCCCAAACGCTGGAAAGCGTGCTGAACTTCCGCCGCATCGTCGAGACCGGAGCCGCGCCCTTCGCCGTCAAGGGCGTCGAGGCGTCCTTGCTTGACCGGATGGATATCGCCAATACCAAGATGCTGCGGGCACTAACGGCCTCCGAAGCTGCCGGCCACGATTATGACTTCCACCTTGCGCTGATCGAAGCGGCGGGAAATCCGGTCTTGTTGCGGATGTATCGCCTGCTCTCAGCACCTTTGAAATTCTATCTCGAGGTCGGCAAGTCGCACCGACCTGAAACCGAGATGTCGCTTGCCGAACATGGTCGGATCATGTCGGCGCTGGAGCAGCGCGATAGTCGCGCCCTGACCCAGGCGCTGAATGACCATTTCGACCATTCCGCCGCCGTTATGGCGCATTTTTTCCAACGGGCAAACGCTTCGCTCTGAGGCATACCGAGAAGTTTTGGGAGGAACTCATGAAACTGAAATCTTTTGCATTGGCCGCACTGATGAGCGCCGTAGCGATCCTGCCGGCAGCCGCACAAGACGTTGTCGTCAAAGTGGCTTATGAAAACAATCCGGGCGAGCCTGCCGATCTGGTCATGAACCGCTGGGCAGAGATGGTCAAGGAAGCCTCGGACGGCAAAGTCGCGCTGGAGCTTTACCCATCGTCGCAGCTGGGTGCGAAACTGGACGTTCTGGAACAGGCGATGCTGGGCGTGAACGTCATCACCATCGCCGATGTTGCCTTCCTGACGGATTACGATCCCGATCTGGGCATTCTGTTCGGGCCCTATTTGACCGAGGATCCGGCCCAGCTGTTTAAGATTTATGAATCCGAATGGTTCAAAAAGAAGGAAGAGGCGCTGCGGGAGAAGGGTGTCCACATCCTGATCAAGAACTACCTCTATGGCACCCGTCAGCTGTTGGCGACCAAGAAGGTCGAAAAGCCCGAGGATATGAAGGGCATGAAAGTGCGCGTGCCCAACAACATCATGCAGATCAAGGCTTTCGAGCTGATGGGCGCGACCCCGACCCCAATGCCTTTGGGCGATGTCTATCCGGCTCTGACCCAAGGTGTGATCGACGGGGTGGAAAACCCGCTGCCGGTGCTGTTCGGCCAGAAGCTGCACGAGCAAGCCAAAGAGCTGTCGATGATTAGCTATCTGACCAATACCTCGCTCTGGCTGGGCGGCGAAGCTTTCTTCTCGACGCTGGATCCGGCCGTGGTCGAGATGCTGCACGAGACCGGCTATAAGGCAGGCCTCTACAGCCAAGAGCTGGCAGGCACCGAAGAGTCTAAGATGCTTGATACCATGAAAGCCGCTGGCGTCACCGTCACAGAGCCGGATGTGGCCGCCTTCCGCGAAGCGACCAAGCCCTTCTACACCATGTTCCCCGAATGGACTCCGGGCCTTTACGACCAGATCCAAGCAGAACTGGCGAAGTAAATCATCCCGAACTCTGCCGGCCGGTCGCATCAGCGCACCGGCTGGCATCGTCCACAATACCAGCCGACCCGTTCAGAAGCGGCGGGCGCGGCAGTGGGAGTAGACCATGCGCTTTATTTACCAGCTTTCCTCGACCGTGGCAGCCTTGGGGGTCGCGGCCTTGGTGCTGCTGACCTTCGCCGCCGTTGTCGCCCGCTATATTTTCAATGCCCCTATCGCCTGGACCGAAGAGGCCTCTGGCTTCTTGATGATTTGGATCGTAATGATCGGTGCCATCGCCTGCGAGGCAGGGCGCAATCACCTGACCATTGATCTGCTGGAAAACGCACTTAAAGGGGCGGCACGTCGCGGGTTGCAGATCATCGTCGGTTTGACCTCCATCGGCCTGTTGCTTTTCATGGCATGGCAGGCTTGGGCATTGGCGCTGACCACGACCTTCAAAAAAACGCAAATCCTTGGGATTTCTTGGTTCTGGCTTGATCTAGCAGTGGTCATCGGTGCGGGCGTTTCCGCCCTTGTCACACTGATCGCCCTGTTCCGCCCCAACGAATCCGTCACCAAGGCCCAAAACGCGCATTAAGCGCATCCGGAGAATAATCTGATGACCTGGTTTATCGTCATCGCCCTGATGTTCGCGCTGTTTGCGTTGAACATGCGGCTCTATCTTGCCATGTTCGCCGCAGTCGTGGCCTATTTCCTGTTCTTCTCTTCAGTGCCGCTGCCAATCGCGGTGCAACGGATCATCGCACCGAGCCAGAACCCCTCATTGCTGGCAATTCCCTTCTTTGTGCTTTTAGGCACGTTGCTGGGGACCACCGGCATCGCCGCGCGCCTGTTGAAGCTAGCTGACCTCTTGGTTGGACGTCTGACTGGTGGCCTTGGCCATACCAATGTGATGCTCTCGACTCTGATGGGCGGCATCTCTGCCTCGAACCTTGCCGATGCCGCCATGATGTGCCGTATGTTGGTGCCGGAAATGCGCCGTCAGGGATATTCGGCGGGTGCCGCCGCCGCGATCACCGCTTGCGGCTCTCTGATCACGCCGATCATTCCGCCGGGCATCGCGCTGATCATCTATGCGCTGGTTGCCGATGTCTCGATCGGTTCGATGTTCTCTGCCGGTATCTTGCCGGGGCTGATGTGCGCGGCGCTGATGCTGTTCGCGGTCTGGGCCAATGCCAAGCGTCTGGGCCTGAAGCCTTCGCGCGAGACGTGGCCCACCGCGCGCGAGACCGGTGCGACCTTCCTTGGTGCATGGCCGGCCTTGTTCTTGGTCGTGGTGATCGTGGGCGGCATCCGCCTGTCGATCTTCACCCCAACCGAAGCCGGTGCGATCGCCACCTTGGTCACCTTGGCCGTGGGCTTCTTCCTCTATCGCGAGATGACACTGTCGGACGTAGGTCGCGCTTTTGCCGAAACCGCGCGTCAGACCGCGGCCGTGCTGCTGGTCATCATGACCTCGTCGGCGCTGGCATGGATCTTCTCGATGGAGCGCGCAGGCATCGCTATGGCCGAGATGATCACCCAGATGACCACCAATCCTTGGATGTTCCTAATTGCCGTCAATATCTTGCTGCTGATCTTGGGCATGTTCATCGAAGGCACCGCCTTGATGATCATCCTCGTGCCCCTCTTGAAGCCGGTTGTCGAACAGCTGGGAATCGATCCGGTCCATTTCGGCATCGTCATGATCCTTAACCTTTCGATCGGCACGCTGACGCCGCCGGTGGGGACGGTCTTGCTGATGGTCTGCAACCTGACCCATACCAAGATCGTCGAGTTCTTCCGCGATGGTTGGCCTTTCCTTCTGGCGCTAATGGTGGCCTTGCTCTTGGTGACCTTCGTGCCCTTCATCTCGACGGCGCTGATCTAAGCCATGCGGTTCGTCTCACTCGGAGAAGCAATGGTCGAACTCTCTCAGGCGTGCGCAAGCGCGCCTGAGACCGGCTCCGTCCCCTTGCTGCGCCAAGGCTTTGCCGGCGATACGCTGAATACCGCTTGGTATGCGCGCGCGCTGTTGGGGCCGGACTGGCAGGTCGATTACGCAACCCAGCTTGGTCAGGACAAATTATCCGAGCAGATGCTGCGCTTTATCGAAGCGGCCGGAATCGGTACCGCGCGCATCGCGCGCCACCCCTGCCGTGTGGCCGGTCTTTACATGATCAGCCTCGATCAGGGCGAGCGCAGCTTTACCTATTGGCGCGAGAACTCGGCGGCGCGCTGCATCGCGGATGACCCGCTTTGGCTGGATCGGGCGCTTGGCGATGCGGATGTGATCTATGTCTCGGGCATCACTTTCGCCATCCTGAAAGACGCGGGGCGCAAGACCCTGCGCGCGGCTTTGCAAAAGCAACGCACTGCCGGTGCGAAGGTGGTGTTCGATCCGAACCTGCGGCCCAAGCTCTGGCCGGATGCGCAGGTCATGTGCGGCCAGACCGAAGCCGCCGCTACCTGCGCCGATATCGTTCTGCCCAGTTTCGAAGACGAGGCGCATTGGTTCAAGGATGCCGATCCCGCCGCAACCGCCAAACGCTATCAGGCCTTGGGCGCAAGCGAGGTTCTCGTCAAGAACGGCGGCGGCCGGATGTGCTTTACTGGGGCCGATGGCGCGATCGAATGGCTGGAAGAGCTGCCGCGCGCAGTGCCTGTGGACACCACCGGCGCAGGTGACAGCTTCAATGGCGGCTATCTCGCGGCGCGGCTAAGCGGCGTCGATGTCCGGCAAGCCGCTCTGAAGGGCCATGCGACTGCACTACAAGTGATCGCGCACCATGGAGCCTTGGTCACATTGGCTTAAGCGCAACTCACAGCAGTATAGCGGCGAAGAAGCAGTATGTTTCACCCCTGCTGTTTAATTCCACGTAGACGTGAATCGGCGGGGGTGCGGACAAAAAACTTGGAGTGTTTTTAGGGGGCACGCCACGGTGCAACTCACCACATCGTCAGATGGGTCGTATTTATCGGCTATAGTTATGCATTCTGAATACGGCGGTTTTGGTGGATGAATGCCTCGAACCCGCAGTATTTTCCTTATTTAGAATGCCCTACTCTGGGAAATGCTTAGATTGCCAAATCCAGTGGAAGATCTGAG
>DALYSR010000168.1:0-7012 GCA_031991825.1 Paracoccaceae bacterium
GGACGTCAGGTTTTCAACCTGAAAAGAGGGGTTCGACTCCCCTACGGGCTGCCACCTTCGATCCTTATGCCGCAAGGCTTGAGTGTGAATGCTGGCCCGTTCGTCTATCGGTTAGGACGTCAGGTTTTCAACCTGAAAAGAGGGGTTCGACTCCCCTACGGGCTGCCACTTTAGTCGCGACAAAGCACCCTATGGGGTGCTTTTTGCATTTCAGCCCCCTTTATGCCGCTACGCCATATCGGTTAGACTGGGGTATGACTGATATCCTGCCTCCGTGCCCCGCCTGTAACTCGACCTATGCTTACGAAAACGGCTCTTTGCTCGTTTGCCCTGAATGTGGTCACGAATGGACTGCAGGCGTGGCGGATGATGCGGATGCCGTGATTCGTGATGCGGTCGGCAATGTGCTGCAATCGGGCGATACCGTCACCGTGATCAAGGATCTGAAGGTGAAGGGGTCGTCGCTGGTGGTGAAGGTTGGCACCAAGGTGAAGAACATCACGTTGGTGGATGGTGATCATGACATCGATTGCAAGATCCTCGGCATCGGCCAGATGGGCCTGAAGTCGCAATTCGTGAAGAAGGTTGCGGAATAAACGTTCCGTTTTGCCCAGCGCTCATGGGCCGCCCTCGGGCGGCCTGCATCGCTGTTCACTGCACCGCATCTGCCCCGCAGCCTAAGATGGTGTTGTGGAAATCGAAGCCATCGGCGGCAAGGTCTTTGCGATTGCGGGTGATTTGACCAAGGGGCTGGGGGCCGTCGATAGCATCCGGCGGCAGTTTCAAACTGCTTCCCGTGTGGTAGCGGGCTCTGGCGGGATGGATGTCTTGGTTAACAGCGCAGGAATCGCGCTAAGGCCGAGATGATACCGGTCTTTTCAAGTATAGATCAGCCTGCGGATGGGTGCGGATCATCGCCGTCTTGGCATCACGGTAGCCGGACCACAGCGCAGGCGGTAGGTGCAACAGACGGCGCAGGGCTCTGATCGCAGCGGGCAAAGTGATCACGTTAAGATGCAATGAAAAAAGCGCCCAAGGGCGCTTTATTTCATTCGGGAAGTCTGACTGAAAAGGCAGATTTATCTGCGTCTTTTCAAAGACTAACTGGTCGGAGCGAGAGGATTCGAACCTCCGACCCCCTGCTCCCGAAGCAGGTGCGCTACCAGGCTGCGCTACGCTCCGACCGTGGAGAAGCGTTTAGCCCGTACTGCGGGGGGCCACAAGAGCTAAAATATGGAAATTTACAAAAAACCTTTAATTTCCTTAAGGTAACACTGATTTTGCTGAATCTTAACGAAAAAAGGCCCGAGGATTTCTCCTCGGGCCTTGGAAAAAATGCCAGTCTCCGGAATCAGAGGCTGGAATCAAGCGCCGCGATGATCGCATCGCCCATTTGCGCGGTCGAAACCGGCACGCCGCCTTCCGGCCCCAGCAGATCGCCAGTGCGAACGCCGTCGGCGAGCACTTTTTCGATCGCGTTTTCGACGCGGGTCGCTTCATCGCCCAGATCGAAGGAGTAGCGCAGCGCCATGGCGAAGGACAAGACGCAAGCGATCGGGTTGGCTTTGCCTTGGCCCGCGATATCGGGCGCCGAACCGTGGACGGGTTCGTACATCGCTTTCGGACGGCCATTCGCCATCGGCGCACCCAAGGATGCCGAAGGCAACATGCCCAAGCTGCCGGTCAGCATGGCCGCCGCATCCGACAGCAGGTCGCCGAACAGGTTGTCGGTGACGATGACGTCGAATTGTTTCGGCCAACGACACAGCTGCATCGCGCCTGCATCGGCATACATATGCGACAGTTCCACATCCGGATATTCGGCAGCGTGGATTTCGGTCACGACATCGCGCCACAGGATGCCCGATTCCATGACATTGGCCTTCTCCATCGAGCAGACCTTGTTGCCACGACGGCGGGCCAATTCGAATGCCGAACGCGCGACGCGGGCGATTTCCGATTCGGTGTAGCGCTGGGTATTGATCCCGACGCGCTCATTGCCTTCTTTGATGATGCCGCGCGGTTCGCCGAAATAGATGCCAGAAGTCAGCTCGCGGACGATCACGATGTCCAGACCGGCCACGACCTCTTTCTTCAGCGACGAGAAATCTGCCAAAGCATCAAAGCATTGGGCAGGGCGCAGGTTGGAATAGAGATCCATTTCCTTGCGCAGGCGCAGCAGGCCGCGTTCCGGCTTTACCGAGAAGTCCAGCTTGTCATATTGCGGGCCGCCCACGGCACCCAGCAGAACGGCGTCGACCTCTTGCGCCTTGGCCATGGTCGCATCGGTCAACGGCGTGCCGTGCTTGTCATAGGCGCAGCCGCCGACCAGATCTTCGAAGACATCGAAGGTGATGCCGCGTTTGGCATCCATCCATGCGATGACTTTCTTGACCTCGGCCATGACTTCGGGGCCGATGCCGTCACCGGCGAGGATGAGAAGGGAAGGATTTGCCACGGGGTAGGCTCCTGTCGTTCGTTTCGGTTCGGGGTAGCCATTGGTTACGTAGGGGTCAAGCTATGCTTTAGCCAATGGCCGTTTTTGGGGGGATATGCGCAATATTATTGCGTAAGTCGGTGTTTTGTCAGGGTATCTGCAGCCGCATCCAGATTGGCCAGTGCCGCGCATGTGCCGATTGCTGGCCATGCCCGGATCCGATGATCCGTAGATCGCGCGAGGGCAGGATATAGGAGACCCGCATCCGTCCCAGATCGGCGCCATAATCGACGGTATCGCCGCTGTGGCTGTCTTGCAGGGCAGGGTGGTTCAACAGGGCGTTCAAGGCGGTCTTGTCGCCACGGCCCCGCACAGGGTCTGTATTGGCCTGTCCAATCACGACCAAGGGCTGCGCCAGATCATCGATCAGCGGCAGCCAAACGGCGGTTTCGTCGTGATTGCGGCGCAGGTTGACGGGCAGGTCGGCATCGAAGGCGGGGGGCGATGCGTGCCATGTCAGCAGTCGCAGCGCTCTGCCATCGGGCAAGGCCAAGGCGATGACGTGATGGCCGTTGCTGGACAGTCGCTGAATGGACGCCTGTGGTTCTGGGAGGGGGGGCATGGTGGCGCCCGGCATGTCGCGCCAAAGCCGACCAGTCAGGTCCATGCCCTGTTCGGGCAAGAAAGGCAGGCGGCTCAGTACAGCCATGCCGCCTTCACCGGGGAAGCGGCCGAAGGCTTGGGCATCGCGGGCGTCGGTCATCCGGCCATTGCCGTCCAGATCAAGGCCTGTGGGCACGCCGCTATTGGGGCGCAAGGCGCTCAGATGGGGATAGGGCTTGGACAGATGGGCATTGAAGGCCGCCAAAGCCGCAGATTGGGCGTCATAGTCGAAACCGCTCAACACCAACACATCGGCGCCAAGCGCATCGATCACGCCCAGCGCGCTGCGGATGTCGTCAGATACGGCGCGGGTCGCATCGCGCAGCAGCAGACCGGGGCCTGCACGGTTAAGGTCGGTGTTCCAATAGGCCAGTGTCAGGCCATCCCCATCCCTATGGTCGGATTGGGCGGCAAGGAGGCGCGTCATGCCCAGCCACGCCCCTGCCGCACCCGTCGCGAGCCCGACAAGCGCCTGACGGCGGGAAAGGGGGGAAGGGCAGTGCTGCGCCATGGTGTCAGATCAGTCGCGACGGCTTGGCACTGTCTTGCGCTTCGGCGCGGCTGCGCTGGGCGAAGCGGATCATCGCGGCGATGCGGTTCAGCGCCATGCCCCGCATGATCAGGCCGGTGGGGACAAAGGCCCACAGGGTTATCAGCCAGACCATGTTGTAAGATTTGGCCAAGGTGTCACTGCTTATGCCGCTATAACCCAGCGATACCACCAAGGGCAGTACGAAGGGCAGGGTGATGCCCAGCAGCATATTGGTCCAAGCATCGCGTTCCAGCCGACGGGCGATATCGCCGCGCGCACCGGAATCGAAGGTCGGCAGGTTGACCCACAGATTGAACGGCCGCTGCGGACGTGGCCAATTCGCCAGCCGCAGGACCAGCGCGAAATGGCTGATGAACATCGCCCCGATCAGCAGTGCCAGCCCCGCCGCTTGGCGCAGCATCACCAAGGTGTCACGCGTCGCCGTGTCGTCCAGCACCAGCAATGTCAGCCGCACCGGAGAATAGGGGAAATCAAGGCTTTCGCCGGTGACTGTCGCGATGGCGGTGATCAGGCTGCCCAGCTCGCTGGGGTGGCTATGCTGCTTGGCAAGCAAGGACAGCCCCAGCAGAGTTGTCAGCAGCAGCATGGCGCGGTAGCGGTTCAGCGGTGGCGCATCGCGGAATTCGATGAAGCTGGGTGCACGGGCGTTATATTCCAGAAAGGTGACCAAGGCGCAGACCATCGCCGCAACCAATGTCGATTGACGCGGATTAACCGGCACATCGGCAAGCAGGATCAACGGGGTCACTATGACCACCGCGATTAGGGCTGCCCGACATAGCGCGCCTGCCAAACGAGACTTCACACACTCACCTTTTGGGTTTGCCTGCGGATCAGCGTGAATGCGCTGGGCGGGCGAATAATCGTTAATGCGAGCGGGGATCGCTCGGGCCGTAAATTTGCCATCTTTGTGCCGCATTCTACCCGTCGCACACCATCTGGCGAGCGATTTGTTTGCAAACCGGTAGGGAAGGCGGGGGCTGTCGCCCGAATGCCGCAGGGCTACCATGCGTTCGGTCTCGTTTGTGATGGCGGGAAGGGGCCGCTGCGTCTGGTTGTGCTGCCGCTCGGGTGGGTGGCGTCAAAGCGGGCGGTGAAGGGGGCCGCAGTGGGCAGCCCCCGTCGAAAACTTAGGCCCGTCAAAAGCTTAGGCCCGCCGAAAGCTTAGGCCCAAGGACGGGCTTGGCTGTTCTTGGCCTCGAAGGCATCGATCGATGCCGCTTTTTCCAGCGTCAGGCCGATATCGTCCAAACCGTTCAGCAGGCAATGCTTGCGGAAGGCGTCGACGTCGAAGGCGAAGCTCTGGCCGTCCGAGGTGGTGACGGTCTGCTCTTCCAGATTGACGCTCATGCGGGCGTTTTCACCGCGCTCGGCGTCTTTCATCAGCGCATCCACCACATCTTGCGGCATCACGATCGGCAGGATGCCGTTCTTGAAGCAGTTGTTGAAGAAGATGTCGGCAAAGCTGGTGGAAATCACGCAGCGGATGCCGAAGTCCAACAGCGCCCATGGGGCGTGTTCGCGCGACGAGCCGCAACCGAAGTTGTCGCCCGCGACGATGATCTGTGCATTGCGATAGGCGGGCTTGTTCAGCACGAAATCGGGGATTTCCTGCCCGTCTTGGGTGAAGCGCATCTCGTCGAACAGGTTCTTGCCCAGACCCGAACGCTGGATGGTTTTCAAGAACTGCTTCGGGATGATCATATCGGTGTCGATATTGACCAAAGGCATCGGCGCTGCAACGCCGGTCAGGGTGGAGAATTTATCCATAATTGTTCTCTTGTCTCAATTGTGGCTCTGTCCGGCAGTCGGTCAGGACAGGTTGCGGGATCGGGCCCTGCGGATCTATCGCCCAGTGGTAGATGGCGGTAATCTGGCGGGCCTTCTGATCCCAGGTGAAGTGGTTCTGGACGCGCGCAAGGGCTGCGCGCGACTTCGCATTCAGTTGGTCGGGCTTGGCCGCGATGTCTTGCAGGCAAAGCCGCAACGCCGTCGTGATGCCCGCACGGTCGGTGACGGGGATCTTGAAGCCGCAGCTTTCATCCACCAGTTCGGCAGGACCGGCATAGTCGCAGATCACGGGGACCACGCCCAAAGCCATCGCCTCTAGCACCACCCCGCCGCCGAATTCACGGAAAGAGGGGAAGCCCAGAACATCCGCCTTGCCCAGAATGGATTGCACGCCGTTATGGTCGACCCAGCCGTGGAAGGTTACCTTGTCGCCCAAGCGCAATTCCTGCACCAAAGCTTTCAGGCGATGCTCTTCGGGACCGTTGCCGATGATGTCGATCACCATCTCGCCCGCTTGCACCAAAGGCGCTGCCGCCTGCAGCAGAAGATCGGCCCCCTTATAGGGCACCAATCTGCCGATGAAGCAGACCCGCAACGGCAAAGACCGGATGTCGGAACGGGGCTGGGGCGTGAAGCGGTCGGGATCGATGCCGTTTTCCGCCAGCAAGGCCACCTTGTCGCGCACAGAACGCGGCAGGTCGCTTTTGGTGAAACGCGATCCCGCAATGATCGCGCGGCTATTGCGCAGCATCTTGGAGCGCGCGGGCGACAACCGATAGGCCCCGCGCAGATAGGACAGCCATTCCCGTTCCGCCAAGCGTTCGGCGTCAAAGCCCTTTGGCCAAGGGGCGCCGCCATTCAACGGGCCCAAGACGAAAGGCACGCCTGCGACTTGGCATTTGGCGGCAAGGCTGCTGTTGGCGATCGGGCTTAACGGCGTGATGCGATGCACCACATCATAGGCGCCCGATGTCAGCGCGGGTCCGAAGTGCTGCCAGACCTTGCGCTCGAAATAGGGATAGGCCAAGCGCGAGCTGAGCGCTTGCACCATGGTCCATCCCTTGCCTTCCCCCATCCGCAGCTTTTCGGCCAACCGGTAGACCGGCGCGGCCACCGCCTCGGAATCGATGGCGGTGAAGTCGCGTCCTTCCACCAGCCCTGCGCGCAAGATGGCGTCACGATTGCGAATCTGGGTGACCAGATGCACATCGTGATGCGCCATTAGCGCCTTGGCCAAGGACCAGCCGACCAGTGGCACGGACACCCATTCAGGATTGGCAGCCTCTGCAATAGCAAGCACACGAAGGCGTTTGCCTTCGGGTGTTTCTATCCTAGGGGCTGCCGCACCTGAATGCATGTCAGGCGGCCTCGGTTTCGGCCAGCACGTCGCGCACGTCGACCAAATGGCCAGCGATGGCGGCAGCGGCGGCCATGGCGGGGCTCAGCAAGTGCGTGCGACCGCCGCGGCCCTGACGGCCTTCGAAGTTGCGGTTCGAAGTGGCCGCGCAACGTTCGCCCGGCGCCAATTGGTCGGGGTTCATCGCCAAGCACATCGAGCAACCGGCCAG
>DALYSR010000169.1:0-2130 GCA_031991825.1 Paracoccaceae bacterium
TTCCTCCTCAGGAGCTAAAGCTTAGCCCCTGGTCCGAATTCGTGCGACCACCTCTCTCAATCCCGCGCTGGATTTGGCGCAGGGCATGTAGGCGTGTGTCTTCGTCCTGGGCTATGGCAGCGATCTGAGCCTGAGTTTTGATCCCAGCCAGCGGGGTTTTCAGCTCATGGGCGGCAAAGGCGGTGAAATCCCGTTCCCGGTCGCGCTGGCCTTCGACGCGGTCAAACAGCCCATTGAGCGCCCAGAGCATTGGCTTTAGCTCTTGTGGTGCGTTCAGGTCGGCAAGGGGGCTTAGGTCCGTGGCCGAGCGGCGCTTCAGCCGCCGCGCCAGGGCCTCTAGGGGATATAGTCCCGAGCCAACGGCCCACCAGATCAAAAGCGCCGTCAGTGGCAAAATCAGCAGCGCGGGCGTTAAAAGCCCCATGATCACACCGCGCACGAGGCCGTCGCGCATCGCATGCGCGTCACCTACCATGATACTGATGCCCATATCCGTATCGACATGGGTATAGACGCGCCAGACCTCTAGTCTGCCATCCGTCGTCACGGTGGTATCCGAAAAGCCGCTCTCATCACCGGCGAGCCGCTCACCGGGGCTGCCGGCGCTTTCGCTTTTCAACTCCCCGTCAAAGCCCCAGACTTGGCAGATCAACTGGTGCGAAAACAGATGCGTGCCTGTCTCGCCAAGGGGGGAGGCGCGCTCGATGGGGCGCATCATATCTTGTGTTACACCGCCTTGGCGTGCGATCAACGACCCCACCATCCGCGCGCTTTCTTGCAAACGGCGGTCGAGCACATGCTGCACCTCGGCGCGGGTGGAATATTGGATCCAAGCCACGGCCGAGAGCCAAAGCACGCCTGTCCCTGCCAAAAGAATAAAGAAAAGCCGTGCGCGGATCGATCTCATTGGGGCTCCGACAGTTTGTAGCCTGAACCACGCAGGGTCGTGATAAAGCCCGAGCCAAGCTTAGCGCGCAGCTTATGGATATGGACCTCGACAGTATTGCTTTCGACATCCTCTTGCCAACCGTAAAGGCGTTCTTCAAGCTGTGTTTTGGATAGGATCGCGCCTGGGCGCTCCATAAGGGCTTGCAAAATCTTGAATTCCTTTTGGGAAAATGGAATGTCTTGCTCCTTATGTTTCCCCTGCATCCGTGCGGGATCAAGACACAGCCCGTTCCATTCCATCAGCCCCTGCGTGCGCCCCTGCGCGCGCCGGATCAATGCGCGCAAGCGGGCGGCCAGCTCGTCAAGTTCAAAAGGCTTGCCTAGATAGTCATCGGCCCCGCAGTCCAGCCCGCGGATTTTATCTGTGGTTTGATCTCGCGCGGTTAGAATGAGGACGGGCAGCGTCAGCCCGCGTCTACGGATCTCGTCAAGAAGATCAAGGCCAGAGCCATCGGGCAGCATCAGATCAAGGACCAGAGCTTCGAATATGCCTGCTTCAAGCGCATGGCGCGCATCGGCCAATGTGGCTACGGTTTCCGTTGAAAACCCTGCAAGCTTCAGCCCGATCCTCAGCCCGTCGCTCAGTAGCTCATCATCCTCGATAATCAATACACGCATGTTGCACTTCCGTAGGCTTGTCTCAGCTAAGGCTGAGACAGATGAACCTTAAGCCTTGCTTAAGCTTGGCTGATCTACCCCTTAGCAAAGGTCAAAAGATATTTCGATAGTTTATTTAGAAAAAAACGATTGCATATAATCGCAATAGAAATATATTACCTTTCGAGCGTTGGAAGGTAGAGGATCAAGCTGTCTTCTTAAGAGCCTTGGTATGATGTGGAAGTGAGGAATATGACCCAGAAGCCAGAAGTTACCGGTTTTTACGACCCACGCACTTTTTCGGTGCAATATGTGGTGGCAGATCCCGTCACCAAGAAATGTGCGATTATTGATCCGGTCTTGGATTTCGATGAGAAATCCGGCCAGACGGCCACCGTGAACGCTGATAAGATCTTAGCTTTTGTGACCGAGCAGGGTCTTGAGGTGCAATGGATTTTAGACACGCACCCCCATGCCGATCACTTCTCAGCGGCGAGCTATCTGAAGGGTAAAACCGACGCGCCGATCGCCATTGGCGAAAAGGTGCGCGAGGTGCAAAAGCTGTGGAAGGGCTTTTATAATTGG
>DALYSR010000169.1:2140-6994 GCA_031991825.1 Paracoccaceae bacterium
GACGGGCGCGTGATGCTGAGTCCAGGCCATACGCTGGCCTCGGTCACCTATGTGATTGGTGATGCCGCCTTTGTGCATGACACGCTTTTCATGCCTGATAGCGGCACAGCGCGTGCCGATTTCCCGGGTGGCTCGGCCAAAGCGCTGTGGGACAGCATTCAAGCGATCCTGGCACTGCCCGATAAAACCCGCATTTTTACCGGCCATGATTATCAGCCGGGCGGGCGTGACGTGCTTTGGGAAAGCACCGTGGCCGAGCAAAAGGCGAAAAACATCCATATGTCGGTCTATCTGACTGAGGCCACGTTCATCGCAGCCCGTGACGCGCGCGATGCGACCTTGCCTATGCCCAAGCTGATTTTGCATGCGCTGCAGGTGAATACGAATGCGGGGCGCCTGCCGGAGCCCGAGGCGAATGGCCGACGCTATCTGAAAATTCCGCTTGATCTGCTGCAAGCGCCTTGGGGGAAGTAATGGGCAGCGTTTTATCAGCCGAAACCGCCGCGATGTATGAGCGTGCGGGCGAAGCTACCCAGTTTTTGAAGCTTTTGGCCAATCAAGACCGCCTGATGGTGGTCTGTGCGCTGGTCGAGGGCGAAAAATCGGTGCGCGAATTGGAGGATGCGCTTGGTATTCGCCAGCCCGGTCTAAGTCAGCAACTTGCGGGCTTGCGCGAGGCAGGGCTGATCCAAGGCCGCAAAGAAGGAAAGCATATTTTCTACCATCTTGCTGACCCGCGGGCGGTGGCATTGGTCTCAACGATGTATCGATTGTTCTGCGCACCTGCCGCTGAGGTTAAGGACGAGTAAAATGACGGAATTCACACCCTTTATGTCACTGGCAGGGGGCGCCCTGATCGGTTTGGCGGCTGTTCTTTTGATGGCGTTTCATGGCCGTATAGCGGGGATAAGTGGCATGCTTGCGGGCCTTTTGCCACCCTTCGCTAAAGACTGGGGCTGGCGTGCTGCCTTTCTTGGCGGTGCGGTTTTGGCGCCGGTGGTGATCGTGGCATTGACCGGCTGGCGTCCTGATTTCGTGGCCGAGACCCCGACGCTCTGGCTGGTCATTGGCGGGTTAATCGTGGGTGCAGGTGTGCAATTGGCATCGGGCTGCACCTCAGGTCATGCGGTTTGCGGCATTTCGCGCTTTTCGGTGCGCTCAATCGTGGCAACCATCAGCTTTATGATCACCGTCACCATCACCGTCTATGTCATCCGCCACGTTCTGGGGGGCTTTTGAGTGATGCGTATTTTTACTGCTTTGTTGATTGGCATGGTCTTCGGCGCTGGCATCGCGTTGGCGGGCATGATCAATCCGGCCAAGATATTTAACTTCTTTGATGTCGCGGGCATCTGGGATCCATCGCTCGCCTTTGTGGTCGGCGGCGCTCTGATCGTAACGGGTGTTGGATATCGCTTGGTCTGGAAACGCAATGCGCCGATTTTTGACGTTAAGTTCCACCTGCCCACCCGCAAAGATCTGGACCCTGCGCTGATCGGCGGCTCGGCCCTGTTCGGGGTGGGATGGGGTATCGCGGGCTTTTGTCCGGGTGGCGCGATCCCTGCGCTTGGCCTTGGCGAGTCCCAAGCCTTTGTGTTCGTGGTCGCCATGTTGGCGGGCATTTGGGGCATGCGGGCGATCCGTGGCCTGAAAGGATAAAACATGTCGCGCGGTATGCAATGGGGCCGAATTTTTCCGGCAATAGATTGGCTTCGCCCTTACGACCGCGCGACCTTCACGTCGGACGCGCTGGCGGCGGTGATCGTGACGATCATGCTGATCCCGCAAAGCTTAGCCTATGCCATGCTGGCAGGCTTGCCGGCCGAGGTTGGGCTTTATGCCTCGATCTTGCCGCTGATCGCCTATGCGCTGTTCGGATCAAGCCGCACTTTGGCTGTCGGGCCGGTGGCGGTGGTGTCGTTGATGACGGCATCTGCAGTGGGGCAGGTGGCTGCGAGCGGCACGGCGGGCTATTTGGCGGCTGCCGTGATGTTGGCGCTGTTGTCGGGAGCGATGTTGCTGGTGATGGGGCTGCTACGGCTTGGTTTTCTGGCAAACTTCCTGTCGCATCCTGTAATTTCGGGTTTTATCACCGCTGCTGGTCTGCTGATCGCCGTGGGGCAGGTGAAGCATATCTTGGGCGTAGCCGGCGGCGGTGAGAACTTTTTTGCGATGAGCCAGCAGTTGGTAGGGCAACTTGACAGCTCTAACCTTTGGACGCTGGCGGTGGGTCTTGGCGCGCTTGCAACTTTGTTTTGGGCCCGTCGCGGGCTGACGGGTGTTTTGATGGGCCTTGGCCTTCGCAGGCCATTTGCACAAATGTTGGCCAAAGCTGCGCCAATCGTTGTCGTCGCGCTGGCCTCGGTGCTGGCTTGGGGCTTGGACCTGGGGGGGCACGGTGTTGCGTTGGTGGGCGATGTGCCAACGGGGCTGCCCGCTTTGGGGCTGCCGCAAGTTGATTTTGCCCTGATCAAGGTGCTGTGGCTACCTGCCTTGATGATTTCCATTGTGGGCTTTGTGGAATCAGTTTCCGTGGCCCAAACCCTGGCTGCAAAACGGCGCGAGAGGATCACCCCCGATCAAGAGCTGATCGGCCTAGGGATGGCCAATCTGGCGGCGGGGTTTTCGGGGGGATTTCCGGTAACCGGCGGTCTTGCCCGTTCGGTTGTGAATTTTGAGGCTGGCGCGCGAACGCCGATGGCTGGCGTGATGACGGCAGGTGGTATCGCATTGACGGCATTGTTGCTGACGCCTGCAATTTACTATCTGCCGCAGGCGGTATTGGCTGCGACGATCATTCTGGCGGTGCTGTCGCTGGTGGATTTTGATGCGCTGAAGCGCAATTGGCGCTATTCCAAACTCGATTTCTCGACCCAAGTATTGACCATTCTAGTCACGTTGATCTGGGGAATTGAGGCGGGCATTCTGAGCGGTGTGGCCTTGTCATTGGCGCTTTTGCTCTATCGGTCATCTCGTCCGCATATGGCAATCGTAGGGCAGGTGCCAGGCACAGAGCATTACCGCAATATCAAGCGCCACGAGGTGCTGACCTGCGCCGAAATTCTTTCCATCCGCGTGGATGGCAGCCTTTACTTCGCCAATTCGCGCTTTTTGGAGGATCATATTGCATCCGAGGTCGCCGCGCGACCAGCGCTTACGGATGTGGTGCTGCTGGCCTCAGCGGTGAATGATATTGACGCCTCGGCGCTGGAAAGCCTTGAGGCGCTGAATGAAAAGCTGAAAGCGGGCGGGATCCGGCTGCATCTGTCGGAGGTGAAGGGCCCGGTGATGGACCGACTTCAGCGCTCGGACTTCCTGAATCATCTCAGCGGTGGGGTTCATTTGAGCCACCATGGGGCGGTCTGTGCATTGCGCGGCGAGTGTCAGCCGATGGTGGGGGCGATCAATCGTCACGCGGTGTAAAGAGCGGCCTTTGGGCCGCTCATTCCTTTTCGGCGTTGAATTTCGCGGATTGCTCTTGGGTGAGCACAACAATCTCGGCGCCTGAACGTACCAGGGCTTCCAGCTCGATCACATCTTGATGGAACATTCGGATACATCCCGCCGAGGTCGCATTGCCGATCGAGGCGACATCAGAGGTGCCGTGGATCCGGTAATACGTATCCTTGCCGCCACGATGAAGATAAAGCGCCCTTGCGCCCAGCGGGTTATTCACACCACCGCTCATGCCATTCCGTAGCGGGCCATATTGATCTGGAAATTCTCGGATCATATTGTCGGTCGGTCGCCACGAGGGCCAGCTGCGACTATAGGGAATAGTTGCGCGGCCGGAAAAGGCGCGCCCCTCATCGCCGACCGCGACGCGGTAACGGATCGCTTTGTTTTGGGGCAGAACATAATAAAGATAGCGTGTCCACGGGTCGACTATGACCGTACCTGGTCGTTCAGCTGTCTGAAAATCAACTTCCCTGCGGATGTTTTGCTCTGTCAGATGATGTGCCGGGATCTCTGGTAGGGCGACGTCGTGATCTTGTTTGGCGCTGTAATGCGTGCGGATTTCAGTGGTGAGATGCGCAGGGGGCGGCGGAGCTGCTGGCGGGGGGGCGGCGCAGCCTGCCATAAACAAAGCGGCGCCTATAAGGCTTGGTCTGAGTAGGGGGAAGTGAAGCATTTTCTTACCTTTGCAGTTCAGACATTCTCTTGCGTAAAGCGGCCCGGGAAATTTCGCCAAAATGGCTATGGCTGACATGTCCATCGGCGTTGATGAACAATGTTGCTGGCAGACCTAGGGTGCCGAAATGCGCCATCATCGACATTGTAGGGTCGAGCACGGGCTCCATCAGCAGCCCCTCTTGAGACAGGTATTGGCGGATTTTTACAGGCGCTTCGCCTTGGTTGATGAAATAGAAGGGCAGATCGGTGCTGCTATTGGCCTCTTCCAGCATCATGGGCATTTCGCGTCGGCAAGGCGGGCACCAACTGGCCCACAGGTTGATCACCGCAGGCCCGTTCAGTTCGATAGTTCGAGCTTGAAGGGTGGCCAGCTGATATGCGGCAGGCAGGCTGAGGGGCGGAGGCTGCAGGAGTTTGCCCAAAGTGTAGACCAGCGCTATGGGGATGAGGGTGATCATCGCGCCTGTCGCAAGGGTTTTGGGTCGGCGCCAAAGGTGGAAGGCCGATATCGCCGCAAAGCCGATGATCCCGCCCCAAAGGCTGAAGCCGCCTTGCCAAAGAGCAAGGATGCTAAAAGGGTCTTCCTGATAGGTTGCCAGATTTTCCAGCACAAACCCCAGTCGCGCGCCGATCAATGCGCATAAAGTGACGTGAAAAGCCCAGCGGTTCAGATCTGGCCGTCCATTACGGCTGACAAGTGCCGCGGCCAGCCAAAGGATG
>DALYSR010000170.1:0-6991 GCA_031991825.1 Paracoccaceae bacterium
TATAGCTGGGCAGGCTGGCGCACAGCCGGATCGGCAACATGCCGGGCGAATAATCCGGCGTCGGCACCAGATAGGTCACCAAGCGCTTTTCGCCCGCATGGTCTTCGCGCGCCATCACCACGCATTCGCGCGCCAGCCCCGAGGCCATGATCGCGGTTTCGATCTCGCCCAATTCGATGCGCAAGCCACGGATTTTCACTTGGTTATCCGACCGCCCCAGATAGACCACCGCCCCGTCACGGCGCATCCGCGCGACATCGCCCGTGGCGTAAAGCCGTTCGCCCGCAAGGCGGGGATGCGGGATGAAACGCTGTTCGGTCAGGTCGGGACGCCCCAGATAGCCGCGCGCCAGTTGCACGCCGCCCAAATACAGGTTCCCAGGAAGACCCGGCGGCACGGGACGCAGCCGGTCATCCAGCACCTCAAGCCGCGTGTTCCAGACCGGATAGCCGATCGGCAGCGGGTTTGACCGATCCTGCGGATTGGCGTCCCAGAAGCTGACATCGACGGCGGCTTCGGTCGGGCCATACAGGTTGTGCAGCTCGCCTTTAATGCGCGCGTGGAACCGCTGGCGCTGATCGGCAGTCAGTTCCTCACCCGAACAGAAAGTCCGTTTGATCGCAATGCCTTCCGATGCCGGTGATGCCAAGAAAGCCGATAGCATGGAGGGCACGAAATGCAACGTGGTGATATCATATTGGCGGATCAGCCCCGCAATCGCTGACGGGTCTCGATGCGCTTGCGGCGGGGCCATCACCAATTCCGCGCCCGACAGATAGGGCAGGAAGAATTCCCAGACCGACACGTCGAAGGTGGCAGGTGTTTTCTGCAAGATACGGTCGCCCGCACCCACGCCATAGAAATCGCGCATCCACCACAAGCGGTTCACGATGGCGCGCTGTTCGATCATCACGCCCTTGGGTTCACCGGTCGAGCCCGAGGTATAGATCACATAGGCCAGACTATCGGGCAGCGGCTTTTCATCCGGCGCGCGGCCGTCCTGCGGCCAATCGGCGGGCAGCAGCATCTTGGTCCCCGCAGGGAAACGTCCTGCAAGTTCCGGCGTGGTCAGCAAAACCACCGGACCTGCCATCTCCAATATACGCGCCAAGCGTTCCGGTGGATGGTCGGGGTCCAAGGGCAGATAGCCCGCACCGGCGCGCATCGCGGCAAGCAGGGCAACCGACAGCTCGATCGAGCGGTCCATCGCCACCGCCACCAGCTTTTCACGACCCGCGCCCAGTTCGGCCAGCTTGGCCGCTAAAGCTTGGCTCCGGCGGTCCAGCTCGGCATAGCTGAGCGTGGTATCGCCAAAGGTCAAAGCGGGCGCATTGGGCGTGGCCGCGATCTGGGCTTCGATCATCTCGACCAAAGTGGTATCCGGCAGTGCCTTACGCGTCGCTGCGGCCTGATCATCCAGCCATGCGATCTGCTTGGGCGATGCGGTCAGCACATCGTTCAAGCGGTCCGCCTGCAAAGCGGCGTCCAAGAAAGCGATCAACCCCTCGGAATGGTCGCGCACATCCTCCACCGCGTAAAGCGCAGGGTTCGCATCGACTTCGAACAGCATTTGCGATTGCGGATCGCCACGGAAGGTAAAGGTCAGATCATCCACCGCACCGGCGCTTAGGATATGCAGACCCACCTGCAATCCTGCGAAAACTGGTGGTTTGTCGAAGGGTTGCACATTGACCAGTGGCCCGTGCAGGCGGCGACCCCCGCCGACCAACCCCAGATCGCGGCGCAATTGCTCCGACCGATACAGCCCGTATTTCCGCGTCTCGCGCAGATCGGCCACAACGGCGCGCAGCCAGTCGTCCAGCGGTTGATCCTCGTTCGGGATCACGCGCTGGGGCAACACGTTCATCGCCATGCAGGGCAGGCGGGCAATCTTGCGGCCCATGCGCGCCATGAAGGGCAGGCCGATCACCGCCTCTCCGGCGGTCCAACGCGCGATCCATGCGCCGGTCAGCGCGGTCAGCACATCGGGCCAGCCCAGCTTCAAGGCATCGGAACGCTGCTGTAAGCGGGCCAAAACATCAGCCGGCAAATGGCATTCTTCGCGCAGGAAGCTATGGCCTGAAATCGCACGACCGGGCATCGGGCCTTGCACTTCCGGCAGACCAGCCATCTTGGCTTTCCACCAGTCGGCCGCTTCCGCCCGCTTGGGCGATGCACGCCATGCCGCATCTTCGTCATCCGCGCGGCTCAGCAGCGGGAAGGCCAAAGGCGTCGGGCCTTGGCCAATCAGGCAGTTATAATGCTCGCCGATCCTGTTCGACACCAAGACGATGCCATAGCCGTCAATCGACAGGTGATGGATGCGTTCATACAGAAAATACCGCCCCTCGCGCAGCTTATACAGCACGAAGGCCGATGTCGGCTCACGCGCCAGATCGACGGGGCGGTTGGTATCGGCCCACATCAGACGGGTCGCTTCGGCGGCAGGATCGGCTTGCGCAGACAGATCGACCAACTGCGGTTGCAGCGGCGCATCATCCAGCCATTGCACGGGGCCGGAGGGCGTGGATGCAAAGCGCAGACGCAGGGCCTGCGCTTCGTCCAAGGTCAGGCGAAGGGCGGCCATCAAAGCCGCCTCGTCGATATCACCTGTCAGATCAAGATATTGGCCGACGTTCAGGATCGGGTTTTTCGGGTCGAGCGCCTGAAAATACCACAGACCTTCCTGCGGCTCGGTCAGAGGACGAAAAGAGGTTTGCGCCGCGATCCCGTCAGCCATAATTTACGCGCCCTGTTGCGGAGCGACAATCTCGGACCACCACTCGCCCAGAGTGGAATATTCCGCGAAAAGCCCGAAATCGGCGTTCATGCCCACCTCTTCCCACGACACCAACAGGCGCATCAGACGCAGGCTGTCCAGTCCCAGATCGGGCAAGCTGTCGGTATCGCCGACCTCTTGGGGGTCCAGATCGATAAGTTCTGCAATATCGGCGCGCATTTTTTCCAGCGTCAGGCTCATTTCGCCTTCTCCTCTTCGATGAAGCGCGCACGCAAATCGGCGCGCAACTGGTTCCGGCTGACTTTGCCGACCGCAGTGGTGGCAAAGGCCTCGACGAATACGATCTGATCCGGAACCTTGAATTCCGCAAGGCCCCGACCCCGCACGAATGCTTTCAACTGGGCCGCTTTGGGACGATCTTCTTGATCGCCAAGCACCACGAAGGCACAGCTTCTTTCGCCCAAGAAGGCATCGGGGATCGACACCACCGCCGCATCGAATACCGCCGGATGCGCCAGCAGGTGATCTTCGATCTCCTCGGCTGAAATCTTTTCGCCCGCGCGGTTGATGTGATCGCCCGCACGGCCTTGCACCGACAGATAGCCTTCGGGCGTGCGCAAGACGATGTCGCCCGTGCGGTAGAAGCCGTCGGGGGTGAAGCTGCGGGCATTGGCCGCCGGATCATTGTGATAGCCGCGGATGGTATAGGGGCCGCGGGTCAGCAAATGCCCAGGCGTGCCTTCCGGCACGGGATGACCGGCATCGTCCAAGATAAGGATTTCATCATCCGGCGAAATCGGGCGGCCTTGGGTATTGATGATGATATGGTCGGGATCATCCAGACGGGTGTAATTGACCAAACCTTCGGCCATCCCGAACACTTGCTGCAAGGTGCAATTCAGCGTCGCACGCACTTTGGCAGCCGATTCCGGCATGAATTTCGCGCCACCGACCAGCAGCACGTCAAGGCTAGAGATGTCATGCTTGGTCCGTGGTGCCGCCTGCATCCACAGCAAAGCGACCGGCGGCACGACACCGGTAATGGTCACGCCTTCACGCGCTATGGTGGAAAAGGCAAGTTCCGCCGAAGGGTTGGCGCACATCACCACCCGTCCACCCGCCCAAAGCGTGCCCATCACACCGGGCGAGGACATGGTGAAATTATGCGCCACCGGAATGGTCGCCATAAAGACGCTATCGGCACTCAGCCCGCAGATCTTGGCGCTTTCGCGGAAGCTGTAGATGTAATCGTTATGGGTGCGCGGGATCAGTTTCGACAGCCCCGTCGAGCCGCCCGAAATCTGACAAAAGGCCACCGATGCCGGATCGACATCGGGCAAAGCTGTGCCGCTGGTCGGGTCGAAATCGTTGAAGGCAATGAACTCCTGTGCATCGCCTACAACGATCACATGTTCCAAGGTGTCGACTTCGGCCTGTACGATCCGCGCCAAACCGCGATAGTCGAAGCCTTCGAACTGATCGACCACAACCAAAGCGCGCGCATGACCCCGACGCAGGAAGTGGGAGACTTCGGTCTGACGATGCGCGGGCAGGGCGAAGATCGGCACCAGCCCCGCCAAGAACAGGCCAAAGACAGTGGGAAAGAAAGCCGCCACATTCGGGATCTGCACCACGACACGGTCGCCCGCCACCAGTCCCAAATCCAGATAGCCGCGCGCCGCTATTTCAGCGCGAGTAAGCAGTTCGCCATAGCTGATACGGCTATCGCCATCGACCACGGCAATACGATCGCCATAGTCTGCCGCCCGTGCCCGCAACATCGAAGGAAAGGTCTCTCCGGTCCAATACCCCTTTTCGCGGTAGCGCGACGCGAATTCTTCTGGCCATACTTGGCGAGGCGCAAGGATTTCATCTTGGATCATGACAGAGATTCCTTCTTGACGAACAGACCGGTCCGCCACCCCCGCAGTAAAACAACAGATATATTTAGTCAACTTTTCGCCAAACGCTCGTTTTTCGCGTCGGAACAAGCTAATACAGACGTTAAAGCCCATATGAAATGCCGTAGAAGGAACCGATATGTCCCGGCCGACCCCTGCCACCCTGCCAATTCACGACGATTCTAACCGTTACGGCATCGTGACCCGCGTTTTACACTGGACAATGGCCTCTCTGATCTTATGGCAATTCCTATGTATGGGGATCAAACTGATCTTCGGTAGGCAAGAATTTGTGAAGTTTTTCGTATCGACCCATGCCTCTGTCGGCAGCGTGCTATTCGTGCTGATGGTGAGCCGCGTGGCTTGGGCGCTGGTGAACTGGAAAAACCGCCCCGATCATGGTCAGGGTCTGGTCGCACAAGCGGCAAGGCTGGGGCATTTGGCGCTTTACGTGCTGATGATCGCGGTGCCAATGATCGCGGTGGTGCGGGGTTGGGCGGGGGATCGTCCCTTCATGCCCTTCGGCCTGCCGATCAATACCGGTCGTCCCGAAGCATTGATCGACACCAAATTCTGGGGCGGCGTGCATGGGCTTTTGGCCTGGCTGCTGGGCCTCGTCATCCTCGGCCATATCGCCATGGTGGTGATCCACGAGAAAGTCTGGCGTGACGGCACTTTGATCCGCATGATCGGTCGCGCGAAGGCCTGAATGAAAAGGGCGGGGAAATCCCCGCCCTTTGTTTATGGGCCTCAGACCTTTGCAGGCGTGTAGTTCAAGATCGGCGCCAGCCAGCGTTCGACCTCTGCCAGATCCATGCCTTTGCGGGCGGCATAATCTTCGGCCTGATCCTTCTCGACCTTGGCCACCCCGAAATAATAGCTGTCGGGATGCGCCAGATAGAGCCCCGAGACCGACGAGCCCGGCCACATCGCCATGCTTTCGGTCAGTTCGACTCCGGTGTTTTCGGTCGCATTCAGCAGACGGAACAGCGTCAGTTTTTCGGTGTGATCCGGTTGCGCCGGATAGCCCGGCGCCGGACGGATTCCCGCATAGGGTTCGCCAATCAACTCATGTGGTTGATATGCCTCGTCTTTTGCATAGCCCCAATGCTCGCGGCGCACGCGTTCATGCAACATTTCCGCCATCGCCTCGGCATAGCGGTCGGACAAAGCCTTCACCATAATCGAAGAATAGTTGTCATTGGCATCGTCAAAGCGCTTGGCAATCGCTTGTTCCTCGGGACCCGCCGTGACCACGAAGCCGCCGACATAATCGGTTTGACCCGCAGGCGCCACGAAGTCCGACAAAGCCACATTCGGGCGGCCTTCACGCTTCTGGGTCTGCTGGCGCAGGGTGTAAAGCGTGGCCAGTTCTTGGCTGCGGTCATCGCCGGTGAACAGGCGGATGTCATCACCCACCGCATTCGCAGGCCAGAAACCGATCACGGCTTTGGGCGTAAACCACTTCTCGGCAATGATTTTTTCAAGCATCGCTTTGGCGTCATCAAACAAGGCCCGCGCTGCTTCGCCCTGCTTTTCATCCTCTAGGATCTTGGGGTAAACGCCCTTCAGCTCCCAGGTCTGGAAGAACGGCGTCCAGTCGATGTACCGCGCGATTTCCGCCAAATCCCAATCCGCAATCACCTTGGTGCCAAGGAAGGACGGTGTGACGGCGTTATAACCCGCCCAATCGGCCTGCAAGGCATTGGCGCGTGCATTGGCCAGTGGCAGGCGCACCTTGGCGCGTTCGGCGCGTTCATGGCGTTCAGCCACTTCGACATATTCCGCACGAATTTCAGCGATATAGTCGTCTTTCAGCGTCGGCGACAGCAGCTTGCCGACCACGCCCACCGCGCGGCTGGCATCCAAAACATATGCCGCTTGGCCACGGGTATAACGCGGCGCGATCTTAACGGCGGTATGGATCTTCGAGGTCGTAGCCCCCCCGATCAGCAACGGAATGTCGAAACCTTCCCGCTCCATTTCGGCCGCCATATGGACCATTTCGTCCAATGACGGCGTGATCAGACCCGACAGGCCGATCACATCGACATTATGCTCGCGGGCGGCCTGCAGGATCTTCTGCGGCGGAACCATCACGCCCATGTCGATAATTTCGTAGTTATTACAGGCCAATACAACGCCGACGATATTCTTGCCGATGTCATGCACATCGCCTTTCACCGTCGCCATCAGGATCTTGCCCGCCGCTTCCGGCGCGCCCGAGCCGCCATTGGCCAGCTTTTCGGCTTCCATATAGGGCAGCAAAACCGCCACCGCCTGTTTCATCACGCGCGCCGATTTCACCACCTGCGGCAGGAACATCTTGCCCGCGCCGAACAGATCGCCG
>DALYSR010000171.1:0-6982 GCA_031991825.1 Paracoccaceae bacterium
AAAGCCGTCGGTGTCCAGACCGGATGGCCCGCGTCAAAAGCAAGCAGGATTTCGATGGCGCGGTCAGCGGTCGAGTTAGCGCTGATCGGCTTATCCTCGCTTTTGGGCTTGGCTGGCATGGCTGGTGTGCTCCTGTTGCGGATCTTTTATCAATATTGCTGAATACTTATCTCATATAAAGGCTGTGTTTGCAAAATTCTGTAAGAATCCCCCCTTCACCCGCAGAATCTTCTTTCATATGAGATTAGTATTATCATATTGTGGTTCAGTCTTAGGAGGAGACCCCACGTGTTTACCAATACCATTCTCTCCCGTCGCAGCCTTATGGGCGCAGCTTTGATTGCTTGCACCCTTGGCGCGCCGGCATTTGCCGATCAGGCCTATCCGACCCGTCCGGTCTCGATCGTTGTGCCTTTTGCCGCAGGTGGCACCACCGATGCCATCGCGCGTCTGGTCGCGGAAGAGCTGCAAAACCGTTGGGGTAAGGCTGTTGTCGTTGAAAACAAGCCCGGTGCGGGTGGCGTGATTGCGACCCAATCCGTGTCGCGCGCCAAGCCCGACGGCACCCAGATCCTGTTCAACGATATCTCTTTGGCGCTGAACGAAGTCACCATGGCAAGCCTGCCCTATGACCTGAACAAGGACCTGCGCCCCGTGGTTGCGGTGGGGGATTGGCCGCTTGGCGTGATCGTCTCGGCCGATGCGGGCATCAACACCCTGCCAGAACTGATCGAACGCGCGAAGATCGATAATATCAGCTTCGGCACCTTCGGTCCGGCATCTTCGCCGCATTTGGCGGCAGAGTTGTTGAATTCCTTGGCTGGAATCAAAATGAAAATCGTTCATTTCAAAGGTGTTAGCCCTGTGACCCAAGCTATGGCTTCGGGCGAGGTGCAGGTCGGCGTCTTTGGGGCCGGTGCTGCGGCGGGTGAAGTCGCCAAAGGCACCATGAAGGTGCTGGCGCTTGATTACAAAAGCCCGCTGATGCCCGAGGTGCCGACCTATGCGGAAGCCGGTCTGGACGGTATGCGCTCGCTGGCGTGGTGGGGTGTATTCGTGCCCAATGCGACCCCTGATGATATCGTCTCCGAGATCAATGCCGCTGTGAATGACGCGCTGAAGTCCCCGCGGATCACCGAATATCTCGACAAGAACGGCTATACCGTCGTCGGCGGCGCACCCGAGGCATTGCAGCAGCGCGTTGACGACGCTGTTTCGCTTTGGGGGCCGCTGGTCGAGCAAGCCGGTATCAAGGCGAAATAGGCACGACGGCCTATGGCTGAGCGAAATCCCAAAAGCCGTCTCATCTGAGGCGGCTTTTTCTGTCGCAAAAATCGGAATTTGAAAAATCTATTATTGCAAAATGAAAATAGTATTATCATAAAACGGGATAACGAAAGTGCGGAGGATACTCCGCATCGTGCTTTTGGAGGGGCGCTATGTCAGGCTCGATGCGTTTTGATGCAGATGTGATCATTGTCGGTGCGGGGCCTGCGGGCACGACGCTGGCCAACTTGTTGGGGGGCTATGGCATTCGCACCTTGGTGCTGGAACGCGAAAGCGAGATCATCGACTATCCCCGCGCGGTGGGCATGGATGACGAAGCCCTGCGCGCTTTCCAAACCGTTGGTCTGGCGAAACCTTTGCTCAAGGACATGATCCAGAACACCTTGCTGCGCTATCACCATTCCAACGGCAAGATGTTCGCCGAAGTCGGCCCCAAGGCAAAGCCCTTCGGCTGGCCGCGCCGCAATCTGTTCATCCAGCCTTTGTCGGAAAAAGTGATCCGTGGCGGCATTGATCGTTTCAATCACGTTCAGATCCTGAGCGGCCATGAAGTCCAGGCCCTGACCCAAGATGCCGACGGTGTGACGCTGACGGTGGAAACCAAGGTCGGCATCAAGACGCTGCGCGCGCCTTACGTCGTGGGCTGCGACGGCGGCAAGTCGACCGTGCGCAAACAGCTTGATATCAAGCTGTTGGGCGATACGCACCCTTGGCGCTGGTTGGTGGTCGATCTGAAAAACGACGACCGTTTCGAGCCCTATTCCGCGATCTATTGCGACCCCAAGCGCCCCTATATCGTCATCGATCTGCCCTTTGGTCACCGCCGCTTCGAATTCCGTCTGCGCCCCGAAGATACCGATGAGAAGATGGCCGATCCGGCGGAAGTCGACAAACTGCTGCGCCGTCGTCTTGGTCCCGATGAGAAACCCGAAGTCATCCGTGCGCGCATCTATACCCACCATTCGCGCATCGCGGCGAATTTCGCCAAGGGCCGTGTCTTCATCGCCGGTGATGCCGCGCATTTGCAGCCGCCCTTCTTCGGTCAAGGCCTGAACTCGGGTCTGCGCGATGTGATGAACCTGTCGTGGAAATTGGCGATGGTGTCCAACGGACATGCCGGACCTAAGCTGCTCGACAGCTATGAGCTGGAACGCAAGCACCATGCCGATCAGATGGTGAAATTCGCAACCGGTATCGGCAAATTCTATGCGCCTTACAGCTATCTGACCGAATATATCCGCAAGGCCTTCTTCTGGGGCGTGCACCGGCTGCCCGCGCTGCGTGATTACGTGCTGCAAATGAAGTTCAAACCGATGCCCTTCTATGAGCGGGGTCTGGTGGACCATTCCAACCGTGGCGGCAAAGCCAAGGTCGGGCGCATGTTCGTGCAGCCGATGGTGGCGGATGCCGATGGCAACGAGATGCTGCTGGATGATGCGATCGGCAAAGGCTTTGCGGTGATCGGCTTGAATGAAGATCCGGCGGCGCAACTTGGGGATGCTGAACGCAAGTTCATCAACTCGGTCGGCCGTTTGGTGCAAGTGAACCGCTCGAAGCGCGGTGCTGCCGGTTGGAGCGCGGATGCCGATACCGTGGTGCTGGACGATCTGGACGGCACCTTCCGTGACATGCTGCTGAAAGCGCCGAAACAGCGTTTCGTGATCCTGCGTCCCGACCGCTATGTCTATGCGGTTTGCGATGCCGACGAACTGGCGGGTGCTGTGCACCGTCTGCAAACGGCATTGGGTGAAGGCAAAGCATCGCAATATGCGATGGCAGCGGAGTAAGATCATGGCTGGTATGACCCCTGAAGACCACATGGCGGCTGGTGTCGCTTTGTATGAAGCGGAACGTGACTCGCGCCAAATCCCGCTTTTGTCGCAACGCTTTGCCCAGATGGATCTGGATGACGCTTATGCGGTGCAAGATTATGTCGTGGCGGCGCGGGCAGCAGCTGGGCACAAGCGGGTGGGCTGGAAGATCGGCCTGACCTCGCGCGCGATGCAAGAAGCGCTGCAGATCACCACGCCGGATTCGGGTGTGCTGTTCGACGATATGCTGTTTGCCAATGGCGCGACCATTCCGGCAGGCCGGTTCATCCAGTCGCGTGTGGAAGCGGAAATTGCTTTCGTGCTGAAGGGCGATCTGCGCGGCACCGGTCTTACGCGTGAAGACGTGCTGGCGGCGACCGATTATGTCACCCCCGCCTTGGAACTGCTGGATACGCGCATTCTGCGGATGGACCCCGAAACCAAGGCGATCCGCAAGGTCACCGATACCATTTCGGACAATGCGGCCAATGGCGGCTTGGTCTTGGGCGATGGTCGCTTCGATCCGCGAGACACCGATATGCGCTGGATGGGATGCATCCTGCAACGCGATGGTATCGTGGAAGAAACCGGCCTTGGCGCCGGCGTCTTGAACGATCCTGTCACCGGCATTCTGTGGCTGGTTGAACGGCTTGCGCAATATGGCCAAGGCCTGTCGGCTGGTGATATCGTGCTATCGGGTTCCTTCATCCGTCCGGTCGAAGCGCCGTCGGGTTCGACCTTCCACGCCGATTACGGCCCGTTCGGAGAGCTGCGCTGTGATTTCGCCTGATACTCATGCCCCGCACAACCGCTTCAAAGCCGCCCTCGCGGCGGGTGAGGTGCAGATCGGCTTCTGGCAGGGGCTGACCTGCGCCGAGACCGCCGAAATCAGCGCCAAAGCGGGCTTCGACTGGCTGCTGTTCGATGGCGAACATGCCCCCAACGATATGGCGATGCTGCGCGAGCAGCTGCGCGCCGTGCAATCGGGGCAAGCGCATCCGGTGGTACGCACGGTTGCTGCCGAAGACTGGATGCTGAAGCAGGTGCTGGATGTCGGCTATCAGACCGTTTTGGTGCCGATGGTCGAAACCGCCGAACAAGCACGCTCGATCATAGAGGCATGCCTTTATGCACCCCAAGGGCGTCGCGGCGTTGGGGCGGCTTTGGCACGGGCATCTGATTTCGGACGCCGCAGCGGCTATCTGGCCAATGCCAATGATGAAATCTGCATCCTGCTGCAGGTGGAAAGCGCCAAGGCGATCGAAAACCTCGATGAAATCCTTGCGGCGGACGGTGTTGACGGCATTTTCATCGGTCCGGCCGATCTGTCTGCCGATATGGGCTATCGCGGGCAGCCAGCCCATCCGGAAATGCGCAAGCGGATCCGCGAGATCACGCGCCGCATCCGTGCCGCCGGTCGCGCACCGGGCATTTTGCTGGGGGATGCCACCCATGTCGCCGAGGCGCGCGAAGACGGCGCGCAATTCATCGCAGTCGGCTCCGATGTGGGGCTGTTCCGGATGGCGGCATCGGCATTGGCTGCCAGCTACAAGGCGTAATACGATTTAACACAGGCCCAGACAAAGGGCTTGTGTTTTATCAATCAAGGCGTGAATATTTTTGGTAACTGATTGAAATATTAACGCCCAATACCCATTTAACGCGGCATTAATCATAGGTTATCAAAGTGGAACCAATGCCTCATCCTGCGTCCAAACCCGCCCCAGCGCCGCGCAAAGTCTCTGGCTTCGAACATAAGTTCGAGAGAAGCCTTTTTGCATCCCGCTGGCTTATGGCACCAATGTATCTGGGCCTGATCGTGGCACTGGTCATGATCCTGGTGATCTTCTTCCGTGATCTGCTCTATTATGCGCCGCAGATGTTCAGCATGACCGGTGAAAAGGGCATTTTGGCGGTTCTGACGCTGATCGATTTGACACTCGCGGCCAATCTGCTGTGTATCGTGATCTTCTCGGGCTATGAAAACTTCGTCTCTAAACTTGATCTGGATGATGCGAGCGAGCGCCCCGAATGGATGGGGTCGGTCGATTTTTCCGGCCTGAAAATGAAGCTGATCGCTTCTATCGTGGCGATTTCGGCGATCCATTTGCTGAAGCGTTTCATGGAAATCGGTCAGGATGCCGCCGATGCGGTCTATGGCCAGAACGAGCTGTTCTGGCTGGTGGTGATCCATATGGTCTTCGTGGTGTCGGGCGTTTTGATGGCGGTGATGGATTGGATTGTCGTCAAAACCAAGCCCAAGAAGTCTTATGAAGGCAACTGAGCCGCGGGCGTGATCTGCATCTTGCAGACGGGCCGGACCGGCGAGCGCACGGGGCATGCTTTGCCCCGTGCCACAATCAAAGTCCCTATCACCGAAGATCGGAGAAACCGGTGCAATTGCGCGATGCGCCCTTCACACCCGATAGCGCCTTTCATCTTCGCCCGCATCGCGTGCATGAAGTGGAAGGCTTGGGCCAGATCGGCTTTGCGCTGTATCAGGCGAGCAGGCACGATGGCCCGCTGATCTGGGTGCAGTTGGAACGGCAGGATCGCGGGGTGATGCCGCTGGCATTGCCCCAGGGCGTGATGGCGCGGTTGCAATTGGTGCGGTGCCGGTCGGAAGACGAATTGCTCTGGGCGACCGAAGAGGCGTTGCGCGCAACAGCCGTAAGCCTTGTGATCGCCTGTCCGACCAAAGCCTTAAGCTTGACCGCCGGTCGGCGTCAACAACTTGCAGCCGAAGCGGGCGGCACAACCGGTTTGATGCTGATCCAAAGCGGGCAGGGCAGCAATGCGGCCGAAACCCGCTGGCAGTGTGCCCCCGTCGCAGCGAGCGAACGCCCGATGCATAAGTGGTGCTGCGTCAAGAACAAATCGGCCAAGGTGCAAGATTGGCTGGTCCATTGGGACGGCAAATCCGCGCTTGATTACGCCCCCTGCGCCTGAGGCGGTTGGATATTGCTTCCCGAGGCTAGGTTCATCAACGATGCGCCATATTCAGTCATGGCGCGCGGCGCGGCGGTTCCCCCAACTCGCAGCTTGTGTAGTCGCCATGGAAGCTTGTGGCGGTGCTCATTTCTGGGGCCGTGAGATCGGCAATTTGGGCCGCGAAGTTCGGCTGATCCCGCTGGCCTATGTGAAGCCTTTCGTTAAGCGTCAAAAGAATGATGCCGCTGATGCTGAAGCGATTTGCGAAACGGCCCAAAGGCCCACGATGCACTTCGTTCCGGTGAATAGCGAGCAGAGGCAGGGTTCAGCCATGCGCTGCCGGGTCCGCGAGGTGCTATCCGGCAGCGCATCCAGCTCATCAATGCCTTCCGTGGCCACCTCACGGAATTCGGCCAGGTCGTGCCGCAAGGGCGATCCAATGTCCTGAAGCTAATCAGGATCGTCGAGGATCCGACTTGCGGGCTACCTTCTGAAGCGGTCGCCACCTTGCAGGTCCTGATCCTGTCTATCCGACACTGGATCTGTCGCGGTTTTGTGCCGCGCCTTTGATCACGTAATATGCAGCAAAGGAGATGAACTTTGGGCATAGGCAGGACGGATGAATTTCGCAAGGATGCGGTGCGGATCGCGCTAAGCGGTGGGCTTTCGCGTCGTCAGGTTGCGGCTGATCTGGGGGTCGGCTTGTCGCGCTTGAACACGTGGGAGAATGCCCACCGGGACCGGGATGTGGTCTGGGCCGAGGATCGCGAGCCGGCACAAGGACCGAAGGGCTTCGTCGCGAGATCCGCCTCCTCAAGGAGGAGAGCGGCATCCTAAAAAAGCCACCCAGTTCTTCACGGCAGAGCGGCCCAATCAGAAGTGCCCTCACAGCGATCGCGGCAGCCAATACTATTCGCATGACTGTCAGAAGCCCCTGCGCGACCATGGGGTCA
>DALYSR010000172.1:0-6951 GCA_031991825.1 Paracoccaceae bacterium
GCCAGATCCCGCCCCCCCCCCCAACACCAACAGGTCCAGCGCTTGAAACTGCGCATCATGATGTCCCTGCGCTTTCCATAGGGGGCGATTGGCCGCCGGGTCGTTGCGGATGGCCAAGAGCGGCTCGGCATGGAAGAACCGTGCCGGAGGATCGACGGCCCGCAATTCCGCCATGTCCGCTTCTGGGATTGATCGGACCTGTGTCTTGGTCAAATCTAAGGGGCAAACTATGCTCCCGCCGGAGGGAGAAGAATTGCATCCTAGGAGGGGTTTTCCCTAAGTATCGAGAGGAGCAAACATTAGGGTGAACGCTTTGCATCAGATCTAGGAGCGGGCGCTTTAGGGGTAAGCTAATCGCGGCGTTTATTCTTTAGAAACGCATACTTCGAGGCGATTGAAACTGGTTCGAATTACATGCGATCAGTGCAATTTTACAGTGCATGTACTCTGATGATGCATGCATCCGTGGAAATTATCTTGTACCGCAAGAGCGGCAGATAGCCGGTCTAGAAGTTTTGCGAGAAGCATCAGGGACGGGTGGTCGTGCAGATTTCTGTGAAAAAATTGCGCGTGCGGTTTTCTATGGCATGGGGGTCGGCTGCTCCGAAGTCGACTGCGCAGGCAAGAAGATTGGCAGTTATATGCCGCTTATGGTCTAGTTTTTACATATAATGCTTTGGATTTTCGCGAATTATCGCGATAATCATATTCCACGACTTTATAGAGGAATGAATGGACCTCGACGAACTTTACCGGCTGTTGCGCGGCTCCCATCTCCAAGCCGTAGGAATTGTGAGTACCCTGCGGGATCCAATCCTCGTGCTTGATCATGATCTATGCGTTCTTAGCGCCAGTCCAGGCTATTATCGTGATTTTCAGACCACCCGCGATGAGACCATCGGTGTAGCCTTCAAGGCCTTGGGTAATGGCCAATGGGATATTCCGGACCTGCACCTGTTGTTGGAGCAGGTAATCCCTAAAAGCGCTTCGGTTTTTGACTATGAGGTGCGAACCGAATTCCCCAATCTCGGCGCGCGCGTCATGCTGGTTAGCGCACAACGCTTGCAGCATCCTGACAGTGGCCAACGTATTCTGATGCTGTCCATTATTGATGCAACAGAACGCAGTCAGGCCGACGAGCGGAAGGATATCCTGATCGGCGAACTGGATCACCGGCTCAAAAACGTGCAGGCCGCGGTATTCGCACTTGCCTCGCATACCAAGACGGTCGGGCGCAGTGCCGAAGAGTATCGTACGGATTTATTGGGGCGTCTTGAAGCCTATAGTCGCGCCTTGGCGGCGAGTAGGGAAGGAGGGTCTTCCACATTGGCGGAGCTGATGAAGGTCATCCTAGAGCCCTATAGGGGTGGCGTCAGCGAGGTGTCCCTAAGCACTGAGGTCGAAATCATGCTTTCGCCCAGTCATCTGATGCCGCTCGGTATGATTTTGCATGAGCTGGCGACGAATGCGTTGAAATATGGCGCGCTCTCCGCCCCAAACGGCCATCTGGCCGTGAGCGGGAGGCAGATCGCCAAGCCTGATGGCAGCTCTGAAATCATCTTGCAGTGGGCGGAAAGCGGGGGACCCGAAGTCACACCGCCCGCCAAAACGGGCTTTGGCACGCGTCTGATTTTGTTCTCGGCGGAACATGACCTCAATGGTCGGGCAACATTGACTTATAATCCGCAGGGTTTCGTGGCCAAGCTGGAGTTTCCCTATCCATAGCGGTCTTTATGGAGGTCAGCTTTGATCTGTCCGGAGCCCTTTGAGAACACATCTCATCAGGTCTGTTAATTGAAACTTATCTGGATGATTTTGGACTGAAAATGCAGGCCATACCAGCCTTCTGCAGGTGCTGAATATTTAGAGAGGACATAACTCATGGATATGGCGAATTGGTGCGCAAGACCGCGGCCTGCGCTGGCCCCCTTGCAAGGGCGCTATGTGCAGCTAGAGCCATTAAAACATGAGCATGCGAGCACTCTCTATGAAGCTGCCTCAGCGGAGGGGGCAGCGGATCGTTTTCGCTGGCTGTTCGAAAGCGCGCCCCAAAGTCGGTTGGAATTTGACGCATGGATTGCGACCTCATCTACCTCCACCGACCCGCTATTCTTTGCCGTGATAGACAAAAATACGGGCCGCGCGGAAGGCCGCCAAGCTTTGATGCGTATTGATCAGACCCATGGGGTCATCGAAGTTGGCAGCATCATGTGGGGGCCTGCGCTCCAGCAAACCCGTATGGCGACCGAGGCGCTTTTCCTGTTTGCAGACCATATCTTTGCCCTTGGCTATCGAAGGTTTGAGTGGAAGTGCAACGACCTGAATGTGCCTTCTAAGCGTGCAGCCCTACGCTTTGGTTTCCATCCCGAAGGCGTGTTCCGTCAGCACATGGTTGTCAAAGGTGTCAATCGCGACACCGCTTGGTTTGCGATGACAGATCAAGACTGGCAACATCTGCGGCCGACCTACGAAAGGTGGCTGGCGCCTGATAACTTCGACATAAATGGGCGACAGGTTAGAAAGTTGGAGGAATGTCGGCTAGCCGACTGATCAGTGGCTTAGCCTGCAAAGTGGATGCAAACGCCCTTGTCGTTACTTTAGCTGATCATGCAAGAGTACATCGCACCCAGAAAGCCTTCATCTAGAGCTTCGACGGCAGCCTGCTGGATGTGCTCTTGAACGAAACCTTGTGCCTCTATTGATCTGGGCCTGAGCAACTCTTGCGACCTGGCGGCAAGAGTATGACATCCAGCTTAGCGTCCTGGGGGTGTGACCCGCCAAACGGTGTTCGACAGATCATCCGCCACGAGCAGTGCTCCAGTTTGGTCAATCGCCACCCCAACCGGACGGCCGCGCGCTTTTCCATCGGGCGTCAGAAAGCCGGTGATGAAATCAACTGGCGGACCGGCGGGCTGCGCTCCGTCAAACGGCACGAAGATCACTTTGTAGCCGACCGGATCCTTGCGGTTCCAGCTCCCGTGCAATCCCACGAAGGCGCCTTCGGCGAAGGGCTCGCCGACCGCCGCATTCGAGAAGGCCATGCCAAGCGCGGCCACATGCGCGCCCAAGGCGTAGTCCGGAGCCAGCGCCGAGGCGACCTTGTCCGGATCACTTGGCCGAACCCGCGGGTCGATTTTCTGGCCCCAATAGCTATAGGGCCATCCGTAGAACCCGCCGTCTTGCACCGAGGTCAGGTAATCCGGCACCAGATCCGCGCCGATTTCATCCCGCTCATTCACCACGGCCCAAAGCACCTCGCTGCCTGGCCGTACTGCCATCGCCGTCGGATTACGCAGTCCGGTTGCGAAGGGACGATGCGCTCCGGTTGCGACGTCGATCTCCCAAATCATCGCGCGATTTTCCTCGGCAATCATGCCGCGCTCGGTGATATTGCTGTTGGATCCGATCCCGACATACAAAGAACGGCCATCGGCGCTCGCGGTCATGGCCTTCGTCCAGTGGTGGTTGATCGCTGTGGGCAGGCGTACCAGCTCATAGGGTGGGCCCGAGGCGGCCGTCTGGCCCTCCACATAGTCAAAGCGGACCACGGCATCTTGATTCGCTACGTAAAGTTGGCCGTCGATCAGCGCGAGACCGTAGGGCGAGTTAAGATTAGCGGCAAAGACAGTCTGCAGCTCGTAGATCCCATCGTCATCAGCGTCACGCAAAAGCGTCAGCCGGTCGCCTCCTACCTCGGGGCTCTTGCCGAGACCCTTGATGAAGCCCGCGATCAGATCCTTGGGTCTCAGTACCGCCGCCCCCTGTCCCTTTCCTTCTGCGACAAGAATGTCGCCATTGGGCAGGATCAGCAGCTGCCGCGGAATCTTCAGCCCGGTCGCAATGGCGCTGATGGCGAAACCCTCTGGGACGCTGGGCAGTGCACCCTCCCAAGCGGTGGGTCGCGGGATGGTCATTTCGGGCAACAGCCCTTGGCTCGGGACCGGCAGATCAGGGTTCGGGCCAATGCCGCCCTGTTGCGCGTCAAGCGGGGCGGCTAGGGCTGTGACGCCAGCAGCAAGAAGCAGCGACCGCATCACGAAAGCCTCCGGTCGGAAAATCCAACCCAAGCAGCAGCGAGCGCGAAAAGCGCCGCAGCCCCCGACCACCATAAAGCCTCGGGGATGCTGCCAAAGGCATCGCGGGCAAGCACAAGGGCCGCGATGAGTCCGGTAGCTAAAGCCGCCGCAAGAAGCCCGCCATGTATCAGCGCATGATTTGCTCCTGCGCTGCGGCGACGCTTGACATAACTCGCGACCGCGGCAACCCCCGCAAGCGCGCCAAAGATCAAGCCCGCCGCATTCAGCCATTGAGCAAAATTCGACCATTGGATTTCGGCTGTGCGGGCATAGGTGACACCCGCGGCAAAGGTTCCCGGAAAGAGTGTCGCAGGAAAGGCGAGAAGCAGCGCATGTAGCGGATGGATGCTTTGAGTATCCGTGATTAATGTGGCCGATTGCATGGACGCTCTCCTATTTGAGGCCCGCGCGACAAGGCTGCAGAGCCGATGAATAAGTAGGAGAGGAACTGTCAGCTAGGGGATATGTTTCAAATCCTTTGCATTTTAGGCGAGGAAAGTAGGTCATCCACGTATTGTGGTCCGCTAGGATTGCAAAATGGACGAAAGTTTTGTGCGGTCAGGATCTGCAACCCGAAGGCGGTGAGTGCGGGAGCTTTACTGCTTCACCGCCATCGACAAGGATCTCGTGGCCATGACGCGGCAGAACAAGACCTTTCGGCGCTTGATGACGATCCCAGCTGTGGGGGTGATCATCGCAACGGCAATGAGTGCGGCCACGAGAGATCCCGTCGATTTCAAATCAGGCCGCCACTTCTCGGCTTGGCTGGGTTTGGTGCCACGACAGAACGCGACGGGCGGCGTTGATCGGCTCGGCGGGGATCAGCAAGCGCGGAAATGGTTATCTACGTCGCCTGCTGATCCATGGTAGCGGTTCGATCATGCGGTGGCGAGCCGCGTCATGGCTTTGGCTTGCCAAGCTGCGTGCGCGTCGGTCGGCGAATGTTGCCACGGTCGCAGCGGCCAACAAGACAGCACGCGTTATCTGGGCGATGATGAGATTCTGAGGGACTTACGGAGCGCCAGCGCGCATGACCCCCTGAAGCCGATATGGCCTGCTGAGGATATCGGGCGAAGAATGGACCTTATCGTGGTGAGGAGGTTTCTGCGCGCTACATATTTGGGCGAAATTATATGTAAGATAATATTAATAAATGAAGATTCAGGATAGTGGGCCACAAAAATCGAGATCATCGTTCATTATATGCAATCCGAGTGACACCCCCTTCATAGGTTTACTGCCTCTTGGCTGCATCTTTATAGACGGCGTTCCGCTCTCTCTTGCCAACTGCAATAACGCTGACGACAAGCTCTGCATCTCTGACTTCATAGACCAGTCGATATCCTACTGCCCGCAACTTGATCTTATAGCGGTTGGCAGAGCCATGGATTTTTGACGCCGGAACGTGAGGCGTTTCAAGCCTTTCGGCCAGCTTCTTCTTGAACTGGTCGCGGACCGTCGCCCCGAAACAGTCCCATTCCTTCTTCGCTTCCTCGCGAAAGCGCAGATTATAGGTCATCCAGAGACACCGCGATTTCCGGACTTCCAGCCCGTGCATCAGCGATTGCGTTTAGTTCGGCATCCTCGATCAAGTTCAGCATGGCCGCATATTCATCCGCTGGGACACAATAGAAGGCCGGTTCATTGCGGTTAAGGATTGCGACTGCGGCGCCGTTACCTGCCGCGACGGTGCCCATAGGATTGCGCTTAAGCTCGGTGACGCTGGCTGTCACGCTGGCATATATCGAATGTGCCATGTTAACCTCAGTGCTGTTTGTGGACCTTTTATTAGCACCTTTAAAGGCGTCACTTAATGAATTGATTATCCGCCTTCCCAGCGGTCCCAAGGGCTGTGAAGCGGTTCTGGATTGCGGCACGGATATGGACCTCTGCCGCCTGCCTATCGAACGCCCTAGCCATGAGCCGGTGTCCGAGCTGTTTTATGCAATTCATCTTGGCTGCCACTCGGTTGCGACGGTGATACACGCTCCATTTGCGCCAGAGCGCGCGGCCAAGACGTTTCGAAGTCTTCAGAGCATGGTTGCGTGCCTTCGCACCGTCCGTTGTAGGCTTCCATAAGGGGGCGTTCTTGCGGGACGGTATGACCGCCACTGCACCTCTGGCGGCGATTGCATCGTGACAGGCGCGCGTGTCGTAGGCACCGTCTGCGGTCACACAGGTGATCTTTTCATCAGGGGAGATCTGGTTGAGCAAGTCGGGCAGGATTGGCGCATCCCCGATAGCGCTGGAGGTTACCTCAACCGCGCGGATTTCCAATGTTAGCTCATCAACAGCAATGTAAATCTTGTGCCAGATGCGCCGCTTGGAACCACCATGCTTGCGGCGTTCCTATCCGCCTTCAGAGGCGAGAACATGTGCAAGGCATGCTGAGAAATTGGCCTTAGCCATTTGATCCTCCGGAATTGAAAAACCCCGCACGATGGCGGGGCAGGGGAACGGGGCTGAAAGGGGGGGTAACATCAGGTCACGGCGGATCTGGCAGACGTTACCCCGTGTGATCGATTTCCATGCTATGGTTATCAAATCGGCTGGCTCACGCATCGCGTGGTTTGGACATAGTCCCATCACAACATGCAATTCGGCTAGGATGATGGGACAGGGCGCCTTAGGGCGTCTTGTTTCGTTTTAAGGTTTGCGATCTTACATGGGCGGATTTCGGCGCATTGGGGACATCATGAGTTTCTTCTCTAATTTGCCCGAGTTACTTTAGACGCACGCGGATTGCCCAACCTCGATCCGCTTGAAGACATAGCTGTCCAACTCGACTTATGTCTTCGGCCATCATTTCTGCGGCTCAGTCGCAGTGTGGTGGCCTTTTTCATTACGGCTTGCGCCACGCCCTCCACAGGTCGAT
>DALYSR010000173.1:0-6927 GCA_031991825.1 Paracoccaceae bacterium
GCGCAGGGTGCGCCAGCAGCACAAGGGGCGGCACCGGCCGCGCAAGGGGCCACGGCTCCTGCGGCGCAAGGGGCGCCAGCCGCACAAGGCGCGCCGCCGCTTGGGGCTTTGGCGGCCGAAGCTACGGGGCGCGGCGGGATCGGTTTGGCGATGTGATCTGCCGCAATCGCGCCGGTGGCGACGGCCAAAACCGCGCCGAACAACAAGGTGTTACGATTGCTCATTTGCGTTTCAACCCATCAAGCCCAAACAGGGGGCGCGCCAGAATGCCGAAGAACGAGCCGACAAAAGCGCAGCCGAACCAGACCCAGCCATGCAGCGAGCCCGAGGCGATCCCCGAAAACAGCGCGCCGATATTGCAGCCGAAGGACAGCCGCGCGCCATAGCCCATCAGCAAGCCGCCAACGACCGCCGCCAGCAGCGATCCCCATGGCAGTTTCGCCTTGGGCGCGAATTTTCCCGCCAAAGCCGCCGCAAGACCCGCACCCAGCACCAGACCGAAATCCATCACCGAGACGGTATCATTCAGCACCGAAGTATTCAGCGCCCGCGCTTGCGCAGGCCAGGTCCAGAATTCCCACGATGCCACATCAATGCCAATCGCTTGGGCGATCTTCGCGCCCCACAGCCCGAAGCCATAGGTGATCGACCACGGATGGCCCGCCAGCAGCAGGGTCGCCACATTGAACAAGGCCAGCGCCAGACCCGCGCCTATCAGCGGCCAAGGCCCGTAAAGCAGCCAGCTCCAACCTTCGCGGCGGGGGCTGGGTTCACGCTGCACATTGCCATGCGCGGCTTTCTCGATCACCACGGTGATCAGGGCGACAAGGCCAAGCCCCGCCAAAGTCAGCGCGATTGCCGGACCGGTGCCCAGTTGCAGGCCCAGATCGACGGTGCCCATATTGGGCTGTTCCAGCCACCACGGCAGATGCGCGGTGCCGACCACCGCGCCGATGATGAAGAAGACCAAGGTCACCAACATCCGCGCCGAGCCGCCGCCCACGGTGAACAAAGTGCCCGACCCGCAGCCGCCGCCCAGCTGCATGCCAAGCCCGAACATCATCGAACCCAAAATGACCGAAACACCGACCGGTGCCAATTGCCCGACCAGCGCCTGCGAGCCCACCGATCCTGCCGCCAGCAGCGGGATCATCGCCACGGCGGCGACCGCGATGGTCAGCATCTGCGCGCGCATCCCCCGCCCGCGCCGTTCGACCAACATATTGCGCCAACCACCGGTAAAGCCGAAAGACCCTTGATACAGCGCAAAGCCCATCAAGGCGCCCAGCACGAAAAGCGCGCCTTGGCGCAGATCGACCAGATAGGTGATCAGCGCGAAACCCAGCACCAGAAAGATCGAAGCGACCCGCAGCGGCCCGTGATCGGGCATGGCGGCAGACAGGTAACTTGGCGCTTGGGACGCCGTGGCCGCGGGGGCGGCGGAAGGGATACTGCTCATGTTATACGTCTTCATTTAGAATATGGCAAAGGCCACGCAAAGAGCGCAGCCTTGACCAAGGGATAATTCTTGCACGGCGCGGCGGACTTACTTGGCGCCGACTTGGATCGGGCGGGCGTCGTCTGCGGCCCATTCGGCCATCGAGCCGTCATACATCGTGGTGTTCTTATTGCCTTGGATTTCCGACAGGCCGAACCAGATGATCGATGCCCAGTGACCGGTGTTGCAGAAGGCGATGTTCTTTTCATCCTTGGCCAGACCCAAGCCTTCGGTCAAGGCATTGATGGTATCCAGTTGCGCGAAGCTTGCGTAATCGGCGCTATACAACTTGCCGTTGGGCAGGTTCAGCGCGCCCGGAATGGTGCCTTCGGTGCGGACAACGGGGCTTTTGCCTTGGCCAAGGAATTGCGCCTCGGGGCGGCCGTCGATCAGCTTGGTGCCGTCTTTCAGGGCGGCTTCCACATCGGCGGTGGTGGCGATCAGCGCCGGATTGAGCTTGGCGTCAAAGGTGGTCGGCTGCGGTTTGGCGGGCTCGGCCACGCGCGGCAGGCCCGCCGCATCATATTGACGCCAGCCGCCATCCAAGATCGACACGCCGTCATGACCCAGATATTTCAAGGTCCAATACACGCGGGTCGCGCCGCCGAATTCCGAGGCATCGGTGCCCCAAGGCACCAGCACGACATGTTCGTCGGCATCGACGCCCAAATCCCCGATCAACTTGGCGATCTGCTCGACCGACGGGATCTGCCCCGGCACGCCCGCGACTTCGCTGCGCCAGCCATAGCTGGCATAGGGCGCGACAACCGCGTTTTCGATGAAAGGCTTGTCCCCCAGCTCGACCTCTTCGATCTTGTCGCGCAGATCGATGATCACCAGCTTCTCATTGCCCGCATTGGCTTTCAGCCATTCGGCATTGACCAAGGGGCCGACGCCCTCGATGGCGGCAAAAGCAGGGGCCGCAAGACCGGCGATCAGGGCGGCGATGGGAACGGTCAGGCGCATTGGAAACCTCGTGCAATTATCTGGGGGAAAGATGGCAGATAATCGCGTTTCTGCCAATGAAACGGCTTGGCAAAGATGGACGCCGAAAGGGAATATTCTTCCCATCTGTGCCGCGCTAATAGAGGATTGCTCTTTCCGTAACGGAAATCACCCCTTGACGCAGAATCTGGTTCCGCCAGCCTTAGGCGGCAAGCTGTGCTGCCGCACGGCGCAATCTGGCGCGCAACTCATTCGCCAAAGACGGCGTGCGCGCGGAAATCAGCATCGCTTGTGCGGGATCGTCGCGCCAATCGCCCCCCTCCAGCACCAAGCCTTCGCCGCCAAGTTCGGCCACCATCAACTGCCCCGCCAGATGGTCCCAAGGGTTCAACCCGTCGTTGAACAGAAAATCCACCGATCCCAGCAGCAGCAGACGATATTCCCATGCCGAGCAATAGAACCCCATCACGCGCGGCACATCGGCCAAGGCATCGACCCAGATCTTCTGGCGCTGCGGATCGGTCTGCGACAGGCCCGCGATGCCCGCCTGCAGCTCGGCGCCGCTGGGCATCGGCGGCAAGGCGCGGGCTTTGCCGGTCGCATCAATCAGATGCACGCCATGCTGTTGCAGGCAGACCAGACTTTCGCCGCTGATCGGATAATGGATCACCCCCGCGACCGTTTCGCCATGTTCCAGCACCGCGACCATCGACCCGAAAATCGGCATGCCCTGCGCGAAGGGCCAAGTGCCATCGACCGGATCGATCACGAACAGCAATTCCGGCGCGTCATAATCGAAGCCGCCCTCGGGCGTATCTTCGCTCAGCGCTTCCTCCCCCGTCACGATCGCTTGCGGGAACAGCTTCAGCAAACCGGCGCTCAACGCTGCCTCGGCGCGCAGATCGGCGGTGGTGACCAGATCGTCGGCGCTGGTCTTGGCATGGATATCGCCTGACGCAAGCGTGCCGAAGCGCGGCGTGATTTCAGCAGCCGCCACTTCGCGCATCAGCGCATCCAGCGCGCGCAGGTCCTGCAAGGAAAAATTCATCGGCGCCTCTCATATTCGCTGTCGCGACGGATTTGTGCCATCCGTTTTTTCCTTCATGCCAGTGGCAGGCCTCTCGCGCAACCGCGCAGATGCCGCCAAGGCAGCCATCGCCCGATCTGTCACCAAAATGCTGCGCGATTGCAGGAAAAGCGGGCGTCTGGGCGCATGAGGCCCCGCCTTGGCGCCACCACATGCGCGCAGACTGGCTTTCATAGGGCCAAAGCGGCTATAGCGGCAGGCATCGGCCATTCTTTTGCAACAAAGGCATCCCTTTGACGACGCAGGGATGTGAAGGATCAAAATGACCCCATTCCGTCTGACCGCCGCCCTCACCGCCCTTTGCCTGCTGCCTTTGGCGGCGCAGGCCACCGAAGTGCGCCCCAATGTCACCTTTGCTGGCACGCCCGAAGCCGCGGGCACGCCGCGCGCCATGATGCAGGATCTGCTGTTCGACATCGCTTCGGCCTGGAGCAATTGCGATGTCGATGCCATGAAATCCGCGACTGCCGAGGGAGTGGATTTTTCCTATCCGACCAGCCGCGTTCTGGGCCAAGAAGCGATCTTGGCCGATCTGAAGGCCTTTTGCGATCAGGCCAAGGACACCTCGATCTATTTCCCGAAAGACGCCTTCTTCATTGACGAAGCCCAAGGCCGGATCGCCGCCGAAGTGCAGTTCCGCACCTTCCAGCGCGGCAATCGTCAGGTGGTGAATGATGTCTGGGTGGCCCATGTCGATCAGGGCAAGGTCACGGTGATCAAGGAATATCTGGATGGCCGTGTGAAGGATCTGCAAGCGCAAGGCGTGCTGCAACTGGAAGAAAGCCCCGAATTCCTGACCCCTTGGCCGCCGCGCACCAAGGACTGGGAGGCCTGCTTCCCGATCGTGAAGGCCGCCCCCGTCAACACCTGCCCCTAATCGAAAAAGCCACCGCAGCCAGAAGGTTGCGGGGGCTTTCCTGTCATGGGGCCGTGATCACAGCAGACCCAGCCAGCGCGGCAAAGCCAGCGACAAGGCGGGAATGAAGGTGGTCAGCACCATCAAGGGCAGCGCCACCCAAAGGATCAGCATGATCGCGGGCATCACCGCCTCCTTGACCGGCGCCTTACCGATCCGACAGGCCATATATAACAGCGGTGCCAGCGGCGGGCTATTGGCCCCGATCACCACCGAAGTCGCCACGATCGACGCGAAATGCACCGGGTGGATATCGACCGACACCATCAAGGGCAGCAACAAGGGCGCGATGACCACGGTGATCGACACATCATCAATCACCATGCCGATCAGGATCAGGAAGGCCGCGACGAATAGGATGATCAGCGTCGGGTTCGACACGGTGGCGGCCACCATCTCGGTCAGCTCTTGCGGGATGCGCTGTGCGACCAGAATGCGGCCGATCACGAAGGAAAACAGCAAGATCAACACGATGGATCCGGTGGTTTCTGCCGCCGTCACCGTGCTTGCGGCCAGCTTCCTCCACGTCATGTCGCGATAGACGAACAGGCCGATCCCCACCGCCGCCGCCACGGCGAAAGCGGCGGCTTCGGTGGGGGTGAAGACACCGCCATAGATGCCGCCGATGATGATCAGCGGCAATAGGAGCGCAGGCAGGGTGCGCAGGGTGGTGTCGCCCCGTTCGGCGCGGGTCATCCGTTGGGTATCTTGGATTTCCTGGATCGTCCGCCCGATCTGCGCGCGGTTATAGATCATCAGGCCGCCCATCAGCATCAGGCCGGGCACCAAGGTGGCCGCAAAGCAGGCCGCGACCGATTGCTGGGTCGCCACCGCAAACAGGATCATTGTCACCGAAGGCGGGATCAGAATGCCGATCAGCGAGGAAATCCCCAGCAGCGCCGCCGCATAGCCGCGGGTATAGCCGCGCCGCTCCATCGGGTCGATCATCAGGGTGCCGATCGCGGCCACCGCCGCCGTGGCCGTCCCCGCAATCGCGCCGAACATGCCCGAGGCGCCGACCATCGCCGTGCCAAGACCGCCCTTGCGTCGACCGATCAGCATTTCGACGAATTTGATCAGCCGCGTGGCGATGCCGCCCGCTTCCATCAGATAGCCCGCCAGAATGAACAGCGGCAGCGCCAATAGGATCAGCGAGTTCAACGATCTAAAGCCCTGCAACATCAATGTGTTGAGGTTTACGTCATAGAGATAGGTCAGTGCCGCGACCACGCCCGCGAAGGACCATGCCACCGGCAGGCCGATCCCCAGAAGGACCAGCAATAGGGCCAAAACCAATAGAGCTTCCATCTCAGAGACTCCCTTTCAGCGATTGCAGCCCGACCAAGGCACGCGCAATGTCGCGCAGGCCGTAAAGCACACCGCAAAGCGCCATCAGTCCCATCGGTGCCTGCGCCCACCACAAGGGCACGTTCAGCACCGGAATGATTTGCGGCCGCTTCATGCCCCAGACGAACATCGCATAGATCCACTGGCTGAAGAACAGCGCGACACCCAGCGTCAGAATCGCGATCAGCAAGGCATGCAGCAGCTTCCAGCGCGGGGTTTTCAGCGATGTCGCCAGAAAATCGACCACCAGATGCTCGCCGCGACGCGAGGCCAAGATCGCCCCGCACATGTATAGCCACATCGCGGCAAACAGGCTGCCCTCATGCATGCCCGACAGGGAAATATCGAAGAAATACCGGCAGATAACCAGAATAACCAATGCAAGTGTCACCGCTGCACTGGTGAGCAGGACCAAGGCCTGTAACAGGAGGCTAAGCCCCCTGTCGCAAAGGTTAAGGAAAGCGAACATGCGTCTTGGCTCAGTTGGCGGAAGCGTTTTCGCGGATCAACCCCATCAGCTCGGCGCCGATGACCGCTTCCATCTGCGGCCAGACTTTTTCCCGCACGCTCGCCACCATGGCTGCCATTTCGGCCTCCGACGGCTCGATGAAGGTCAGACCCAAGGCTTTCCACTTTTCGGCATCGGCCTTGTTGGCAGCCTCGGCGGCGGCGAAGCGTTCCTCCATGACTTCCGCAGCAGCCTTGCGCACCGCATCTTGTTGTTCCGGCGTCAGTTTTGCCAGCGAGTCATTGTTAACCGTCAAAGCACCGGTGACCAGCTGCGTGCGGGTATAGGTCCAGTCGGTCAGCAGATCGGGGAAATAGGTCAGGTCATAGAAGACCACATTGGCCGCATCGCCCGCCACGATACCGGTCTGGATCGCCGAATACAGCTCGCCCCAATCGATCGCCGCGGTCTGATAGCCAAGCGCCTGCATGGTTTCGGTGAACGGGAAGATCGGCGGCACGCGCACCTTGAACGTGGCGGCGTCCTCCGGCCTGGTTGCATGACCGCCCTTGGTGCCGACGCCGTTGAAGCCTTCGGGCCAAGCGCCCATGAAGCTAAGACCTTGTTCGTCATAGATTTTGGTCAAAGCTTCATTCAGCCAGCCGCCTTGACCATAGGCTTTCAGG
>DALYSR010000174.1:0-909 GCA_031991825.1 Paracoccaceae bacterium
CGCTCCACCTGCAGTGCCAAGGGCCACGGCTGAGAGCGATCCGTCGGGATAGTCTGGTGATCCATGCGCGAAAACTCCTCCTGCGAGGTCGAACAAGGAATGCCACAAAAACATATATAAATAAAGATAAAGCTTATCTATTCATGCTATTTGAAGGATTATAATCCGATATTTACCAAGACATCCGCCACAGCAAAGCTATTTTGCAAAGCACGATAACCTGCCTTCGCCGTCTGGCGTTCCGCCAAAAGGTTGCCCAGACCGATCCATGGTTTCTTCATGCGGAAATCAGGCTCTAGGAAGCTTAGATATTCCTGCACCGCCACGCAGGAACATTCCCGCGGCAGCCCCAATATGTCCAAGGCAATAAGGTCTAACGCGGCATGTTCGGTGTGTTCCTCTCCGAGCCAAGTCAAGGCAAGGCTCTGGAAGGCCCAGTAAAACAGCGAAGACGGTTCTTTGCTGTGATAGGTGGCGATGATTTTGTAAAGCACCTCGCCCGCCAGTCGCAAACCCAGATGGTCATCGCCCTGGTTGATCGTCACGCAGACGACGATCACGCTACCATCGGGCACCACAATATTCATCTCTTCGGCCAAGACCTCGCCAAGCGTCAAATCGAGTGCCAAGATGAAGTCATCGGTAAAGACACGCGGTTGACGTTGCGATGCAGAACTATCCATCAAGAATAGGATAGGAAAGCCAAATACCCCTAGCGGCCTGCGGCAGTGCAATGGCAAAGCCGGCAGAGCGCAATACTGCCCGTTCCAGATTGAGGCCAGAGGCATTGTTTCACTTATCCCAAGGAGGCCGTCGATAACGGTAATAAGGTTAGCGGCAGCAAAAGGTCTGAGGTTTGCAATTAAAAAAATCTCTTAGATCAATACGTTTTTACCGCGCAACCTTTCT
>DALYSR010000174.1:919-6845 GCA_031991825.1 Paracoccaceae bacterium
TCAGAGTCCGTCAGCAACTTATGCAAAACCCAGCATATCTTGGGAAAATCGAGCATCCGGGCGCATTACCTGTGGCGTTTTGTCGCAGCATATCGCCTCGGCAGAAACCAGCCGTTGTTGCGCGGAATTTTGCAGATTCAAGTATACGCAAGAATAGTATGTACAGATTTGACCCTAGAGCAAATAGCGGCATTCGTTGCCGCGAATCATCAAATTGACCGGAAAACGGGGCAAGGCTGACGATGCACACAAGCCTGTTGCCAAACGATAAGAGAAGTTTTACTTGATCTAGATCAAATTTAGTCGTTTTATATACGCAGTTCATTGCGAGCATTTGCTGAGATTACTCATGGAAGACAAGAACACGCTGGTTGCTCAAATTGTAGCCTCCTATGCTGCCCGCCCCGATGCGACCATTGAAAGCATCGTTGCGCTTACCACGAAGCTTACCGCCGAATTGGGTGCCGCACCTGTTGCCCCCGTCAAGCCGCAGGTCTCTTCCCTTTCGGCGAATACCGCCGTCACCCGTGACAAGGTTTTTTGCCTCTGCTGCGGCAAGGGTTTCAAGATGTTGAAACGCCACCTTGGCGCTGAGCACGGCATGACCGAGCAAGCCTATCGTGAGGCGTTCAATTTGACCGAGGACTACCCTCTGGTCGCCCCCAGCTATTCCGAACGCAAAGCAAACTATGCCCGTTCGGTTGGCTTTGGCAAATATACCCGAAGCGCCACTGAAGTCGTATAAGTCCAATCACTGTTATTATTCTTCAACTATTCTTTCTAATCATTTAGTACTCTGCATGAATTCTTGGATCACCAAGCAGGAGTGCAGAGTCGATGGCCGGAAAAAACGACGCAATCATCATTCGGCGATCGAAGAAGGGGCATAAGCATGCCCGTCATGGCGGCCACTGGAAGGTTGCCTATGCCGATTTCATGACGGCAATGATGGCGTTCTTTCTGTTGCTGTGGATCCTATCGGTATCTGACGAGACCAAGCTGGAAGGCATCGCCCAGTATTTCACCCCGAGTGAACAGATTGCTGGGCAACCGGGCGGCGAGGGCGTGTTGCAAGGTGCGGTGCTGAGCGAGCAGGAAACCATCCATAGCGAAACATCGCCCGAAAAGGCCGAAGAAGAACAATCCAGCGCCGGTGCCGCCAATCCTTGGGCCGAACTTGCAGAGGAATCCGGTCGCAAGGATAGCGCTAGAGCGCCCGCGGGCGAGGCTTTGGAAAAGGTCGGCGCGCATATTCTTGAACAGTTCCAAAATCAGCCCGCTCTGGCGTCGATGGCCGGCAACCTGCTGGTGCGCCAGATCGAAGGTCAGTTGACCGTCGACATTCTGGATCTGGGCGAAAACGAGATGTTCGCCGCCGGCAAAAGCACGCCCACTCCCGAATTGATGCTGATTTTGCAAGGCCTTGCGCCAACTATTATCGCGCTGCCGCATCCGATCCGCATCACCGGTCATACCGATGGTGACACCAAGGAGGCGGAAGATGCGCCTGATAACTGGGAGCTGTCCGGTGAACGGGCGCAAGAAGTGCGCAAGATTCTGGTGGCGAATGAATTCGATCCCAAACGCTTTAGCTTGATTTCCGGCGCGGGCGGAAGCCGCCCCTTGGACCCGCTGCAGCCTGATGATCCGCGCAACCGTCGCGTGACCATCGAATTGGGATCGGCGCTCGATAAGGCCAAGTAATCAAAAAGCCCGACATCATCGATGCCGGGCTTTTCTTTAACCATTTGCCTGGATCAATTTTCCGGCGCGAACAAGCTGGAGCGCAGCGAATCCACCGGAGCGGCCGATTGCTCGACGGCATCGCCCTTTTGCATGACGGTATATGCCGCCGCGGCAATCCCCAGAACCACTGCAACCGCAGCCAGCGTGATCACAATCGGCTTCCACGGGAAGGCAGACCCGCCCTGCGCTTTCGCGGCAGGCGCACCAACCGAAGCAGCCGTCGCCACCGAGCCATATTCCGGCGCGACAAACAGGAACGAGCCGCGACGCATCACCAAGGCCGGAATGGCCTTGCCACCCGATTGGCCCATCATCAAGGCACCCGCCGGGATACGCACCGCCGGAGGAAGCTTGCCATTAATCATCGCCCCCGCGAGCGGAATGGCCACGCGCAGCGAATCCTCGCGGACCATGACGCTGACCTCGGGGGCCATGTCGCGCGATTTCGCGAATTGTTCGGGGGCAAGGATCAGGTCGACACCAGCAGCGCCAGCCGGACGCAGCACGGCACCGGCGATCAGCTCGCAATTCGGATCGGGCTTTTCAAACGGCACATAGCCGACCGGAATCTGGTCGCGCGCCGCAGACTGCGCGGTTTCCGCATTCCGCTTGCCGCTTTCCCCCAAGGAATCCATGCCGATGCCTTCTTCTTCGGCGAATTCGTAGTTGATGGCGAAATCGGCAGCGGCTTCGATCAGCAGGGGGGCCGAACGCAAGGTTGCTTCCAACTCGCTGAGCAGGCGCTGCTCTTCGAGTTGGCTAATCTTATATTCGGACAGCCCCCGCATCGCCGGATAGACACTGAACCCCATAATCGCTTCACCCACCTCGGCCGACAGGCGCTTGCGCAGACCCATGCCGGATTCGGTCACGTGATAGGGTTGCATCGATACCGTGCGTCCAACCGCGCGGCAGACGGCGACGCCCACCCCTTCGGGCCAATCGGAAATTTTAACCGGAAGCTCTTCAGGGCCAAACAGCCGTACATAGGGAAGGTTTTGATCAGACATGCTATCCACTCAGTAAGGAACCAAGAATAATACGGTTTCTCCTTCATTATTCAATGTATATTATTTTTGTTCTTGCGTATAGACGTCTCAACAGAGTTTAGACTGAGGCGCTCGCAATGATGATTTTCATAGGGTTAATATTGGTCGTCGGTCTGGTCTTCGGCGGCTATATGCTGTCCGGCGGCAAGATGGACATCGTTTTGCATGCCCTGCCTTACGAGGGGATGATGGTTGGCGGCGCCGCGATCGGCGCTTTCGTCATCTCCAATTCGTTGTCGATGATCCTTGACACCTGGAAAGGGATCATCCGGACGATGAAAGGTCCGCGCTGGAGCAAAAACCATTACGGTGATTGCCTGAAGCTGATGTACGAGTTGAGCCGCTTGTATCGCAACCGTGGCATCTTGGCGGTCGAGCCGCATATCGAACGCCCCGAAAGCAGCGATATCTTCAATAAATACCCGAAAGTCGCCGCTTTCGCCCCTGCGCGCACCATAATCGTCGACAGCTTCCGCCTGGTCTCGATGCAATTCGACGACCCCTACCAAATAGAAGACGCGCTGAACCGTCGGGTCGAAATCTACGAAGAAGAAATCGCGGCGCCAGCAGCCGCGTTGAATGCCTGTTCGGACGGCCTGCCGGCCATCGGCATCGTTGCAGCCGTTCTGGGGGTGATCAAGACCATGGCCTCGGTGGACGAGCCGCCGGAAATCCTTGGTGCGATGATTGCAGGCGCTTTGGTCGGCACCTTCCTTGGCGTTTTCCTTGCCTATTGCGTGGTTTCGCCTTTGGCGGCGCGTATGCAGCAGATCGAAGAGAGCGACGCCCATATGATCAAGCTGATCCGTGACGTGCTGACATCAATGGCGAAAAGCAATGCGCCGAACGTCTGCACTGAACTTGCGCGCTGCAACCTGCCGCTGCATCTGCAACCCAGCTTCGAAGATGTCGAACAAGCACAACGCGCGATCATCTGATGAACAGCAAGATCAAAGCCTTGGATATCCTGCGTCGGGTCGAGGACCAGACCCTGACGCAATATTCCCAAAGCCTGAATGCCGCTCAGGCGGCGCAGGCGGCCTGTCTTTCGCGGCAGGCCGACTTGCAGCATCGTGTCAGCCACGAAGCCCGCACCCAAGCCACCGAGGCGCTGCCCTATATCGGTCGCTTCCTTGCCACCTTGCGCAAAGAGCAGGCCCGAGAGGCCAGCCTTTCACAGGTGTTGGACAAGGAAATCAGCGCCTTGCGTGACGAGGTGATGGTGCATTTCACCGCCGAGAAAACCTATGCGCAGCTTGCCGATAGCCAGCGCCAAGCCCTGATGCTGGCGCGGCTGCAAAAGGCCGAAGCGCAGGTCGAAGAGGTCACAGCCGCCCGATACAAACGGGCGATCTAAACAAAAGGCCCGCAATGAATGCGGGCCTTTTGTTTAGGGCAAAGTACATCACGCCCGTCTTGAACCTTAAGGCCTCTCCTTTTGAGCGGCCATTTTATTCGCATGTGGTGGCTGTCCGCCCCCCTTCCTGCAGGCGTCAGCAGTGTCATGCTGGTTCTGCGACACATTCAGTGGAGGGCGGCTCTCAAAATGCTATGAGTATCGGCGTGAACTTGGCAAAGCGCATTTCAAGTTCATGGTGCAACTCGTTCTGGCGATGCGGTCTTAATTGACATGCCAGAGCTGGGATTGAATAGCCCCTTGATTAAGACGGATACGCTTCGGTCAACGTTACGAGAAAATTCTACGGTCGAGCCCCACCAATTTTGGGGACGATACCCACCCCCTGCTATGCAGGACAAAGCGGGCTGCCGCTCTCCGCTTCCCGTGGCGACTTTCGAGAAATCCGGCTATGGCTTGTGCAGCAGTCAGATTGGAATCGATGCATGACCTCGCTTTTGGCCACGGACAGCTTTGATACGCCGCGCTTTCACATGAGGGCGATTTTGCGGTCTGACGCCGAAGCGCTCTTCGGCACGTTTTCCGACGAAGCTCAATGCCGATACATGTCCCAGCCCCACTTTACCTCTGTGGAGCAATTGGCCGATTGGCTGACGGACAGCGACTGGCCCGGTCGGACCTGGGTCGCGATAGATAAAGCCGACGGATCCATCGCGGGGCGTTATGTTGCATGTCCCGGACCCGATGACGGGGTGCTTGAACTGGGATACGTGACCGCTGCACATCGGCAGGGGCTTGGCGTGGCAACCGAATGCATGAGCGCATTGATCGATCACCTTTTCCAAGGGGGTGACTACCGCCGCCTCTATGCCGAAGTCGATGCCGAGAATCTGGCATCCACGCGGCTCGCCGAGCGGCTGGGATTCACGCGGGAAGGATGCCTGAGGCAACATGAAGCCACCCACAAAGGTCTTTGCGACATATTGGTATATGGCCTGCTACGTGACGAGTGGTTGAGCGCCCGCTACATAAGCACGTAAGATCTAACATCGAAAGCTGCGCTGACACTTCGCAAGACAAGCCTTCTCCCTAGATGAAGTCTCTGGGATTGCATATTTGTTGCACTAAGCCGGCGGCAGCCTTATGAGGTTTCGATGTTCCTCACGCGCGCCATACGAACAAGCCTGTGCTTGTTGACGCTGCTGCTTGCTTTCGCATTCAGCACAAGCGCGGCTATGAAATCTGTTCCCACTGTCGCCGCACTAGAATTGCAGGCCTTTCTATTGTCTGGTGGTTCGCTGGATGACCTCTGTGGCCACGAAGGTGGAATGGCCCACGTAGATTGCGATATCTGCTGCCACACCGCCGCACTTCCAGCGCGCCATCAGCCAAGTATTCTTGAGGCCGAACAAACCTATCTTGCTCATGTTATTCTTCCCAGAGCAGCCTTGGCGGCAAATAGAGTACATGATCCGTCGGCTCCCGTAAGAGGGCCGCCAAACCTCATCTGACAAAGCTAAATATCTAAAAATTAGTGATTTTATCGCTCCGTCAGAGGCTACCTACATGTCACAGCAAAATTCTAATGGCGCTCCCTCTGGGATGCGCTCCTTCCTGATGCGGATGCATCTTTACGTTGGTCTTCTTATTGGCCCATTTCTGTTCGTCGCGGCGCTCACTGGACTGCTTTATGTGCTGACACCGCAGATAGAGGCTGCGCTGTAACGACCCAGTGAATTCCTGCTCATGCTATAGTGGAGACAAATAGCGATGA
>DALYSR010000175.1:0-6753 GCA_031991825.1 Paracoccaceae bacterium
CGACGAGGTGGTGGTGACGCTGCTTTTGAACTTCGTCATGGCCTTGTTCGTCGGCTATCTGCTTGAAGGGCCGATGAAAGATCCGATGGGCATGGGCTGGCCAAAATCGGCGGCCTTGGTCAAGGAAGCGCGTCTGCCGCGCATCATGGATGGTTTGCGCCTGCACTGGGGCTTTGGCATCGCGCTGATCGCCGCTGTGGTGGTTTGGTTCATCCAAAAACGCACGACTTTGGGTTTCGAGATGCGGGCTGTCGGCCAAAACATCAAAGCCGCGCGTTTTGCGGGGATGCCGGTGAACAGCGTGCTGGTGAAAACCGCGCTCTTGTCGGGCGGTCTGGCCGCTTTGGCGGGCTGGTCGGAAGTGGCGGGTCTGAAGGGCCATCTGACATCCGATCTGTCGCCGGGCTTCGGCCTGTTCGGGGTGATCGTGGCGATGCTGGCCTTGCTGCATCCGCTGGGGGTTGTCGTCTCCGCCTTGTTCGTGGCCGGAATCTTTGTTGGATCGGATTCCATGAGCCGTGCGGCAGGGGTCCCCACCTATATCGCCGATATGCTGCTGGCGGTGGCGCTTTTGTTCATGGTGCTGGCGATTTTCCTGACCCGTTTCAAGCTGGTGCGGGGATGATGGCCATGAATAAACTGATGAAAAGGGGCGCGTGATGCAGGCCGTGTTTGAAATCCTGATCTCGGCCAGCTTCTGGGCCGCGATGATCCGCATCGCATCGCCGCTGATCTTTGCCACCATGGGCGAATTGATCTGTGAACGCGCGGGCGTGTTGAACCTTGGTATCGAAGGCATCATGGCCATCGGTGCCTTTGCGGGCTGGATGGCGGTCTATCTGGGGTTGCCGCTGTGGATGGGCGTGGCCGTGGCCTTTGGCGCGGGCGCTTTGTTCGGGCTGCTGCACGGGGTGCTGGTGGTGCCCTTCGGGTTAAGCCAGCATGTCGTGGGCTTGGGTGTGACCATGTTGGCCACCGCGACCAGCTATTTCGCCTATCGCTTGGCGCTGCCGCAGGTGACCTCGCCGCCGAAGATCGAACCCTTCCAGCCGCTTGATATTCCGTTCCTGTCGGATCTGCCGTTCTTGGGCGAGGCTGTCTTCTCGCAGACGGCCCTTAGCTGGGCGGGCTTTGCTGTGGCAGGTCTGGTGGCTTTGGTGCTGTATCGCACGCCTCTGGGGCTGGCCCTACGCGCGGCGGGTGAAAATCCGGCCGCTTTGTCGGCACAAGGCGTTTCGGTGACCGGCATCCGTCTGGGCGCTGTGATCGTGGGATCGGGGCTGATGGCGGTAGGCGGCAGCTTCCTGACGCTCTCGGCGTTTTCCAGCTTCTTCTTCGAGATGATCAACGGGCGCGGCTGGGTCTGCATCGCTTTGGTGGTCTTCGGGGCATGGAGGCCGGGCAAAGCGGTTCTGGGCGCGTTGCTGTTCGCCGCATTCGACGCCTTGCAAATCCGCCTGCAACAAACGCCAATCGGCGCTGTGGTGCCCTATCAGCTGTTCCTGATGGCGCCTTATGTATTGTCCATTCTGGCGTTGATCGTGATGTCGCGCCGTGCCGAGGTGCCGCAAGCCTTGATGGTGCCTTATCGTAAAGGGGAAAGATAATGTTTGATCTGATCGTTAAGGGCGGCACGCTGCCCAATGGTGACGTCGCCGATATCGCGATCAAAGGCGAGCATATCGCCGAGATCGGCAAGATCGACGCCGAAGCATTGCGTGTGATTGATGCGACCGGCGATCTGGTGTCGGCGCCTTTCGTCGATCCGCATTTCCATATGGATGCGGTGCTGTCTTACGGCACGCCGCGGGTGAATGCTTCGGGCACGCTGCTGGAAGGCATCGCGCTTTGGGGCGAATTGCGCGACATCGCGACGGTCGATGAAATGATCGACCGCGCCGTGACCTATTGTGACTGGGCGGCCTCGATGGGCCTTTTGACCATCCGTAGCCATGTCGACACCACGCCGGACCATCTGCGCGGTGTGGAGGCGATGCTGGAAGTGAAGCGCCGCGTCGCGCCTTATCTGGACCTGCAACTGGTCGCCTTCCCGCAAGACGGCCTGTATCGCACCAAGACGGGGCGTGAAAACGTGATCCGCGCTTTGGATATGGGTCTGGATGTTGTCGGCGGTATTCCGCATTTCGAACGTACCATGGAAGAAGGGGCCGAATCCGTCCGTGACATGACTCGGCTGGCGGCGGAACGCGGCATCATGATCGACATCCATTGCGATGAAACCGATGACCCGATGTCGCGCCATATCGAAACCTATGCCCGCGAAGTGACGCGCCATGGTCTGGGCCGTCGCGCGGCGGCAGGGCATCTGACGTCGATGCATTCGATGGACAACTACAATGTGTCCAAGCTGTTGCCGCTGATCGCGGAATCGGGGCTTACCGCGATTTCCAATCCGCCGATCAATATCACCATCCAAGGTCGCCACGATACCTATCCCAAGCGTCGCGGTCTGACCCGCGTGCGCGAGATGCAGGCCCATGGCATCACCGTCGGCTGGGGGCAGGATTGCGTGCTGGACCCGTGGTATAGCCTTGGTCACGCCGATATGCTGGATGTGGCCTATATGGGCCTGCATGTCGCCCAGATGACCCATCCCGATGAAATGGCGCGCTGTTTCCGCATGGTAACGGAAGACAACGCCTATATCTTGGGGCTGCAGGATTACGGCCTGCGCAAAGGCGCAAAAGCATCGCTGGTGGTGCTGGATGCCGCCGATCCGACCGAAGCTTTGCGCCTGCGGGCCGACCGTCTGGCGGTCGTGTCCAAAGGCAAGGTCATTTCGGAAAAAGCCCGCAATGACGCGAAGTTGTCGATCCCGGGCCGCCCGGCCAGCGTGCGTCGCCGCCGTCAAGGCTAAGTCCTGTTGCTGTCGTATGGAAAGGGCGTCCCGTCGGGGCGCCCTTTTTGCTTGGAACATCATGATTCAAATCTGCCGTATCTAGGCTGTGGCGGTAAACCATTCCTTCAGCATTGCAGCGATATTCCTGAAAGCGTCGGAAGGGCGGCTGGCCCTTCGTCTTGTCGGAGTTGCTTGCATGATGCGCAGGATCGAACCGCTGCCCCGTCTGACGCTGGATGCGGCCCACGGTCTTTGGGACGACATGGAAACCGCCTTCAGTGATGAAGGAAGCGGGGTCGAGCTGGACCTGTCCGCTGTCAGCTATCTCAGCGCGGCTGCGCTGCAGGTGATGATCGTCGGGCGCAGACGTCTGCTCGAACTTGGCAAGACGTTTGTTTTGTATGCGCCTTCGCCTGACTGCGTTGCGGCAATCGACATCATGGGCGCGCGGCAGGTGCTTGGTATGGAGGCTGAGGCATGACTATTCGGGTTCTGGCGGTGGATGACAGCTTTACCATGCGAGAGCTGTTGCGGCTTACGCTGAAAGAAGCGGGGTTCGAGGTTGAGGTGGCTGTCGATGGTGTTGATGCCTTGGGCAAGCTGGACGCGGTCAATCCCGACCTGATCCTGACCGATCTCAATATGCCCAATATGGATGGCTTCGGCCTGATCGACGCGGTGCGGGCGGGGCATACGTCGAAGCGGGTGCCGATCTTGGTGCTCAGCACCGAAGGCGCGCAGGATTTGCGTGAACGGGCGCGGGTGGCAGGGGCGACGGGCTGGCTGACCAAACCTTTCGATGATGTGTCGCTTGTCGCGACGATCCGGCGTGTGACGGCGGTATGAGGCGGATATGGTCAGCGTAAATGATCTGAGAGACATATTTTTCGTCGAAGCCGATGAATTGCTTGGGGCCTTGGACGAAGGCTTGCGGGCAATCCAGACCGGAACCGACCAACCTGATACGGTGCATGCGGTATTTCGCGCGGTCCACTCGATTAAAGGCGGTGCAGGGGCCTTCGCTTTGGACGCCTTGGTGGGCTTTGCGCATCGGTTTGAAACCGTTCTGGAAGGGCTGCGCTCGGGGGTTTTGCTGGCTGAACCAGCGCTTTTGGCTGCCATGTTGGGAGCAAGCGATCACTTGGCCGATATGGTCGGCGCCTGCCGGCAAGGCAATACGACGGATCCAGCAACCGATGAACGTGTGATCCTGGCGCTGGAAGCTCTGGTCGATGGTGAGCTGGGCGAGGATACGGTCGAAGAATTCTCGGCGATGCCGATGAACTTTTCGCTGATGGATCTGGGCGATCCGCCCATGCATCCGCAGCAGGTCAGCATAAAATTGGCTTTGGACCCGAACATATTTGCCCGTGGCCATGATCCCTATCTGGTTCTGCGCGACGCTTTGGCATTGGGGGAGGGCTATGCCGCGCTGGAGGACAGCCAGCTTCCCGATGCCGCCGGTTTCGATCCCGGCCAATGCTATCTAAGCTGGCACATCACGCTTGAAACCGAATCTGTTGCGGAAGAGGTGCATAAGATATTCGAATTCGTCGAGGGTAGCGCCGATATCGAAATTGAATATCAAGAGGATGGGCTACCAGAGGTGGTGGAAGAGGCGCCCGCGGTTATCGCAGACAATATTCCAGTCTTGCCTGAAATGCCCACCGCACCCGAACCGGCTCGCCGCCCCGATGCCGCGCCAACGGTCGCAAATGCCGCGCCGCGCCAGACCATTCGCGTGGAGATCGAACGCGTGGATAAGCTCGTTGATGTTTTGGGCGAATTGGTCATCCATCAAGCCATGCTGACCGAAGCGGTCGAACAATCGGCGGGCTTTGCCTCCGTCGATGTCGAGCGCAGCTTAGATCAACTGCGTCAATTGTCGCGTCAAATCCAAGATTCCGTCATGGCAATCCGCGCCCAGCCGGTGAAGCCGCTCTTCGATCGCATGCACCGCATTCTGCGCGAAGCGGCGCAAGCAGCGGGGAAATCAGCAAGGCTGGTCACCGAGGGTGAGACAACCGAAGTCGATCGCACCATCATCGAACGGTTGGCCGACCCGCTGACTCATATGCTGCGAAATGCCGTCGATCACGGCATTGAAGCCCCGGATAAACGCGAACGTGCCGGAAAATCCGCTGAGGGGGAGATCAGGTTGGTTGCGGCCCATCGTTCTGGCCGCATCATCATTACGGTGCAAGATGACGGGGCTGGCATCGATCGGGATAGGGTAAAACAGATCGCGATCGAGAAAGGTCTTATCGCGCCGAATGCTGACCTAAGCCCCACCGAAATCGATGCACTTCTGTTCATGCCTGGTTTCTCGACCGCATCGGAAGTGTCTAGCCTTTCTGGTCGTGGTGTCGGCATGGACGTCGTTCGATCTGATATCGCGGCGCTTGGCGGGCGCGTGACAATAAGCTCTGTCAGGGGGCAGGGGACGATACTGAATATCAGTCTACCGCTCACCTTGGCGGTTCTTGACGGGATGGTCTTCGAAGTCGCGGGCCAAACCTTGGTGCTGCCAGTGTCCAGCATCATCGAAACTTTGCGACCAGAGCCTTCGATGAAGCACCAACTGGCGGGCGGGCACACCGTCTTGGATGTGCGCGGCCGGTGCCTGCCATTGATAGATGTCGGGCTTGCACTGGGATATCGCAATACATGTTCTGACAGTGAAGGAGAAATCGTCATTGTCATGGAGCGGGGCGAAGAAGATGGCCTGGCTTTGATGGTTGATGGAATTCGGGATCAGAGACAGGTTGTTATTAAAGGCTTGCAAGCCAATTACGGCGCCATTCGCGGGATCGCAGCCGCGACCGTGCTGGGCGATGGGTCGGTAGCACTCATTCTGGATCCATCCGATCTGGCAGATAATTCACAAGAGAGACAGATTTTCCAACATGCTGCGGAGTAGCGTAATGGAGTTAAACAATTACACTCGAGACGATGTTCGTGAACTCGTGGCATTTAAAACGGCGAGCCAGGATTTTTGCATAGATATCCTAGCAGTGCGCGAAATAAGGGGATGGAGTAAGCCGGCCCTGCTTCCACATGCGCCTGAATATGTAGAAAGCGTGATTAATCTTCGCGGATCAGTGGTGCCGATCGTAGATCTTGCCTGTAGGCTTGGATTGGAAAAGACCGAAGAAAAAAGTCGCAATGTGGTCATCGTGACTGCCCTTCAGGGGAAAATCGTAGGCCTATTGGTAGAAGCAGTCACAGATATACTGAGTGTCCTTAAATCTGAGATAAAACAACCACCTGATATAAATAAAGACGATATCAGGACAGTTGTGCGCGGTTTGGTGCTTAGAGATGACCGTCTTTTGAGACTGCTAGAAACATCCTCTATACTCAACGTGGGTGATGAAGCATTTTCCGTGGTTGAAAAATGAATCTTGGCGAAAATACTTCAGATACTAGCCTTGCTCTGACAGTCGAGCAATTCCGAGAGGTCGCTACACTAATATATCAACAATGTAGAATACAGTTGCCAATCGAAAAAATCAATTTAGTGCGTGGCCGCCTGTTCCGTCGAATGGCTGATCTTGATTTGCATAGCATAGAAGAATATATCTTAATTTTAAAACGAGATTTGAAAATTGAGCTGCCTTTCTTGATTTCTACTATGACCACCAACGTCACATCATTCTTCAGGGAGCAGCGACAGCTAGATTTTTTTTTAGAAAGAATAGTTCCGTCGCTTATGGACAGAGCAGAGAGGGGACATCCTATTCGGATTTGGTCGGCGGGCTGTTCGACTGGGGAAGAACCCTATACTATTGCAGCGATTCTTTTGAGCATGTGTGGTCGCTGTTCTGGATTAAACGTCTGTAATGACCTAGCGGTTTCTGCTCAGTTCATGCTGCTAATTTGAATGCCTCAGC
>DALYSR010000176.1:0-6450 GCA_031991825.1 Paracoccaceae bacterium
TGGGCTTTTATACGATCAACTGGGTTGATTGGTGGCAGGTGATGCTGGGGCTGGCCTTTGTGCTGGTGACCTTGTTCGCGCCCAAGGGGATCGGCGGGCTGTTCGATCTTATCGGGGGGCGCAAGTCATGAGCGCGCTGTTGGAAGTCTCTGGTATCTCGGTCAGTTTTGACGGCTTTCGGGCGATCAACAATCTGTCCTTTTCCATCGGTCCCGCCGAGTTGCGCGCGATCATCGGCCCGAATGGGGCGGGCAAGACCACCTTCATGGATATCGTCACCGGCAAGACCAAGCCCGATGACGGCAAGGTGCTGTGGGGGGAACGTTCCATATCTCTGCTGGGCATGAACGAGGCCAAGATCGCCCAGATCGGCATCGGCCGCAAATTCCAGCGCCCGACGGTGTTCGAAGACCAATCGGTTGCCGATAACCTGACCATGGCCTTGAAAGCGCCGCGGGGGCCTTTTGCCGTGCTGGGCTGGCGGGCGACGGGGGCGGATCATGCGAAGGTGCAGGCTTTGGCCAGCGAAGTGGGGCTTGGCGATCAGATCGCGCGCAAATCGGGCGAGCTGAGCCATGGCCAGAAGCAATGGCTGGAAATCGGCATGTTACTGGCGCAAGAACCGCAGCTTCTGCTGGTCGACGAACCCGCGGCAGGCATGACCTTGGCGGAACGCGAGCACACCACCAACCTGCTGGTGCAGCTTGCTAAAACCCGCGCGGTTGTGGTGGTCGAACATGACATGGATTTCGTGCGCCGCCTGAATTGCCGCGTGACCGTGCTGCATGAAGGGTCGGTTCTGGCCGAAGGCAGCCTTGAGCATGTCACCAAAAATCCTGCCGTCATTGATGTCTATCTGGGGCGCTAAACATGATCTCCACTGAAAACCTGACATTGCATTACGGCGCGAGCCAGATCCTGCATGAGATTACTATGCAAGCCAAAGCCGGAGAGGTGACCTGCATCATGGGCACCAACGGCGTGGGCAAGACATCGCTGATGAAGGCCTTGGCGGGCACGCATCCGCGTTCGGGCGGCACGATCACGCTGGCGGGGGAAGCCTTGGGCATTCTACGCGGTCAGGATATGGCCAAGCGCGGCTTGTCGGTGGTGCCGCAGGGGCGGATGATCTTCCCGCTGCTCTCGGTGCGCGAAAATCTGGAAACCGCTTTTGCCGTGCTGCCCCGCACGCAACACAAGATCCCGCCGGAAGTCTTTGATCTGTTTCCGATCCTGAAGGATTTCCTGCATCGGCGCGGGGGCGATCTGTCGGGCGGTCAGCAGCAACAATTGGCGATTGCCCGCGCGATGATCATGCAGCCGAAGGTTCTGTTGCTGGACGAACCCACCGAAGGCATCCAGCCCAATATCATCCAACAGATCGGGCGGGTGATCGAATATCTGAAAGCCAAGGGCGATATGGCGATCATTCTGGTTGAGCAATATTTCGACTTCGCTTATGCGCTGGCCGACCAGTTTTATGTGCTCAAGCGCGGGGCCGTCGCTTTGGAGGGACCGAAGGCCTCCTTGGCGAAAGACAGTTTGCGGGCTACGGTTTCGGTATAGGCTGGCACTGTCGGAGCCTGCGGCTGGCGCGTGATGAAAGGCCCGATGAGATGCAACCAGAGCTTATTCCCGCGTGGATCGACGGCCAGCTTCAGCCGGTCGAAAAGCTGGAAGTCCATCGCCGCGGGCTGCGCCACAAGGCGATTTCCGTCTTCGTGCTGCATCAGGGCCGCATCTTGCTGCAACAGCGCGCGCTGACGAAATACCATAGCCCCGGCCTCTGGGCGAATACCTGCTGCACGCATCCCCATTGGGACGAGGCGTCGCAAGCCTGCGCGCTGCGCCGTCTGCGGCAGGAACTGGGGATCGAGGGCTTGGCCCTGACCCATCGCGGCGAAGTCGAATACCGCGCCGATGTGGGGCAGGGGCTGACCGAACATGAATTGGTGCAGATCTATGTGGCCGATGCCCCCGCCGATCTGGCGCTGGATCTGAACCCCGCTGAGGTGGCTGGGGTTGCGTGGATGAATATGGCCGAACTGGACCTTGCACTGGCGCAAAGGCCCAAGGATTTTACCGTCTGGTTGAAAATCTATCTGGATGAGCACCGCGATATGATCTTCCGCTAAGGCCTGCCGTAGGGGCATTTGGGGGGCAGCGTGGCAGGACTGCATCGCTGCGGCGACAACAGCTATGGCAACCACGCCGCGCGCTTGGCAAAGCCGTCGGCTGGGTCTAGCTGGACGGCAAGTAGGGCCCCATTTTGGGCCTATGTCTGGGGGTTTGGTATGGGTAACGCGGCTTTTGCACGGGTCATGGCAATGGCTTTGCTGGTGGCATCCGTCAGCATGGCGCAGGCGGGCGAGGTGTCGATCACCGCAGTATCCGCCGCCAGTGGCTTGCCGCCCGAAAATCCGGTGAATTGGACGGCCACGCCGCTTGATCTGCCGGAAGATGCCGATATCTTCGCGGCGATGGTTTTCACCGTCAAACCGATCGTGATGCCTTGGGTGATCGAACTTGAGCCGGGGCGTTATCAGGTGTCGGGCTATAGCGATCAGGGCGTCTATGAGGCCGAAGTCACCATCACCCAAGACGGCCCCGCCAGCCTGCAAGTGCCCGAAGTCGAAGTGCATGACCGCGCGAGTTTCATCTGCAGCGAAATCGACATCTGCCGCTATAGCGATCCGATCACCGGCCTGCAGGTGACCTTGCCCAGTGGCTGGGCGGTGGAACAGCCGATGCTGCTGGCCGACCGTAAGCTTTCCACCGTATTTTACGAAGAAGCCGAATTGGGCGGCGCGCGGTCGGGATTTGATGCGGTGGACGAGGAAAGCGAAAGCCACGGCACCTCTGTCTGGTTCCTCAATCCGCCGGAATGGTATGAAGAAGACGACGGCCCCTGCCGCGAGGTTTCGCTTGGCGCGCTGTGCACTTTCCTTGATGGCGATGCCAATCTGTCGGCCTTCAATATTATCGCGCCAAGCCTGCGACAGGCTGTCACAATGCCTTAACGGAAAGGTCAAGGGCTTTTTGGGGTGAAATCCGCGAAATACCCACGATTACAAAGCCATTTGGCGGCAATGCAAGGTTGCTCGGCAGCGGGGTTTATGGCAAACCAAACAGGCCCGCAGCTATACTGAAGAGTTCAGAGATGAGCGATTTCGCCACCCGCCGCGTCATGATGGTTGATACCCAGGTCCGCCCGTCGGACGTGACGAAATTCCCGATCATCGAAGCCATGCTTTCCGTGCCGCGCGAAAGTTTCGTGCCGCCCGAGCAGCGCGAAGCCGCTTACGTGGGCGAGAACCTCGCCTTCGCGCCGCGCCGCGTGCTTTTGGAAGCCCGCACCCTTGCCAAGATTTTGGACGCGCTTGATATCCAAGCCGACGAGCTGGTCTTGGATCTGGGCTGCGGCTTGGGCTATTCGACCGCTGTGATTGCCCGCATGGCGCAGGCGGTCGTGGCCGTCGAAGAAGATGCCAGCTTGGCTGAACAGGCGCAGCGCGCGCTGTCGCAGGCCGGTGTCGACAATGCCGCCGTCATCGCAGGCCCCTTGGCCGCAGGTGCCGCCAAACAGGCGCCTTTCGACGTGATCACCCTGCAAGGCGCGGTTGAAACCGTGCCGGCGGCTTTGCTGGAACAGCTTGCCGAAGGTGGCAGGATTGCCGCAATATTCATGGAAGGCGCTTTGGGCGTCGTTCGTGTCGGTTTGAAGATTGACGGCGCCGTGACTTGGCGGTTTGCTTTCAATGCCTCGGCCCCCGTGCTACCCGGATTCGAAGCGGCTCGTCACTTCGCGCTGTAACGCGTAACCTAGGCCGCGACGGAATCTTCCCGATGCGGCGTTGGTGGCGGGTGACAGCAAGGAAAAGGAAAGCGGTCTTGATGAATAAGTTCTTGTCTTCTGCGGCATTGTCGCTTGGTTTGACCCTCGTTCCTGCCTATGTAGCCACCGTTCAGGCCGAAACGCTGAGCGATGCTTTCATTTCGGCCTATCGCAACTCCAATCTGCTGGACAAGCAGCGCGCCACCCTGCGCGCTGCCGATGAAGGGGTGGCTCAGGCCTTTTCCACCTTGCGCCCATCGGTCGATTTCGCGGTCTCTTCGGGCTATTCCCGTCGTCAGCTGCGCAATCACGGCCCCTTTACCGAAGCGCTGACCACCAATTTCGAGCTGAGCGCATCGCTGGTCCTGCTGGATTTCGGTCGTCGTGCCTTGGCGATCGAGATGCAGAAGGAAACCGTGCTGTCGACGCGTGAAGCTTTGCGCAATGTCGAGCAGCAGGTGCTGTATGATGCCGTCAGCGCTTATGTCGATGTGCAGGTCGCAACCCAGCTGGTCGGTCTGCGCCAGTCGAACGTCCGTTTGGTGACCCAGGAATTGCGCGCGGCGGAAGACCGGTTCGAGGTCGGCGAAATCACCCGCACCGACGTGTCGATCGCCGAGGCCCGCTTGGCTGCGGCCCGTGCGGCCCTGTCTTCGGCCGAAGGCAATCTGTTGATCGCCCGCGAAGCCTATAAAGCCGCGACCGGCGCCTATCCGAACAATCTTGCGGCTGTGCCCAGATCGCCCAGCATTCCCAAGACCATGGAAGAAGCGCGCCAGATCGCTTTGCGCGGCCATCCCTTGATCTTGCAAGCTCAGCATGGCGTCAAAGTGGCGGATCTGAACGTCGATCTGCAAAAGGCAGGCTATAAGCCCACCGTCAGCATGAGCGCATCGAGCGGCATCAACGACTATGGCATCGAAAGCCAAAGCGTCGGCATCGCCTTGCGCCAGAACCTGTATTCCGGCGGCAAGCAATCCTCGCTGATGCGTCAGGCAATTGCCAACCGCGACGGCTCGCGCGCGAGCTTGAAGCAGGCGGGGGTCGAATTGTCGGAAGCGGTCGGGAACGCCTGGGCGCTGCTGACCATTGCCAATGCGCAAGTGATCGCGGGGGATCGTCAGATCGCCTCGGCGCAGACCGCCTTCGAAGGTGTCCGCGAAGAGGCCAATCTGGGCGCGCGGACGACATTGGACGTGCTGGATGCCGAACAGGAATTGCTGGATGCGCGCGTGGCCCGCATTCAGGCCGATGCGCAGCGCTATCTGGGCGTCTATCAATTGTTGCAAGCGATGGGCTTGCTGACGGTCGAACATCTGAAGCTGGGCATCCCGACCTATGATCCGGCAGTCTATTACAACAGCGTCAAGAACGCCCCCGCCCATTCGCCGCAAGGCGCTAAGCTGGATCGCATTCTGAAAAAGCTGCAGTAACCACGTTAGGCCGTCGCATCGCTTGTTTGTCGTTGCGACGGCCTTTACACTTCGTCAACGTGCTTGTGGCACCCTTGATCCAGCGCGATAGCAGATGAGCGGCGAAGATGTCTGAAGTAACCACTCCCCCGAACGGCGATGACGTATTAAGCCTGATCCGCCGTCTGGTGATCGAACCGCCTTTGGTGCTGGAGCAGCCCATCGATAGCGGTGGTGGCCCGACCGATCCCACGCCGCTTTTGCTGACGCCTGCGCTGCGGGTCGAGGGGGAAGAGCTTGACGCCGGTGCTGATCGCGATGCGGAAGTGTCGCCCCAGATCGAACCGCTGCTTCTGGTTGAACCGATCCTGCCCGACACCGCTCAGGATATGTCCGATACCGTGGCCAATGCGATGCTGGCCGATTTGCAGGTCGAGACGGTCGCAGAGCCGATGACGGCGGCGCTGATCGACAAGGCCGCAGATCTTGGCGTCGATCCGGCAGAGCTGCGCGATCTGCTGCGTGATCTGATCCGCGAAGAACTTGCGGGGCCTTTGGGTGCGCGTATGACGCGCAATATCCGCAAATTGGTGCGCGCCGAGATTGCGCGCGAATTGGCGATGCGCGAATTGGACTGATTTTCAGACCGGCAGGTATAAAAAAACGCGCCCCGAAGAGCGCGTTTCCTCCATCAATGGAGGCAAATCAGGCAGCTTCGCCCATTTCCGCTTCCAGAGCGTGACGGCGCTCGGATTCTTCACGCGACAGCGCGACCGAGGTGCGGACGCCTTTTGCCACGAATTCCATCAGACCTTTCACAACGCGTTCGTTCGGGTCGATCCCTGCGCAAGACAGGACTTCCCGTCCATCGCGCGAGCGTGCCCAACGTGCAATTTGTTCAGGGCCATTGCCATATTTTTTGTCATCAGCGATGGCATCGTCCAAAGCAGCCAGCACAACCGCCGCAAAAAGCTTGCGCGCGCGCTGACCTTGTTCATAGTTGAATGCAGTGCTGTCAACAAAACCCGACATTTACTAAGTCCTTTATTCTTGCTCTTGTCTTTAACCGGCATCGCGCGAAACTATACCTTTCGCGCCGATTCGGTATTGCGACTTTTGCATCATCGCTATGCGCTATACGCATAGCTCGGAGGGGGCGTCAGCGGGGCATTCTTGCCCAGTCTTGCGCTGTCTATGGCGATT
>DALYSR010000177.1:0-6260 GCA_031991825.1 Paracoccaceae bacterium
CGACGCGGCGCAGCAACCGCCCCGCGATCCGCGGCGTGCCGCGCGCGCGCTTGGCGATCTCGCGGCAGCCATCGGCTTCGGCCTGCACCCCCAACAGCCGCGCGCCGCGCGTGACGATCTCGTTCAGCTCGTCTTCGGTGTAAAACTGCAGCCGTGTCGGAATGCCGAAACGATCCCGCAACGGTGTGGTCAACAATCCCAAACGGGTTGTCGCGCCCACCAGCGTGAAGGGCTGCAAATCGATGCGGACCGTGCGCGCCGCAGGCCCCTCGCCGATCACCAGATCCAGCGCGAAATCTTCCATCGCCGGATAGAGCACCTCTTCGACGACCGGAGACAGACGGTGGATCTCATCGATGAACAAGACATCGCGCGGTTCCAGATTGGTCAGGATCGCCGCCAGATCACCGGGCTTTGCCAGCACCGGCCCCGATGTCATGCGAAACCCCACCCCCAATTCCCGCGCCATGATCTGCGCCAAAGTGGTCTTGCCCAAACCGGGCGGGCCATGGAACAAGGTATGATCCATCGCATCGCCGCGCATCTTCGACGCCTCGATGAAGACGCGCAGATTGGCGCGCGCCTCTTGCTGACCAATGAATTCCTCCAGACCCTGCGGCCGCAAGGCGCGGTCGGAATCTTCGGGCATGGGCGTCGGGCGCAGGGTGGGATCTGGGTTATGCATGGGGGAACATTCCCCGAACGACAGCCCATTTGCAAGGGCTTAGATCGGCGTTCAGTTCCACGGCCCTTGACCGTCCCGCTTGCTATCCGACAGCCCGACCTTGGGGATAGAGGATGAGACCAAGGGTTTCGCTTGCTCCGCCTTGCGCGGCACGTAAGCGGGCGGCGGAGTCATCCGCATCCCCTGAGGCGCGGGCTGCGCCGCTTGACGGGGCGCTGCAACCGTCATCGCCTCCAAGGCGGCAATCCGGTTGGCGGTATTGGGGTGGGTCGAAAACAAAGCGTCACGCGCCTTGCCATGCAAGGGATTGATGATGAACATATGCGCCAAAGCCGGATTGCGCTCGGCCTTCACATTGTCGATCCCCTTGGCGAAAGCCTCGATCTTGCGAAGCGCATCGGCCAGATGCAGCGGATTGCCGCAAATTTCCGCCCCCAGCTTATCCGCCTCGTATTCGCGCGAGCGCGATATCGCCATCTGCACCAAACCCGCCGCCATGGGCGCCAGAATCATCATGGCAATCGATGTGATCATGCCGGCTTGGCGTTCACGGTCGGTGTTGAAGAACATCCCGAAATTCGCCAGCATCGAAATCGCACCGGCAAAGGTGGCGGTGATCGTCATGATCAAGGTGTCGTGGTTCTTGATATGCGCCAATTCATGCGCCATCACCCCTGCCAATTCGTCGGGCGTCAACCGGCGCATCAAGCCGGTGGTGGCCGCCACCGCCGCGCGATCAGGGCTGCGGCCGGTCGCAAAAGCATTCGGCTGGTCGCTTTCCACGATATAGACACGCGGACGCGGCATCTGCGCGCGATCGGCCATCTGGTTGACCATATCGACCAGTTGCGGCGCCTGGCGGCTGTCCACTTCGCGCGCGCCGGTCATCGACAGCACCGCACGGTCGGAATTCCAATAGGTGAACACGTTCATCCCCGCCGCCACGACAAAGGCGATTACGGCACCCGTGCCACCGCCCAGAATCGCGCCGATGCCCATGAACAGCGCCGTCAGCGCCGCCATCAGCATGAAGGTCTTTGCATATCCGCCCATCACCGGCCCCCAGATCATCCTATCCCGCCTGATATGGGGCATCCAAAGGCCCGCGCCAAGTGGCGCCAAGCCGATTTCCCCGTTACCGCGGCATCAACAATTTCAGCGCCTTGCGGATCAGGCTGGAGGCATCCTGATCCGGATCTTCCGCCGCCACCGTGGCCACGGCCTGTGCTGCATCGCCCTGCCCGTAGCCCAAATTGACCAAAGCCGACAAGGCATCCGCCGCCTGCGAGGCGCGGCTTTCTGCGGCTTTCATCTCGACGCTTTTCTCCGCTTTGGCCTTGCGCGGCGCCGCTTTGGGCAAAGGATCGGCCTTGACCGCTTCGATCACCTCGTCATCGACTTCCGCCTGCGCAGACAGGCTGACGCCCGCCGCCATCACCGCAGGCGCCTTGGCTTTCAGTTCAAGGATCACCCGCTGCGCCAGCTTCGGCCCCACCCCAGGCGCCGCCTGCACCGCTTTCGCATCGCCCAAGGTGATCGCGCGGGCCACGCCATCGGTGCCAAGCGCACCAAGGATCGCCAAAGCCGCCTTGGCCCCCACGCCCTGCACGGTCACCAGCAAACGATGCCATTCCTTTTCCAGCATCGAGGGGAAGCCGAACAGCTGCAACAGATCCTCGCGCACCACCAGCTCGGTGAACAAGGACACAGGTTCCCCCAACAAAGGCATCCCCGCCAAAGTCCGGTCCGAGACATGGACGATGTACCCCACGCCACGCACATCGATCAAAACGCTATCGGTCCCGCGCCAGTCCAAGCGCCCGCTAATCTTGCCGATCATCCCACTGCCCTTTTGACTGCCGCCTCATAGCGGCCCTGCGATTGCATATGATGCGCATGGCAAATAGCAATGGCCAGCGCATCCGCCGCATCGGGGCCTGCGATCTGCACGCCCGGAAGTTGCAGCCGCACCATATTGTCCACCTGCTGCTTGGCGGCATGGCCCACACCCACCACGGTTTTCTTGATATGGTTGGGGGCATATTCCCCCACATGCAGCCCGAATTGCGCAGGCACCAGCAAGGCGATCCCGCGCGCTTGGCCCAGCTTCAAGGTCGCCACCGCATCCTTGTTGACGAAGGTCTGTTCGACCGCCGCCGTTTCCGGCGCATAGCTGCGCAGCACCAGCGTCAATTGTTCATACAGGCTGCGCAGCCGTTCGGCCAAGCTATCCACCGCGCCATCGGAATGGCAGATGCCATTGGCCACATGGGTGATCCGCGCGCCCTGCACGTCGATCACGCCCCAACCAAGGTTACGAAGCCCCGGATCGATTCCCAGCACGCGCATAACGGCCCTTTTCTTCTTATGTTCCCGAAAATCTAGCACGAAACAGGAACACAGGCCAAGTCCTCGTTGCGATACCCGCCCCGCATCGCCTCCCTTGCGTTAAACGCATAGCGGCAATGCCAGAAGGGCCGGTTGCTTTGCATAAGCAGTGGGACTATTTCCAGTTCCAGAGCAAGTAAGCACAGAAAACAAGCAGTTTGCAAACAAGGATGATTGCAATGGCACACGCACAAAACGCCACCGTTGGCACTCTTTCGGCAAAAGCATCGAACACCGGTATTTTCGCTAAAATCGCTGCCTGGTATGAGTCGTATCAGACCCGCCGCGCCCTGTCGTCTCTCACCGATCGTGAGTTGAACGACATCGGCCTGAGCCGCACCGACATTCAAAAGTTCTGATCTTCTTTCCTCAGATCGAACGAGGTAAAGGCCATCGCAATTTTGCGGTGGCCTTTTTCTTTTGCCAATACTGCATCGCAGCAATGCAATAAACGCATAGCTTATTCGATCCGCCATAGAAAAAGCCCCCCGTCACCGACGAGGGGCTTTGGCCGTCATAAAGCGCGGCGCGATTACAGCTTGCGCAGAACCAAGCAGGACCAATCGCCCAGATCATCACGGCTGACCAGTTCCATGCCCGCTTCGACATAGGCCGCAGCCACGCCATCGGCTTGGGTGACCAGCAGACCCGACAGGATGGCGATGCCGCCCTGTGCCAGATGACCGGATACCGACGGCGCCAGCTCGATCAGCGGACCTTTCAGGATATTGGCGAAGACCAGATCATAAGGCGCCGCTTCCGCCAGACGCGGATGCTGGAAGCCCGCCGCTTCAAGGCATTCGATCCGGCCGTCCAGGCCGTTGATCTGCACATTCGCGCGCGAGACATCCACCGCCACTTGGTCGATGTCGGATGCGATGATCACATCCGTTTGCGGCAGCACGGCAGCCGCCGCAATCGCCAGCACCGCAGTGCCCGCACCGATATCGGCGATCCGCTTGGGGGCGAAGCCTTGGGCGAACAGTCGGTCCACCGCACGCAAGCAGCCCAAGGTGGTGCCATGATGGCCGGTGCCGAAAGCGACGGTCGCCTCGATTTGCAGCGGGATACGGCCTTCTTCCAGTTCCGCGACCTTGGCCGCATCATGGCTGCCGAAGACGAAGAAGCGGCCCGCATTGACCGGTGCCAGCTCGCGGCGCACTTTCGCGACCCAATCCACATCCGGCAGTTCCGAAATCAGGAAAGGCTTGGCATCGAATTTCGCGCCCAGCGCATCCAGATGTTCGGCGACAGGCGCTTCAAGGAAGTAAGCACCGACTTCCCACAGACCGGAATCGTCTTCGATTTCAAAAGCGCCAACGCCGTAGGGCGCGGGTTCCATGGTTTCGATCACATCGGCCAAGGCCCGCGCTTCTGCTTCGCCTTCCAGCACGGTCAGCGCCGAATAGGTCTGCTGCGCATGTTCGGTGATGGTGAAGGCATCCGCCTCGAAAGCGGTCGCCAAAACGTCGAGCAAAGCCTCGTTCGGGCGCTTTTCAAAGCTAGCGATGACGCGCAAAGCTTCGGCATTCTCAGCGTCGTCGTAAAGTTCCACTTCCAGCGGCGCGGGCTGCATCCGTTCCAGCGCCTGAGCCAGCGCTTCGGCGGCATCTTCGCCGGTAATGGTGGTCAGGGCGGTGAAAGTCGGCATCAAGAGGCTCCGTCACTGGGAATGGAAAAGGCCTTGCGGCATTGGCTTGCGGCCTAGCCCCGCCACGCCACAAGGTCAACCGCCACAGACCAATATGTCTGTGGCGTAAAGCGGGTCAAACGGATCAGGCGCGCACGCCAACCCCAATAGGGCAAGTCACACCCGTGCCACCGATGCCGCAATAGCCGTTGGGGTTCTTCGCCAGATATTGCTGATGGTAATCTTCACCGAAGTAGAAGGTCGGCACCGGTTCGATTTCGGTGGTGATCGCGCCCTTACCCGCCGCCGTCAAAGCCTGCTGATAGGCGGCTTTCGATGCTTCGGCCGCCGCGGCTTGGGCGTCGGTATAGGTGTAGATCGCGCTGCGATAGGTCGATCCGATGTCATTGCCTTGGCGATTGCCTTGGGTCGGATCGTGGTTTTCCCAGAACAGCTTCAGAAGCGCATCGTAGCTGACAACCTTCGGATCGAAGATCACGCGCACCACTTCGGTATGCCCCGTCAACTGGGTGCAGGTTTCTTCATAGGTCGGGTTGGGGGTGAAGCCACCCGCATAGCCCACCATGGTCAGCCACACACCGTCAACCTGCCAGAACTTGCGTTCGACACCCCAGAAGCAGCCCATGGCGAACATCGCCTCTTCCATGCCCGCAGGCACGTCCGCTTTCAGCGGGATGCCCGACAGGAAATGCGTCTCAGCGGTCGGCAGCGGTTGTGCACGGCCCGGCAACGCGTTTTCCGGCGCGACCATTTTCATCTTATCGGCAGCAGAAAGACCAAACATCGTAAACTCCTCAAACTCAGCCGGCAGTGCCGACGGCCCCTGTGGCTGTGCCAGACCGCAGCTCCGTCCAGCGGGTTTCATTGCCTGCCGAAGGATTGCGCGGCACCAACAGGCTTAACAGTATCTGCAGCAAAGCGATCCCCGCCGCCAGAATGAACACGTAATCCGGCGATGTGGCCCAAATATAGCCCAATCCCACCGGAAGGAACACTGCCGCGATATGGTTGATCGAAAAGGCCACCGCCGCGGATGTCGCGAAATCGGTCGGATCGGCGATCTTCTGGAAATAGGTCTTATGCGAGAAGCTGATCGCGAAGAAGATATTGTTGGCGACATAAAGCCCGCCCGCGACCCAAGCCGGCAGGTCATACCAATAGAGGCAGCCATAGCCCACAAAGACGCAGAACAGGCCGGAAAATTCGATCAGCATCGCCTTTTGTTCACCAAAGCGCGCCACAAAACGCCCGATGGCGGGGGCGGTGAGCATATTGGCGATAAAGGTCAGCATCAGCAGCGCCGTCACCATCTCCACGCCATAGCCATAGCGCTGCACCATCATGAAGGCCGCGAAGACCACGAAAATCTGCCGCCTTGCCCCGTTCAGGAATTCGAGCAGGTAATACAACCAATAGCGGCGGCGCAGCACGATGGTCTTGCGCTGCGGATGTTCTGCCACAAAGCGGGGAAAGGCCAAGATCGCGAAGATCGCCAAAGCCACGCAAAGCCCGCCGGAGGCGAGGAAGACGAAATTA
>DALYSR010000178.1:0-6113 GCA_031991825.1 Paracoccaceae bacterium
ACGATCTTCATGTGGAAATGCAAAACGCGCCGCAGTTTCCTGCGGCGCGTCATTGTCAGATCAGAGCGGATCAATGTGCGGTTTGGCCCAGCGGCTGGTTCGCCGCCAAACGCGCGGCCGCAGCAGCTTCCTCGGCGGCTTCATCCCATTCGACCGGTTCGGGCTGACGCACCAAGGCACGCGCCAGAACTTCGCGCACATGGGTCACCGGAATGATTTCCATGCCCTCTTTGACATTGGCCGGAATATCCGCCAGATCCTTGGCGTTTTCTTCCGGAATAAGCACCGTCTTGATGCCGCCCCGCAATGCCGCCAGCAGCTTTTCTTTCAAGCCGCCAATCGCCATCGCATTGCCGCGCAAGGATACTTCGCCCGTCATCGCGATATCTTTGCGCACCGGAATACCGGTCAGCACCGATACGATCGATGTCACCATCGCCAAACCCGCCGAAGGACCGTCCTTCGGGGTCGCCCCATCCGGCACGTGGACGTGAATATCCACGGTGTCGAATTTGGGCGGCTTCACCCCGATTTGCGGCGCGATCGAACGGACATAGCTAGATGCCGCCTCGATCGATTCCTTCATCACATCGCCCAGCTTACCGGTGGTCTTCATGCGACCCTTGCCCGGCAGTTTCAGCGCCTCGATATGCAGCAGATCGCCGCCGACCGAGGTCCAAGCCAGACCGGTGACAACACCCACCTGATCTTCCTTTTCGGCCAGACCATAGCGATGGCGCTGCACGCCCAGATAGTCCTCGACCTTGGCCTCATCAACTGCGACCGATTTGGTCGCGCCTTTCAGGATATCGGTCACGGCTTTACGAGCCAGCTTGGCGATTTCACGCTCCAGATTACGCACGCCCGCTTCACGGGTGTAGTAGCGGATCACATGGGTCAGCGCTTCGTCGGAAACCGAGAACTCGCCTTTTTTCAGACCATTGGCGTCAATTTGCTTCGGCAGCAAATGCTGACGGGCAATTTCACGCTTCTCATCCTCGGTGTAACCCGACAACGAAATGATCTCCATACGGTCCATCAGGGGGCCGGGCATGTTATAGCTGTTGGAGGTGGTCAAGAACATCACGTTCGACAGATCGTATTCCACTTCCAGATAGTGGTCGACGAAGGTGCCGTTTTGTTCCGGATCCAGAACCTCGAGCAAGGCAGATGCGGGATCGCCACGGAAATCCTGACCCATCTTGTCGATTTCATCGAGCAAGATCAGCGGATTGGTGGTTTTCGCCTTCTTCAGCGCCTGAATGATTTTACCGGGCATAGAGCCGATATAGGTCCGACGGTGACCACGGATTTCGGATTCGTCACGCACACCGCCCAGCGAGATACGGATGAATTCGCGCCCCGTCGCCTTCGCAACCGACCGCCCCAACGAGGTTTTACCAACACCCGGAGGACCGACAAGGCACATGATCGGCCCCTTCAGCTTGGTCGAGCGCGCCTGCACTGCCAGATATTCGACAATGCGTTCCTTGACCTTATCCAGACCGAAGTGATCGGCATCCAAGACCTTCTGCGCCGCGCCCAGATCTTTCTTGACCTTGGACTTGTTGCCCCACGGCACGCCCAACAGCCAATCCAGATAGTTGCGCACGACGGTCGCTTCCGCGCTCATCGGCGACATGGATTTCAGCTTCTTCAGCTCGGCATCAGCCTTTTCCTTCGCTTCTTTCGAAAGCTTGGTGTTGTTGATGCGTTCTTCCAGTTCCGTCAGCTCGTTCTGACTGTCTTCACCGTCACCCAATTCCTTCTGAATGGCCTTCATCTGCTCATTCAGATAGTATTCGCGCTGGGTCTTTTCCATCTGGGTTTTTACGCGGGATTTGATCTTCTTTTCGACCTGCAGCACGGACATTTCGCCCTGCATATGGCCGTAAACCCGCTCCAGACGTTCGGCGACATCCAAGATTTCCAACAGCGCCTGTTTTTGCGCCACATCGATGCCCAGATGGCCCGCGACCAGATCGGCCAGACGGGCCGCTTCGCGTGCTTCCGACACAGCCGCCAAAGCTTCTTCGGGGATGTTTTTCTTGATCTTGGCGTAACGCTCGAATTCTTCGGTCACCGCGCGCAGCAAAGCTTCGACCGTAGCTTCATCGCCATCGGTTTCGCTCAAGGGGCTGACGCGCGCTTCAAAATAAGAGCTGTTTTCAACAAATTCGGTGATCTTGACGCGCGACTTGCCTTCGACCAGCACCTTCACGGTGCCATCGGGAAGTTTCAGCAATTGCAACACATTGGCCAAAACGCCAACGCGGTAGATGCCATCACTGCCCGGATCGTCGACCGAAGGGTCGATCTGGCTGGAAAGCAGGATCTGCTTTTCGTCGCCCATCACCTCTTCCAGTGCCCGCACGGATTTTTCGCGCCCTACAAAGAGCGGCACGATCATATGCGGGAACACAACGATATCCCGCAGCGGCAGAACCGGATAGCTGGTGTGGAATTGTTCGCTCATACGCGTTTTCCTTTCTCGGCAGGAAGGCTTTGCCCCGTTGATCGGCGGCGGGCGCCTTCCCCTCTCAGCACTTATATCTGGGGGGCGAAAGGGGGGCTGTCAACCTGTCAGCCCCCCGCATTTCGCAAATCCCAAAGTCACGCCGCGCAGGGCTTACGCGGCCCTTAGATCGGCTCGATATCGCCTTCGGCACGCTTGGCGTGGAACTTGGCAACAAACAGGCTCAGCCGTTGTTCCGAAATCGCATCGCGCAGACCCTGCATCAATTCCTGATAGTAATGCAGGTTGTGCCAGGTCAGCAGCATCGATGCGATGATCTCTTGCGATTTGAACACATGATGCAGATAGGCGCGGCTGTAATTGCTGCAAGCGGGGCAGCTGCAGTTTTCATCCAAAGGACGCGGATCGTCTTGGTGACGCGCGTTCTTGATATTGACCTGACCGCGATGGGTCCAAGCCTGCCCCGTACGGCCCGACCGCGACGGCAGCACGCAATCCATCATATCGATGCCACGTTCGACCGCGCCCACGATATCATCCGGCTTGCCCACGCCCATCAGATAGCGCGGCTTGTCTTCGGGCAGGAAGCCCGGCGCGTAGTTCAGCACGTCGAACATCAGCTCTTGGCCTTCGCCCACCGCCAAACCGCCGACCGCATAGCCGTCGAAGCCGATATCGACCAAGGCCTTGGCGGATTCCTCGCGCAGATCACGGTTGATGCCGCCCTGCATGATGCCGAACAAAGCATGTCCCGGACGATCGCCAAAAGCATCGCGCGAACGTTGCGCCCAGCGCATCGACATCCGCATCGATTTCGCCACCACCTTGTCTTCGGCAGGCAGCGCGGGGCATTCGTCGAAGCACATCACGATGTCGGAACCCAGCAGCTTCTGGATCTCCATCGAACGTTCCGGCGTCAGAACATGTTTCGAGCCGTCCACATGGCTGCGGAAGGTCACGCCCTCTTCGGTCAGCTTGCGCAGATCGGCCAGGGACATGACTTGGAAGCCGCCGGAATCGGTCAGAATCGGGCGTTCCCAGTTCATAAACTTGTGCAGCCCGCCCAGTCGGGCAATGCGCTCAGCCGTCGGGCGCAGCATCAGGTGATAGGTATTGCCCAACAGGATATCCGCCCCCGTCGAGCGCACCGATTCCGGCATCATCGCCTTCACCGTCGCCGCAGTGCCCACCGGCATGAAGGCCGGCGTACGAATCTCGCCGCGCGGCGTGTGAATAACCCCAGTGCGGGCCTTGCCATCCACCGCCTTGAGCGTGAATCCGAAGCGTTCGGTCATATGCCGGTCCTTTCTTACGATATCGTTTGTTGCCGCCTGTCCTAGCCTATTCGCCGACAAATCCAAGGGGCCGAAAGCCGCAGCTTGGCCCGAGTTCGGGTGAAATAGATCAACTTCGCAAGATTTCGCGGCTGTTAAGGGCCGCGAAAGGAATGACGGCTAGCCTTCAGGTCATAGTAGCCGCCGCTCAGGATCAACCGATGCCCGTTCCGCATAACCCCCCTGTCACCCATAGCCCGCTGATCCAACTCGGCGCGGCTTTTGTGCTCGCGCTCCCTTCTGTTTGGGCCCTTATCAGCGGTAAGGCGGCCGATATGCCGCTTTGGGGGATGCTCCCATTGGCGCTGTCCCTGCTGGTGCTGGGCAATGTCGTGAATACGACCCTATTCCGGCACAAACCGGCGACCGCAGCCTCTTTGCCGCCACCAGGGGGCATAGGCTTCGATCTGGCCCGCACCGGTATGGCGGTCATCAGCGGCACGATGACCGTGAAGAACGCCAATGCCGCGTTTCTGACCCTGCTGCGCAGTGGCGGGATTCACTGCAAGGATGCCAAAGCCTTGTTCGACCGGCCTTTGGGCCAGATCGCGCCAGAGCTCACACATCTGCGGGCCGCGCCGCAAAGCGGTGAATACCGTTTGGGGGACAAGCGGATTTTCGTGTCGCTCACCCCGTTCGACAAGCCCAAGACCGATCCGCTGGGCAAAGCCGAAAGCCTTTGGCTGCTGGAAGCGCGCGACATCACCCAGTCGCAACGTGACGCAGAAATCGCCAGCACAGTCACTAACCTGCAGATGTGCCTGATCCTTTCGGCCGAAGGGCGCATTCTGGACAGCAGCCAAGGGCTTTCTAGCCTTCTGGGCGAAGGTGATCTTGGCGGACGCGATCTGCATGGTCTTGCAGAAGCCGAAGACGGCGCGAAGCTGTTGTCGGCATTGCGCGCGGGCCACGCCTTTTCGCTTTCGCTGCAATTGCGGCGCGGGCGGGGTGCCCCCCTGTCTGTCTCGGCCCAATTCAGCCCACGCAATCATGGTGGTGGCTGGCTGGCACTGCTACAAGAAGCGCGCGCGCCACAGCTGCCCGTTCCCGCGCCTGTCGCAGTCGAATCAGAACCGTCCTTGCGGGTCGAAGACGTGGCGCCGCTGCTCGCTGGCTTAAGCCGAATGGGGAATGGCGAACGTGTCCATAGCCTATCGCTCCCGCACCCCCTCGACCCTTTGGCAGAAGCCTTCAACCTTACCGCTGATTGGATCTACGAAAGTGGCAAGACCCTATCCGCAGAAATCGAAGCCCTGAAGGGCAGGCTCGCGGAACAAGCACGTAAACAGCAAGATCACGCGACGCGCAGCCAACAGCAGACCGACAGCATGCAAACCGCACAAGGCGCGCTGCAAACATTTACCGCCGGTTACGAAACAATCGCGGGCACAGCGGCCAGCGCGGAAGAGGTGGTCGCACACACCAAACGTGCCGCGGAAAGTTCGGGTGCGGTGGTAAATGACGCGATTACCGCCATGGGAGAGATCGAACAAAGTTCGAGCAAGATTTCCCAGATCACCTCCGTCATCGAAGAAATTGCTTTCCAGACCAACCTGCTTGCACTGAACGCCGGCGTCGAGGCGGCCCGTGCCGGTGAGGCAGGGCGCGGCTTCGCGGTTGTCGCTTCGGAAGTGCGCGCCTTGGCACAACGCTCTTCGGCGGCCGCGCGCGAAATTGCGGGCCTGATCAGCCAGTCCAGCGATCAAGTCAAACGCGGCGTGACCCGCGTGGCAGAAGCGGGTCAAAGCTTGACGGGCATTCAGGCCAATGTGGGTCAACTGCATCAGCTTGTTTTGCAGCTTGCAAAGGACACCAAAGCGCATGTGACTGATATAAATGGCGTGATGCGCCAGATATCAACCCGCAGTCAGGCTGCCACAGCCGCACCACTTGCCTCATCCCTTGGGGGGGGGGCGTATAACAGCATCGGCGAAGACCTATATCCCAGCCCTTAAGGCAACCGGCACAAGCGGGGCTATTTCCCGTCCCAGCGATGACACCCCTACCCCGCGTCTTCGCCAGAACAACAAATTCGATGTGGAATTTGACGGCACCACTGGCGATGGTTGGGAAGACTTCTAAAGAAAAAGCTCCGAATGCGATGCATCCGGAGCTTATCTGAACCAGTCGGCTCTTATATCAGAGCCCAGCTGAAATCACTCTTTCGAACGCTCGACATAGGAACGGTCTTCGGTATTGATCACGATACGCGTACCAGCACCGATATGCGGCGGGACCATCACACGGATACCATTGGTGCAGGTGGCGGGCTTGTAGGACGACGAGGCGGTTTGACCTTTGAC
>DALYSR010000179.1:0-5965 GCA_031991825.1 Paracoccaceae bacterium
CAGCCGCAGCGGCAGATCCTTGGCATAGATCCAGCCCAGCATGCCCGCCAATGCCACATAATTGGCCACCGCCATCGCCATCGCCGATCCACGGATGCCCATCTGCGGCAAAGGGCCGATCCCAAGGATCAAGAGCGGGTTCAAAACCACATCCAGCACCACCGCCAAGACCATGAAAATCAACGGCGTTATCGCATCCCCCGTGCCCCGCAGCGCCATCATCAGCAGCGTCAGCATCAGGATCGGCGGCAGGGCAAGGAAGGTCACTTCCAAAAACGCGCGGGCGAAATCGGTGATTGCGGGATCGGTGCCCAGCCATGACAGCACCTCAGGCGCGACAAACCAGCCCCCCACCGCCAGCACCAGCGATACGGGGATGAAACTGCCCATCGCCGTGCCGACGACGCGGCGCGCCGCATCGATATCGCCGCGCCCGAAGGCCTGTCCGATCAAGATGGTGGCCGACATGCCGAAGCCGAAGACGAAAGCCGTCAGCAGGAACATCACCAGATTGCCATTGGTGGTGGCCGCAACCGCCGCCTCGCCCAAAAGCCGCCCGACCCAGATCGTATTGATCGAACCATTGGCCGATTGCAGCACCGAAGACAGCAAGGTCGGCAGCGCGAATAGCAAAAGCGTCGGACCGATCGGCGCGCTGACCAGATCCTTGTTGTTCGTCGCAGCCATCATTCGCCTCTTTGCCCCATCGTGACAGGTGCGGGTCCCTCTGACGCTTCAGTCTAGCGCGATTGCGTCCAGCGCCAAGCGGAACTGCTGCCACTCCCCTTCATTGCCGGGCAGTCCCAACCGGATCAAGCTGGGCGACCATGGGAATATCCGGCTCCAGACCTGTGATCCAGCAAGGCCCGCCTGCACCAAAGCCGCATCGCCGCAATCATATAGCCGGAACAAACGATCCCCGCCCGCCACCGGCCAAGGCACCATGGCATCCATGCGCGCGACATCATCCTTCAGCCGATTGGCGCTGCGTGCCTGCCAGATATGATCCGCCAAGGCTTTCTTGCCGATATGCAGGGCGGCCCCCGCCACCGGCCATGGGCCGAGACGGCGGCGCAGATCATCGGCGGGCCCTTGGGCGCAAAGCACGAAACCCAAGCGCAGCCCCGCCAAGCCATAGAATTTGCCGAAAGAGCGCAGGACGAACAGCCCGTCGCGATGGCTTTCGCAGGCGATCGAACGGGCAGCGGTCGGATCGATAAAGCTTTCGTCGACAATCAGGCGACCTACTTTCGGCAGCAGGTCAAGCAGGGCCTGCGCGCTGTGGAATTGACCATCGGGATTGTTGGGATTGACCACCACCGCCAGATCGGCGCCCGCAAGCGATTGCAAATCGCGCACCTCTTCGACCTGCCATCCGGCGTGATCGAGGCAGGCGCGATGTTCGTTATAGGTGGGGGATAGAATGCGGGCGCGCCCCTTGGCCTGCAGCCACGGTATCATCTGGATTGCCTGTTGGGCGCCTGCGCAAACCACCACCTCGCCCGATGCGCCATAGCTGATCCGCGCCTGTTCGACCAAAGCGGCCATAGCGCTTTTGGTCGGCAGATCGGTCCAGACCGAGGCGGGCAGATCGCCAACTGGATAGGGCGCGCGGTTGATGCCGGTCGATAGATCCAGCCATGCCTCGGGCGTGCCGCCATATAATTTGCGCGCGCGGTCGATATCGCCACCATGGTCACGCATCATGGAACTCCGATCTGGTTGGGGGGCCTGATCCCAAAGGGAAGTCGCAAATCCGCCGCCAGCCTGCGGCGCGCAGCATAGGCGTCAAGGCCTGCGCGTCATGGTTCCATGGCAGCAACAAGGCGCGGGCCGATCCGGTATAGGCGATGGCAAAGCCCAAGGCATCGGCGTTTTGGGCCAAAGCTTCGGTCCGATCCCCCGTGATGCCACGATGGGACAGATGGCGGATGGCGCAACGTGTTGACAGTTGGGCAAAATGGCCCGCATCTGCACCGCGCTGCCATTCGGCCACCAGATCGGCGATATCGGCAAAATTCATATCCGTCGGATCGGTGCGCTGCGGCTCGCCCGCCAGCCCCGCAATCACCCGCATCTTCGGCACGGCGGGCAGTCGCGCCAAAACCCGCCCCTCCCGAGACGCCCAAAGCAGCCGTTCGGGGGCGTCGAACATCAGCGGGTCGCTCGCGCCTTCGATCTGCCACAGCACCCGCGCCATGGCTTGGGGCGGCAGATCGCTGCCGGCCGCGCGCGCCAAAGCCAGCAGCGCCGCTGTCGACGATCCGCAGCCCGCGCCACTTTCCATTTGGCGATGCAGGGTAAATCGGCCCTGTTGCGTCACGCGCAGGGCCTTGAAAAGCTGCGATATCCGTTTGGGACAAAGACTGCGGCCCTGCGGTTGGTGCAAACCGAATGCACCGCCCCTTTGGCGTGTCACCGTCACGGTCAGCGGCGGCGCGGGCAGGCTGACCAAGGCCACCGGACCATCGGGGCCAAGACGGCCCTGTAGTAGTTCGCCGCAATGGCTTTGGATGGTTACGCGGCTGGCCAAGGGGCAGGCTCCCATGCGGTGATGGCTTGGCGCAGCGCGTCCCGCGCCGCGCGACCCACCGCCTCGCCCAAGGCGGTATGCTTGCCCGCAAAGGCCAAGCGCCCGCTGCTTGGGGGACTGGCCAAGCACAGGCAATCGGTGCCGGTGCCGGTCGCTAGGCCCGTGGGCAGGGGGATCGCTTTTTCGACCATCGCCAGAGTGCGCGCTTCGGCCATCAAGGACAAAGCTTCCAGTTTCGCCGCGAATTCAAGCGGATGGTTCAGCATCACCAAAAGGTTGATGGTGCCGATCTTGGCATCGGGACGTAGGCGCGCGCCGATATGTTCGGCATTGCCCAGTCCGGCCGTCGCCAAAGCCCGCGCGGTGATGCCCTCGACCGTCGCCTCGGCGGTGGTGTAATGGCGCAGATGCCGCGCGGTCAGAAAGCACGGCGCATGGCTGGCACCCTGACCGGCGGTTTCACCCGCAAGCCATGGCAGCACATCCAGCTCGGGCGTCAGATCATGATCGCGGACCGCGCGCCAGAGCACACGGTCGGCCACCACCTGCCCCCCATGCTGCGGCGTCCAGCCCAAGCATTCCATCGGCTGGGCGAAACGCGCCTCAAGCCACGGATCGGTTTGGGAAATCTGCCAGCTCATCCTGCGGCTCCAACCACCAGAACCGCCAGAGCCACGGCTTGGCCGATCACCTGTGCGGCCCCCAAGACATCGCCGGTAATCCCGCCCAACATGCGCCGCGCGTAAAGGCAAAGTCCCCCTTGCGCCGCGATGCATAGCCCATAGGCCGCAAGCGCATCGCCCCAGAAGGGGCCTGTCTGCCACCATGATACCGCCAGCACCAAGGCCAGCCCGATGAGCAGCGCCGCCCCTTGGCGCAGGGGGCTATCGCCGTGCTGGGCATGTTGCGCCATGCCATTGGCCCGCGCCGCCTTGAACCGCCCCATCCACAAGGGCAGCGCCGCGCGTGAGCCTGCCGCGACCACCACCGCCACCGCCCAGATCTGCGCCGAAGACAGGCTTGACCAAAGCGCCGCTTGCCAGCCCAAGGCAAAGATCAAGGCCAAAGCGCCATAGCTGCCAAGCCTGCTGTCGCGCATCGCCTCTAGCCGTGCGGCGGCATCGCCCCGCGCGCCGCTGCCATCGGCCAGATCGGCAAGCCCGTCTTCATGCAAGCCACCCGTCAGCAGCAAGGATATGCCCATCGCCAGCACCACCGCAGGCCAAAGCGGCAGGCCGATCCACTGGGCACCTGTCAGCAGGGCCGCGAAACACAGGCCCAGACCCGCGCCGATCAGCGGCCAGCTCCAGCTTGATTGGCCCAGCTGCATCTGCCGCTCGATCCGGCCCATCGGCAGACGGGTCAGGAACATCGCCGCCAGCCGCAGCTCTTGGGTCCGATGGATCAGCCAAGCAAGCGCGGGTGTCATTTCGTCGAAATGCCCGCTTGCGCGAAGGAGGCCATGCCGTTGTGCATGGCCAATGCGGCTTGCACGATCAGCAAGGCGACAGCCGCGCCCGATCCTTCGCCAAGGCGCATGTCCAGCCCCAGAATGCCCCGTTTGCCCATGGCGTGCAGCAGACGCGCATGGCCCGGTTCCGCCGATTGATGGCCGACAAGGCAGTGATCCAGCAGGCCGTCGATCCGTGCCAAGGGCGCCACGGCCGCGCAGCAGATGAACCCATCCAGCATCACCGGCAGGCGGCGCTGACGTGCGGCGACAACCGCGCCTGCGATGGCTGCCAACTCCCGCCCGCCAAGCCGCGCCATCACGGCCAAGGGATCAGTAAGGGCATCCTTGTGCAAGGCCACGGCTTTGGTGATCACTTCCGCTTTCAGCGCGCGCCCCTTCGCATCCGATCCAGTGCCGGGCCCGACCCAGTCGGCAGCCGCGCCGCCGAAACTTGCCAAGGCCAAAGCCGCAGCCGTGGTCGAATTGCCAATGCCCATTTCGCCCAACAGCAGGATGTCGCAGGCGGGATCGATCGCGGCAGCCCCTGCATTCAGAGCGGCCAGCACTTCGTCATCTCCCATCGCGGGGCCTTGGGTAAAGTCCTGCGTCGGGCGGTCAAGGTCCAGCGCCACGACCGCCAGCGCAGCCCCTGCTTGTTTGGCGAATTGGTTGATCGAAGCCCCCCCTTGGCGGAAGTTTTCCACCATCTGCGCGGTGACTTCCTGCGGGAAGGGATTGACGCCTTGGGCACAAACGCCGTGATTTCCGGCAAAGATCACGATTTGGGGATGCAGCACTTGGGCAGTGGTGCGGCCCTGCCATGCAGCCATGAAGGTCGCGATTTCCTCAAGCTGGCCCAGTGACCCCTGCGGTTTGGTCAGCTGCGCCTGATGCGCCACAGCGGCTGCGCGCGCGGTTTCATCGGCGGCAGGCAGGTCTGCAATTGCGGCACGAAAGGCATCAAGCGAAGCGAAAGCGGTCATTATTTAATCCGGAGCGGATGGCCCGCCACCACCAGATCGATCCGGTCGCAGACAGCGCCAAGGGTTTGGTTCACATGGCCTAAATGATCCCGATAGGCGCGGGCAAGCGCATTTTCGGGCACGATGCCCAATCCCACCTCGCTGGTGACCAGAATGACCGGATCGGGATAGCCCTGCAGATAGCGGCCAAGCGCCTGCGCCTCTGTCTCGACATCCTTGCCGTGATGCATCAGGTTCGACACCCATAGCGTCAGGCAATCGACCAGCCGCGCGCCTTGGCCCTGACAGCGGCTTAGCGCGGCGATCAGGTCCAACTCGTCGTGATCTTCCCGCCAGTGATCGGCACGGCGGGCTTGGTGTTTGGCGACGCGCTCGGCCATTTCCCCATCCCAGATCCCTGCGGTCGAGATGTAGAAGGGGCGCTGCGGGGCGGAAAGCTGTAGGGCCAGACGTTCGGCATGAAGGCTCTTGCCTGAACGGGCCCCGCCTGTAATCAAGGTGAGCGGCATGAATTCCCCTTCTGCCCCAAACTGTTGGATCATTACCCCCAAAGGGGATTGCTATGCGACCCGCGTTGAATACCGAATTTTTACTGATCCGCCACGCCCCGATTGCAGAACAGGGCAAGCTTTTTGGCCGCAGCGATGTGGAGGCGGCGGTGCCGGACCGCCGCGCGGCACTGCCAGAAGCCTTTGCCGCCGCCCATCGCATCACATCGCCCGCGCGGCGCTGTCGCCAGACGGCGGCTTGGCTGTGGCCGGAGACCGACATCGTGCAAGACCCCGCCTTCTGGGAGCAGGATTTCGGCGCATGGGAGGGCATGGGATTTGAGCATATTCCCGATCTTGGCCCGCTGCCGCGTGCCGATCTGGCCGCGCATCGACCGGTCAGAGGCGAAAGCTTCCTCGATCTGGCCGTGCGGGTTGCGGCGGGGCTGGAGGCCGTCACTGTCGCAGGTCCGGTGGTGATCATCGCCCATGCCGGCGTGATCCGTGC
>DALYSR010000180.1:0-5935 GCA_031991825.1 Paracoccaceae bacterium
GCCGTGTTACTGCTGGTGTCTTTGTCGATGGTCATTTCGCTGGGCATCGCGTCTACCGTGGCGCTTTTGGTGTCGGGCAAGGTGTCGGGATCCTATATCCCGCAAGGGCTTGTGACCTCGATCGACAGCTTCCCTTTGATGGCGGTGCCGTTCTTCATCTTGGCCGGTGATCTGATGGGCAAGGGCGGTTTGTCGCAACGTCTTGTCGATGTCGGCAAGATGTTCTTCGGCCGCTATACCGGTGGTCTGGCGATCATCGCGGTCGTGACTTGCATGTTCTTTGCCGCGATTTCCGGTTCCGGTCCCGCCACTGTGGCGGCTGTGGGCACGATCTTGCTGCCCGCCATGGTTAAGGACGGCTATAAGCCCGCCTTTTCGACCGGCCTGATCTCCTGCTCGGGCTCACTCGGGGTGATCATCCCGCCCTCGATCCCGATGGTGATCTATGCGACTTCGGCCAATGTCTCGGTGTCGAAGATGTTCATGGCGGGCGTCATCCCCGGCCTGCTGATCGGCCTCGCCCTGATCGGCTATGCCTGGTATTCGGCCCGCAAGGAAGGCGTGAAGCCCGAGCTGCGTGTCCATTCCACCCGCGAAAAGCTGCAGGTCCTGAACGAGGCGAAATGGGCGCTGCTGGTGCCGGTCATCATCTTGGGCGGCATCTATGGCGGCGTCTTCACCCCCACCGAAGCGGCGGCTGTCGGCGTGATCTACGGCTTCATCGTCGGTGCTTTCGTCTACCGCGAAATCAGCCTGAAATCGCTATATGACATCCTTGCGGGATCGGCTCTGACCTCGGGCACCATCATGCTGATCGTCGGCACTGCCACGATCTTCGGCCGCGCGCTGGCCATCGAAGGGGTTCCGGTCTTGCTGGCCGATGCGATCACCTCGACCATCACCCAAGCCTGGCTCTTGTTGCTTGCGATCAACATCATCCTGCTGATCGTCGGCACCTTCATGGAAACCATCGCCGCCATCATCATCCTGACGCCGATCCTGCTGCCTTTGGTTGCCGCCCTTGGCATCAATCCCGAACATTTCGGCATCGTCATGATCGTCAACCTTGCCATCGGCATGGTGACGCCTCCGGTCGGGGTCAATCTGTTCGTCGCCTCGCGCACTTCGGGCTATCCGCTTGAAACCGTTGTGAAAGGCGCGATGACGCCGCTCTGCGTGATGCTGGTGGTGTTGTTGTTCATCACCTATATGCCGTTCCTCTCTTTGGGGCTGCCGGCACTCTTTGGAATGTAATTGGAAAGCGTTCGAGACATGTCTTCGAAACTCAAAGCCCTGATCATCGGCCCCGGCAATATCGGCACGGATCTGTTGATGAAGATGCAGCGGTCCGACTGGATCGAGCCGGTTTGGATGGTGGGGATCGACCCCGCTTCCGAAGGGCTGAAACGCGCCCGCGACATGGGCATCAAGACCTGCGATACCGGCGTCGATGGCGTCTTGGAGCATATCCTTGCCGATGACATCCGCGTGGCCTTTGACGCGACTTCGGCCTATGCCCATGCGGAAAACTCGCGCAAATTGAACGAGCTGGGCGTGGTGATGATCGATCTGACCCCCGCCGCCATCGGCCCCTTCTGCGTGCCGCCGGTCAATCTGGCCGATCATGCGCGGGAAATGAAGATGAACGTCAACATGGTCACCTGCGGCGGCCAAGCCACCATCCCGATGGTGGCCGCGGTCAGCCGTGTGCAGGCCGTAGCCTATGGCGAGATCATCGCTTCGGTCTCGTCGAAATCGGTCGGCCCCGGCACGCGCAAGAATATCGACGAATTCACCCGCACCACCGCTTCGGCCATCGAAAAGGTGGGCGGCGCCAAGACCGGCAAGGCGATCATCATCGTCAATCCGGCCGAGCCGCCGCTGTTGATGCGCGACACCATCCATGTGCTGACCGAAACCGCACCCGACGAGGCGGCGATCACCCAGTCGGTCCATGCCATGCTGGCGGAAGTGCAAAAATACGTGCCCGGCTACAAGCTGGTGAACGGGCCGGTCTTCGACGGCAACCGTGTGTCGATCTATCTTGAAGTCGAAGGTCTGGGGGATTTCCTGCCGGTTTACGCAGGCAATCTTGACATCATGACCGCAGCGGCGCTGCGCACTGCCGAACTTTTTGCCGAAGAAGCCCAGAAGGGCAATTTCGTCTTCCCCGCCCGCGCCTGAGGAATAAGAACATGGATATCAAAGGACGCGATGTCGTCATCCACGAGATGAGCCTGCGCGACGGGATGCACCCGATGCGCCACCAGATGACGCTCGATCAGATGGTGTCGATTGCCACTGCCGCCGATGATGCGGGCGTGCCGTGGATCGAAGTCACCCATGGCGATGGTCTGGGCGGCTCGTCGTTGAATTATGGCTTCGGGCTGCATTCGGATATCGACTATCTGAATGCGGTGGTGCCGAAGATGAAGAACACCAAGGTTTCCGCCCTGCTGTTGCCCGGCATCGGCACGGTGGATACCCTGAAAGAGGCGATGGATTGCGGCATCTCGGGCGTGCGCATCGCCACCCATTGCACCGAAGCCGATTGCGCCGAACAGCATATTTCTTATGCCGCAAAGACCGGTCTGGACACGGTTGGCTTCTTGATGATGGCCCATCGCGCCTCGCCCGAACTGTTGGCCGAACAAGCGCTGTTGATGGAAAGCTATGGCGCGACCACCGTCTATTGCACGGATTCCGCGGGCTATATGCTGCCCGATGATGTCACCGCGCGCATTTCGGCCCTGCGCGATGTGCTGCGCCCAGAAACCGTGATCGGCTTCCACGGCCACCACAACCTTGGCATGGGCGTGGCAAATTCGGTCGCCGCCGTGCGGGCAGGCGCGGGCCGGATCGACGGCGCGCTGGCAGGCCTTGGCGCGGGCGCGGGCAATACCGCAACCGAACTTCTGGTCGCCGTCTTCAACCGCATGGGCGTCAACACCGGCATCGATCTGTTCAAAGTCTGCGATATCGCCGAAGATCTGGTCGTGCCGATGATGGAACGCCCGATCCGCGTCGACCGCTCGTCGCTGACCTTGGGCTATGCGGGCGTCTATTCGTCCTTCCTGTTGTTCGCCGAACGCGCACAGGCCCGTTACGGCATCCCCGCGCGCGAATTGCTGATGGAGCTGGGGCGTCGCGGCATGATCGGCGGTCAGGAAGACATGATCGAAGATTTGGCGCTGACCATGGTCAAAGCCAAACAATAACCGCCTCCCAAGCTATATTCATCGCGAAAAGGTCCGTCAGAGCTTCTGGCGGGCCGTTTCGTTTGATGGCAGGCGAGGGCCAGCCATCAACTTGGCGACGCGCTTGAGGCAGGCGTGTCCGCTGTCGCGTTTGAGGCACAAGCAGAATAGCCGCCTGAGCGGACATGCATATTCTGCAGTTGAGCAGGAATCGCATGACAGCGCAGCCATGGCCACTCACTTCAGCATCATTTTCGTTGACTAGAATGGAAGTATGCGAGATAGCTTGCTCAGAGGAGAAAATCATTTGGCCAAGACCGCTCAGCCCCCCAAATCGGCGCAGACCTTGGATGACACGCAGCCCATCGCGCGTCAGATTTATGCCGCTTTGCGCCAGCGTATCGTAAGAGCAGAGCTTTTGCCGGGCGAGGTTATTTCGGAAACCGAAGTGGCCCGTGAATATGGCATCTCGCGCCAACCGGTTCGGGAGGCATTCATCAAGCTCGCGGAAGGTGATCTGGTGCAGATCCGGCCGCAACGGGGCACGATGATTTCGCGGATTTCACGCGACGGCGTTATGGATGCGCGTTTTATCCGCGAGGCCATCGAAGCCGATATCGTGCGAAATTTGGCGGGCAGCATTGATGATGCGATGATCAAGGAATTGCGCAGCCAGATCGCCGCGCAATTGGCCTTGGGTTTGGAACAAGCGGATGAGTTCGTGAAGCTTGACGAGCTGTTCCACCGCAGCCTTGCAGAGATGGCGGGTGTCAGCGGCGCGTGGGGCGTGATTGAAACCGTCAAAACCCAAATGGACCGCGTGCGCTTTCTAAGCGTGCAGCGCTCTCATGTCGAAAAGCTAATTTCACAGCATTCCGCGGTCGTCGAGGCTTTGGCCAAACGCGAAGCTGTGGGCGCAGAGCAGGCGATACGTCAGCATCTGCGCGAGATTTTGAACACGTTTCCTGAACTGGAACGGACACGGCCGGAGTTGTTCAGCCCCGGCAGTTAAGCCGTCCGAATGTCGACAACCGTATGGAGGAATAAGGGTATGGTTGCTGTTTCGAAAATTGCTCGGCTCGCGCTTGGCGCAGCACTAGGCTTGGTTTTTGCGGCCTCTGCCAATGCGGCCGATTTGACCTTGAAGCTTGGCCATCTGGCCAATGAAAATAACTCGTGGCACAAGGCATCGCTGAAATTCGGCGAAGAAGTAGCCCGTCTGACCGATGGCCGTATCGCCGTCGAGGTCTATCCCAATGACTCGCTTGGTCGTGAAATCGATCTGATCAACGGCATGCAGCTTGGCACTGTCGAGATGACCATCACCGGCGAAAGCCTGCAGAACTGGGCACCGAAGGCCGCGATGCTGGCCCTGCCCTATGCCTATAAGTCGCTGGACCACATGGACGAAGTCGCTTCGGGCGATATCGGCAAAGACATTGAGGCCCAGATCATCGAACGTGCGCAGATCCGTCCCTTGGGCTATTTTGCCCGCGGTCCGCGCAATCTGACCTCGAATAAGCCGATCACCACACCGGCCGATCTGGCAGGCATGTCGATGCGCGTGCCCAACGTGCCGCTTTTCGTGGATACGTGGAAAGCGCTTGGGGCCCAGCCCACGCCGATGGCTTTCTCGGAAGTCTTCACCTCGTTGCAAAACGGCACCATCGCCGGTCAGGAAAATCCGCTTGCCCTGATCCAGAGCGCCTCGCTCAATGAAGTGCAAAGCCATGTCAACCAAACCGAACATGTGCGGTCTTGGATCTATCTGGCCATCGCCGAACAGGTCTGGCAGCGGCTGTCCGAAGAAGATCGCGCGCATCTGATGGAAGCGGCTAAGGTCGCCCAAGCCTTCGAACGCGAACAGTTCTTGCTGGATGAAGACGCAATTCGCGCCGATCTGCAACAAAAGGGCATGACCTTCGTCGAGGTCGATCAAGCCGCTTTCGCAGAAAAGTCGCGCGATGCGGTGATCAACAGCGTAGATTCGTCGATCAAAGACACCGTGATGGCGATCTTCGCCCACTAAGCGTGAAGACGGCTCCCGCCTGCGTTTTCCAAGCGGGGGCCTGTCGCGCCAAACAAGGTAAATACCAATGCAACCGCTTGTCCTGTTTCAGCGCATTTTGACTGCGCTCTGCCGGGGGGCTGTCGGTTTGACGTTCGCAGCATTGATCGTGGTGGTCATGCTGCAGGTCATCACCCGCACCTTCGGGCTCTATTCCCCTGTCTGGACTGAAGAAGTCTCCCGTTATCTTGTGCTGTATATCGTCGCTTTCGGTGTCGGCCTTGCATTGGTCACCGGCGATCTGGTCAGTGTCGACTTGCTGTTGGAAGTGGTGTCCGATCGTGTGGCATGGGCCATGCGCCTGATGTCCTTCGCGCTGACCGGCATTTTGGGCCTTGTCATGATCTACCCCGCATGGCGGTTTACCTCTATCGGGGCGTTCCAGCTGTCACCAACGTTACGCATTCCGATGAGCGTCATGCATGCATCGGTTTTGGTGCTGGCTGTGCTTTTGTCCACCTACGCGCTGTTGCGCATGATCGCGATGATCTCCGGCACCGATGACGGTCGTCCGCAGCCTGCCGAGGAAATTGAATAATGGATCTTTTCGTTTTGCTGGCCGTCTTCTTCGGCACGCTGGCTATCGGGGTTCCGGTCGCCGCATCGCTGGGCCTATCGTCTTTGGCCTATATCTTGACGGCGGGTATGCCGGTCGTGTTGATCCCGCAGC
>DALYSR010000181.1:0-5924 GCA_031991825.1 Paracoccaceae bacterium
ACACCCCTTGAGCCTGCGCCGCCTGCGGCGGCATATCCGAAGCCCGGATCGAAGAAGCCTGCGTAATGGACGCGGAATTCGCCGACCATCGCCAGATAGGGCGCCATCTCTGCCGCGTAATCAGGCGGGATGGTGACCGCTTCGCGGCTTACGAGGATGTAAAACGCGCCGGGATCAAGGATGATGCGACCGTCGGAACTGCGAACTTCTTCCCAGAAATCGGCAGCCGGATAGTGGCCGATCCGGTCAAGGTCGACGACGCCTGTATGCGGCTTGGCGCGGTATCCCACCAGGTCATCCTGACCCGGCTTCAGATCGACCGAGAAGCCCAAGCCTTCCGAAATCACTGGTTCACCATCAACCAGCGGCTCGATCGCATGCAGCGCTTGCAGCGCCGCGTCCGACAACACCGCTTGGCCCGCGCGGAAGCGGATCTGGTTCAGTCTTTGACCTGCGCGCACCAGCACCGAGAAGGAGCGGGGGCAGACCTCGGCGTAGAGCGGGCCTTGGTAGCCTTCGGGGATGCGGTCGAATTCGGTGCCGCCATCGGTGATCGTGCGGGTCAGCAGATCCAGCCTGCCGGTCGAGGATTTGGCATTTGCCACCGCCGACAGGCCATCGGGCAGCTCGAGACGTTCCATCAGCGGGATGACATAGACGCAGCCCTTTTCCAGCACGGCGCCTTGGCTGAGGTCGATGCGATGCATTTCGAATTCGGCGATGCGTTCGGCCACGGGGCGGCCTTGGCCGGCAAGGAAGCTTGCGCGGACGCGATAGGCAATGGTGCCAAGTCGCAGGTCAAGACTGGCCGGTTGGATCTGGCCGTCGACAAAGGGGGCATCGGCCGAGATCGCGCCAGTATTGATCAACTGCCGCAGGCTTTGTGCCGGAAGGACGCCGGTTGCCATCATGTGATTCCCCCAAATGTTCTGGGCCTGAAACTATCGGCCAAAACTGAAATGAAAAAGGCCTGCCTGAGGGATGCTCAAGCAGGCCTTTTTTTCGATGGTCGGGCCGGTGAGATTCGAACTCACGACCTTCCGCCCCCCAGACGGACGCGCTAACCAGGCTGCGCCACGGCCCGAAACCGTAAGGGGATACATAACGATATTTTCAGCAGGCACAAGCAAGAAAATGAAAATTTTATCAAAAAACTTCGGAGCTTAGCGATGACGCCGGGTTCAGGATGCCAATCTGCCCAGTAAATCTTGGGCCAAATCGCGCAGGCAGCCCAGCTCTTCGCGGCTGGCATAGGACAAGGATTCCGGCCGCAACGCGCGCAGCTGTGCCATTTGGCGGGCGTTGCCGATTGCTTCGGCGGGGGCTTGGGCGAAATCGTCCAGAATCATCACGGAGTCACTGATCATCGAATCATTATTCTTCTGCTCGGGTGCCGCCATGTCGGCGGCGGCGGGGAAGGAAATCACGGCGGAATCGGGATCGGGGGCGGCATCACCCAATTCGTCTTCGACCCAAACCGCCATCGGCGCTTCGGGGGCTTCATCGTCGTCTGGCGGTGAATCGTGGGGCAGGGATGTGGCATCGGCCGCAGACGGCTCTGACGCCAAGCCTTCGGGCATCAGGCGGGCAAAAGCGTCTTGCAAGGGCGTGTCGGCGGGCTTTGCATCAACTTCATCCGAAGTGTCTTCGACAAAGATGTTCAGCGGGCCGGTTTCGGCGAAGCGATCGGCAAGATCCTGCGATTGCGCTGCAATCTGGCGTGCGCCCTGTTCGCGCAGCATTTTTTGCACGCCACGGATGGTAAAGCCGTCATCATGCAGCAATCGCTTGATCGAAATCAGCAAAGCCACATCGTCCGGGCGGTAATAACGCCGCCCACCCGCCCGTTTTACCGGGCGGATTTGCGGAAATTTGGTTTCCCAGAAGCGCAGCACATGGGCCGGAGTCTGCAGATACTCCGCCACCTCTGAGATGGTCCGGAAGGCGTCGGGAGATTTACTCATCCGCCGCGCTCTCCTTTATTGTCAGTAGAAGTTATTTGGTGCTGCCAGCCGCCACGCGGTCCCGCATCAGATGCGAGGGGCGGAAGGTCAGCACGCGACGCGGGCTGATCGGCACTTCGTCGCCGGTTTTCGGATTGCGGCCCACACGTGCGGTCTTGTCGCGCACCGAGAAGGTGCCGAAGGACGAGATCTTTACCTGCTCGCCCGATGCCAAGGCATCCGACATATGTTGCAGCACCGATTCGACCAGCTGGGCCGATTCATTGCGGCTGAGGCCTACCTCGTGGAAGACAGCTTCCGACAGGTCCATCCGCGTCAAAGTCTTTTCGCTCATTTCATATCCCTCCCGAGCGGTTGCCAAATCAGGATGCGCGTTCATGATTTACAAGTCAACATCATAGACTTGGGCGACAAGACCTAAAGGTCTTACCAGCGCAAAACCACCGAGCCCCAGGTCAGACCGCCGCCGATTGCCTCTGCAACCAGCAGATCGCCTTCCTTGATCTGGCCGCGCTGACGCGCAACCGACATCGCCAAGGGAATCGACGCGGCCGAGGTATTGCCGTGGTCCTGAACCGTGACAACGACCTTCTCCATCGGCACGCCCAGCTTCTTGGCGGTCGCTTCGATGATGCGGATATTGGCTTGGTGGGGGACGACCCAATCGACATCGTTGCCGCTCAGACCGACTTTATCCAAAGAACGATGCGCGGTCTGTGCGAGTTTTTCAACCGCATGGCGGAAGACTTCCTTGCCGGACATCTTCAGATGGCCGGTGGTGCCGGAAGAGGTGCCGCCATCGACATAAAGCAGGTCACGATAGCGCCCATCGCTGTTCAGATCGACCGCAAGCACGCCACGATCGGTGTTTTCACCTTCGCCGTTTTGCGCTTCCAAGATCAAGGCTCCGGCGCCGTCACCGAACAAGACGCAGGTGGCCCGATCGTTCCAGTCCATCAGGCGCGAGAAGGTTTCCGCGCCGATCACCAGCACGCGCTTGGCCTGACCCGAAAGGATCAGCGCATTGGCATTGCTCAACGCATAGACGAAGCCCGCACAAACGGCTTGCACGTCAAAGGCATAGCCCGTGGTCATGCCAAGTTCGTTCTGCACCATGCTGCCGACGGAGGGGAAGGTCAGATCGGGGGTGGAGGTGGCGACGACAATCGCATCGACCTCATCGGCCTCCAAGCCCGCATCGGCCAAAGCCGCGCGCGCGGCATGGGCCGCCATCACCGAAGTCGTTTCGCCTTCGGCGGCGAAATGGCGCTGGCGAATGCCCGAACGGGTGACGATCCACTCATCGGTGGTGTCGACCATCGTTTCCAATTCCGCATTGGGAACCACACGCGCCGGTAGATAATGCCCAACGCCTTTGACTACGGCCCGTATCGTCATGCCCTCAGCCCCTGTTCCCTTTGTCCGCTGCAACCCTAAGTTGCAGGGCTATTGGGCGTCCCGCGCGGATCGGTCCGCCACTGCTATTATCACTCGGCCTGGGCCGAAACTTCGTTGCCGCCCGATGCGTCGCCGGTCGAGACAACCCGCGCGGCCAGCTGGTCGACAAACCCGCTGCGCACCAATTGGATCGCCAAGGTAATCGCCGCCGCCATGCCGGTTTCATCCGACGAGCCGTGCGATTTTACCACCGTGCCGTTCAGGCCAAGGAACACGCCGCCATTCACGCGACGGGGATCCATGTTCTGCATCAAGCGCTTCAGCGCGCCCATCGCCAACACAGCGCCCAATTTGGACAGCCAGCTGGATTTGAACGCATCCTTCATCAGGCCCGATACCAATTTGGCGGTGCCTTCAGCGGTTTTCAATGCCACATTACCGGTAAAGCCGTCGGTGACAATCACGTCGACCCGATTGGACGGGATATCGCCGCCTTCGACAAAACCGACAAAATCATAGCCGCCCGCATCTGCCGCTTGGCTCATGCGATCATGCGCGACCTTCAGCTCGGCGCGGCCTTTGTGTTCTTCGGTTCCCACATTCAACAGACCGACGCGCGGGCGCGCCAGATCCAAGCCGTCGCGGGCATAGGCAGCACCCATGGTCGCGAATTGCAAAAGATCGGCCGGTTCCGCCTCAATGCCGGCACCGACATCAAGCATCACGTTGAAACCTTGGGGATTTGTGCTTGGCCAGAGGCAAGCGATCGCAGGGCGCGTCACGCCCGGCAGACGGCGCAGACGGACCATGGATACGGCCATCAATGCACCTGTGTTGCCGCAAGACACGACGGCCTGTGCAGCACCTGTTTTTACACTTTCGATGGCAGACCACATCGACGTGCCGACCCCATGGCGCATGACCTGGGAGGGCTTGTCGTGCATGGTCACCACGCGCTCGGCATGGACCAGTGTGACCCGGTCTTTCAGACGGGGATCGCGCTCAAGGAGCGGCGCCACCTCGGCTTCGTTGCCGTGCAGGATGAAATGAACATCCGGATGCGCGGCAGCAGATATGCCGAGACCGGCGACAACCGCCGCCGGTCCACGATCGCCGCCCATGGCGTCGATCGAAATTACGGTGGAACCCGCGCCATTGCGCTCACCAGTCGCCGGATGATTATGTCCGTTCGGCATCGGTAGGCGCGGTCCGAAGGCGGCTTATGCCGCGTCCTCGTCCAGGCCGACTTCTTTGGTGGTCGCTACGACTTCACGTGCGTCGTAGTGGCCGCATGCGCCACAAACGTGGTGCGGGCGCTTCAGCTCGCCGCAGTTGCTGCATTCTTGCGGGTTGCCAGCAACGAGTGCGTCATGCGAACGACGCATATTGCGGCGGGATTTGGTGACTCGGTTCTGCGGGACAGCCATGTCGCGACCTCTAGTAGTGGGGGACAGGCCCCTGTTATACTTACAATTCTTCCGGCAATCGTTGTTGCCGTAGGCGTGAAATCCACACCTCGAATGAGGCGCGGAACATAGACAGTTTCCCGTCCGACGCAAGCCCTTTTATGCGGCTGCATCGGCACTGTCACCCCCCTTGCGAGGGCTATTCTTCGTTTTCGTCGCTTTTTTCGCCGGAAAGTTTGGCTTTTAGCGCTGCAAGACCCGCAAAAGGCTTCAGCTTTTCATCGACGATCTCTTCCGCCCCTTCGGGAGCTGCGACCAATTTGCCCAGTTGAACGCCTTCCGCACGCGGATACAACGGCAAAGCGAGCGACAAAGCTTCGATCACCACGGTGCCGATGTCGATCACCTCGGGCAGGGGCTCGATGCTGTCGTCTTCGGGCATCTCGATTTCTTCGGCATCGGGCTCTTCCCAGTTTTCGGTGAAGGTGCGGCGCACGGTTTCCGCAATCTTGCCCGGCACGGGGGCCAAGCTCAACGAGCAGGCCTGCACGAATTCCGCTTCCAACCGTGCTTCAAGCACGAAATCGCGCGCGCCTGTTGCACGGATTTCACCCTTGAACACCAGACGTGACAGGCCGAGCAGCCCCAGATCTTCGGCAATCGCGGCACGCTCAGCCGCCGAATTGCGCAGATCAAAGCGCGTGGGCTTGCGGGTGGGCAGGCCCGCGACACGATAGGGCAGGCTGATCGGCTGGGCCTTGGGTGCGGCCAGCTCGTCCTGCTGACGCGCGGGCGGGGTTGGGGATTTGCTCATTTGGTTTCCTTTGCTGACAAGACCGGAGACAAGAAAGGGGCTAGGCACGGCAATGGGGCATCGAATGCCGCCAATCTGCGTTCCTTTCTTGAACCGGCCCGCATCCTTCTGTAAGCCTTTGGCTCAGGAGACGCATCTCTCTTGGGACCTATGCGGCCTGACCCGTCTTGGCAAGGGCCGGACCGGAGCCAAGGCCGCAATGGGCACCAAAAGCGGATGCGACAGGGCAAGGTGGCGTAGGGTTGCCCGCAGATTGCGGCGCCCCACTGCGCAAAGCCTGACAAACATCAGCGCGGCACCGTGCAAAACGGGCGGCGACAAGGGGCAAGGGAAGCAGCAATG
>DALYSR010000182.1:0-5843 GCA_031991825.1 Paracoccaceae bacterium
CGCCCCCAAAGCCTTGGTGCAAAAGGTGGAACAGGTGGCGCGGCTGATCCGATCCAAGGGCGTGGGGATCTATTTCATCACCCAGAACCCCGCCGATGTGCCCGAAGCGATCTTGGGCCAATTGGGCAATCGGGTGCAGCATGCCTTGCGGGCTTTCACCGCCAAGGACCAAAAGGACCTGCGACAGGCGGCGCAAACCTATCGCGACAATCCCGCCTTCAAGACCGAAGACGCCATCCGCGAGGTCGGCACGGGCGAGGCTGTCACATCCTTCCTGCAACCCAAAGGCGTGCCGGGGATGGTCGAGCGCACGCTGATCCGGCCGCCTCGATCCAAGATGGGACCGATTGATCCGACCGCGCGGGCTTCGCTGATCGCAGCCTCACCGTTGAAGGGGAAATACGACAGCATGATCGACCGCGACAGCGCCTATGAACGGCTGCGGGCGCGGGCGGAACAATCCCTGGGTGAGCCGGAGGTGGCAGAAACGGTGACGCCCGCATCTATGCCGACGGAGGATGGCTTCAACAAAGCCAAACGCTATGGCGGGGCCGCCTCGCGCAGCGTGCAACCCAAAGCCGAAGCGCCCAAGCCCCGCAGCAGTTCCAGCCGCAGCGATTCCGTCGTGGAAACCTTCGCGAAAAGCTTTGCGCGTCAATTGGGGGGCAAGACGGGGCAGGCTTTGGTGCGCGGCGTTCTGGGGTCCTTGCTGAAGGGGCGTTAAAACGCGCGACGCGTCAGATATCTTCTGACGCGTCACTGACGGTCTTCTGCGCGAGCGGATGGTGGTCCAGCACCAGACTGCGCAGATGTTCGTCAAGCACATGGGTATAGATTTCGGTGGTGGACAAATCGGCATGACCCAGCAGCGTCTGGATCACGCGCAAATCCGCGCCGCCCGCCAGAAGATGGGTTGCGAAGGCATGGCGCAGGGCATGTGGCGTCACCCGCGCGGGCGACACACCCGCCATCACCGCGATATCCTTCAAGGTGCCATGGAAGGATTGCCGCGTCAGATAGCCATCCGCGCTTGAACTGGGGAACAGGTAACGCGATGGCGTGCGGCCTTTCTTCTTGGCCGCTTCTTCGGCTTGGTCGCGCTGCACCAGCCAGGCCTGCAGGGCGGTGCGCGCAGGCGTCGACAGCGGCACCATCCGCTCGCGATCGCCCTTGCCGCGCACAAGGATCATGCGCGGATCGCCCCGCACGGCGGCGACGGGCAGCGAGACCAGCTCGCTGACGCGCAGGCCGGTGGCGTATAGCAGTTCCATCAGACAGGTGTTGCGCAGCCGGTCGGCTTCGGTCCGGCCGATCTTGGGCGCGCTGTCCAACAGGCGGTTCACATCGTCATGGCTGAGCGCATCGGGCAGGCGCTGGATCGCACCGGGGCCCTTGATCCGCAAAGCGGGATTGTCTTCGCGCCAGCCTTCGCTATGGGCGAAACGATAGAGCTGGCGGATCGACGACAAGCGGCGCGCGCGGGTGGCTTTCGACAGGCCGAGGGCATCGCAACTGACCAGATAGGCTTCGACATCCTCGCGGCTTGCATCGCTGAAATGCGTGTCGCGATGCGCAAGCCAGCCTGCGAAATCACCCAGATCGCGGCCGTAAGCCAATTGGGTATTGCGCGATGCGGCCAATTCGGCGGCATGTGCCTCAAGGAAGATGGAAATCCAACCATCCATGAAGGCGGGGGTGGCGAAATCGGGAAGGCTCATCCGCGGCGGTCCAGTAACATCAGTTCAAGGGCGCTGCGGCGGGCCAGATCCTCAAATCCGGCAAGGCGCAGATAGGCCAGACCTTCGGTCACGCGGTCCAATTCGCCATGCACGCCTTGGGCGATTTGGCCTGCGGCATAGATCAAAGCTTCCCCCTTGCGGCCATCCTCGTGCAATTGGCGCAGTTGTTCACCCAAAGCTTTGGCGGGATCGACGGCGGTGAAGGCCAATTTGATCGCGCGGGTGAGCGAGCTGTTGGTTTTCGCATCCCGCAGATCGCCCAAAGCCAAAGCCTTCAGGAAAGTCGCGCGTTCATCGCCGCTTGCATCGGTCTCTTGGGCATAGCGGCGGTAATCTGCGGTCAGCAGCCCGATATCGAAGCTGATGCGTTTGGCCTCCGGCGTCAGGTCAAGCCCGTGCAGCCTTTCAGCATAGACGGCGGCGAAAGCCGGTTCCAGCTCGACCGAAGCCATCAGCGGCCAAACCGCAATCAGCGCCGCCGAAATGGCGGCCGTGTCTTGCGCATCAAGCGCCGCGTTCAGCTTTTGCACAGGCGCCACACGGTCCCAGACACCGCCCGATGCCGCAGGCGCGCGCGCGGCATAAAGGTCGAACAAGACCTGCGGTTCGATCGCGCCGGATTTCACCAGCCGTTCGGCGGCTTCGATCTGGCTGCGCCAACCGGCGATATCGCGCAATTCGGCATGGGCAAAGGCCAAGGGCAGGCTGGTGGTCGGGATCACCTCGCCGATGGCTTCGAACATCCGCCAGGACAGCGGCGTCATGCGCGCGGGCAAGGGCGGGGTTTCTTCGGGATCATAAAGTTCGGGATCAAGGAAGACCTGCAACAGCGCGTCTTCCTCGTCGCTGATCTGGCCCAGCACCTGCGCCGTGCGCAACGTCAGCGCCGCCGCATTCCAATCGCCGGACCGCGCCAAGCAGAAGATGCGGGCAGGGAAGGTCGGCGCCAGCGTCGGCAATTGCTGCATCTGTTGGCAGGCGGCTTCTTCGGTGCCGGTCAGCAGTGCCACGTCGAAAATGCGCCGGAAGAATTCGGGGTTTTCGGGCGATGCGGCGGAGAGCAGGGCCTTGGCCGGTTCCAATGCGCCCATATTCAGTAACTGATCGACGCGTTGCAGCAAAAGCGTGCCTTTGCCCTTGTTGTCAACCGGCGGCTCGGCTTTGGTTTCAAGGATCAGATGCATCAGATGGCGCAGCGACGGCATCAGATCGGTGCGCATGCCGGTGATGGCGGCACCGACCTCGGCGTCCAAGGCGATGCCCCACAGGTTTTCGGGCAGCCCGCTTTGCGCCGGGGTCAGCAGGCCGATCGCATCGGCGCTGGCCTGATCAAGCGGCATGACCGCCACATCCGACGGCAATGCCCCCGATTGGGACACGGGCGGTTCGGTGGATTGTTCCGGTTTGACGGGACGGCCCACCGCCGATCCCGCCGGAGTGGCCACCGAACTGGACAGCCAGTCGATGGCCGAAAGGGGCCGCTCGGCCCAAGCGGGCAGCGGCGCCAAAAGCGCAATCAGCGCGACAACACCTGATCGGGTGTTATTCTGCATCCAGCGTGACCGGCACGGTGACTTCTTTTTGGGCAGGCTCAAGTTCCGCCAAATAGGCGTAACCCGTCAGGCCTGCGAAGCCCAAGATCAGCAAGACGATCAGAAGTTTGATGATGCGCCACATGTGATAACTGCCCTTTCCGTTCGTTCCTGCGATCCGAAGTCTGTGCTTCGGCTGCGATATGCCCTCTATGCTATATGATTTTACGAGTTACCAGCACAGGCCTTACGTCGATTATATATGGCAATTGCGGCGCGTTCACGCCATGACAACAAAAATGGTCGTGACGCTGATGCGGGCTGGAACCGCATGTCACGCCCTGAGGGAAGCTTATGCTTGAGGAGGTGTCGTGGCACGCCTGAAAAAGACGGTCGCCATGGTCGGCATGATGGGGGCGGGAAAGACCGCCGTAGGCACTGCATTGGCACGCAAGCTTGGGGTGCCTTTCGTTGATTCGGATGAAGAAATCGTCAAAGCCGCCAATCGCAGCATCGCGGAAATCTTCGAACGCGACGGCGAGGCGTTCTTCCGCGCGCGTGAAAGCGAAGTGATCAAGCGTTTGGTGCAGGGCAATCCTTGTGTCTTGTCGACCGGCGGTGGTGCCTATTTGTCGCAAGCCAACCGTGACGTGATCACCCATTCGGGTATCGCGGTCTGGCTGCGGGCGGATCTGGACCTGCTGTGGCAGCGCGTCAGGCATAAATCGACCCGTCCCTTGCTGCGCACGGCAAATCCGCGCGAAGCCTTGCGCGCCCTGTATGAGCCACGGGTCGAATTTTATGGCATGGCCGATGTCATGGTGGATTCCGCGCCGGAATTTTCCATTGAAATCATGGCGGATCGGGTGATTCACGCGCTCAAACAGCGCCCCGACGTTCTGGAGTTAGAGGAAAAAGATGCATAAGACGCTGCCTTGTGTCGATATCGTGCCCGTTGATCTGGGCGAGCGCAGCTACGAGGTCCGCATCGGCCCCGGCCTGATCGACCGCGCTGGCGCCGAGGTGCTGCCGTTCCTGCGCCGCAAGAAGGTGGCGGTGGTGACGGATGCGACGGTCGCGGGGCTGCATCTTGATCGGCTGATGGCCTCTTTTGCGGCGGAAGGGATCGAGGCGAGCGCGCTGACGCTGCCGGCGGGCGAATCCACCAAAGGCTGGGCGGAATTCGCGCGCTGCACCGAATGGCTGCTGGAGCAGAAGATTGAGCGCAAGGATATGGTCGTGGCCTTTGGCGGCGGCGTGATCGGCGATCTGGTGGGCTTTTCGGCCTCTGTGCTGCGCCGTGGCGTGCGCTTCGTGCAAATCCCGACGACATTGCTGTCGCAGGTCGATAGCTCGGTTGGTGGCAAGACCGGCATCAACACGCCGCAGGGCAAGAATCTGGTTGGGGCCTTCCATCAGCCGACCTTGGTGCTGGCCGATACCTTGGTGCTGGACAGCCTGACGCCGCGCGATTTCGTGGCGGGCTATGGCGAGGTGGTCAAATATGGCCTGCTGGGTGACGCGGCCTTCTACGACTGGCTGGAAATCAACGCGCCCAATATGCGTGATGATCTGGTGGCGCGCCAATATGCGGTGCGCCGGTCGGTCGAGATGAAGGCGGGCATCGTGTCGCGCGATGAAACCGAAGAAGGGGAACGCGCGCTTCTGAACCTTGGTCACACCTTCTGTCACGCCTTGGAAAAGGCCACCGGATTTTCGGACCGTCTGCTGCATGGCGAAGGCGTGGCGATCGGCTGCGCTTTGGCGTTTGAGCTGTCGCAACGCCTTGGCCTGTGTTCGCAAGAAGCCCCAAGCCGCGTGCGGGCGCATCTGCGCGCCATGGGCATGAAGGTGGATCTGGCGGATATCGAGGGCGAGCTGCCCGATGCGGATGGGCTGCTGGCACTGATGGGGCAGGACAAGAAGGTGGTGGACGGCCAGCTGCGCTTCATTCTGGCGCGCGGTATCGGCGAGGCCTTTATCGCAGCCGACGTGCCCAAAGACGTCGTGCGCCAATTGCTGGTGGAAGCTTTGGCGGCGCGCTGATCTTTCTCCCTCGAATGTAAAAAGCCGTCGGAAATTCCGGCGGCTTTTTCTATGGGCATCGGCGGGGAGGATCGCCTTTGCGCAAATGGCCTATCAGCCATGCATAAATGCCGTAGCTGAAATCACATCATTAGATGTAATGCGGGAAGCTCTGCGGATTGATGCCCAGCTCGCGCAGGCTTTGCTCGTCGGGGCGCTGCTTCATACGAACGGCGCGCGACACTTCGGTTGCGGCGTTGAACATCTTCAGGAATGACCAGATAGTTGCGAAAACCCCGTCTTTTTTGTGGGATTTGGCTGCGATCGATTTAACGCCGTTTGCATTCATCGTGACTGCCATTTTCGCCTCCATGCGGATCATCAGTCGGTTATCTTGTTCGATGAACCAGAGATAGGCGCAGAGGCGCTCTGCCGCAACGCAGCAAACCGCCGTAGCGCTATGCGCTGAGCGCATGGCTTGTGGCGGGGTTGATACTGTTTGGGAAGATTGGCTGGGGTGCTAGGATTCGAACCTAGGTATGGTGGT
>DALYSR010000183.1:0-5796 GCA_031991825.1 Paracoccaceae bacterium
TTTCCGGCAAAGCCGAAAGCAGCGCACGGGTGTAGGGGTGCTTGGGGGATTCGAACAGGGAAAGCACGTCGGCTTCCTCCATCTTCTTGCCCTTGTATTGCACCACCACACGGTCGGCGGTTTCCGCCACGACGCCCATGTCATGGGTGATCATGATCAGGCCCATGCCCGATTTTTCCTGCAGATCCATCAGCAGATCGAGGATCTGTTTCTGGATGGTCACGTCCAAAGCCGTGGTCGGCTCGTCCGCGATCAGCAGTTTCGGGTTCGAGGCGATGGCGATGGCGATCATCACACGCTGGCATTGGCCACCCGACATCTGATGCGGATAGGCTTTCAGCTTTTCTTCCGGCGCGGGAATACCGACGGCAGTGAACAGCTCCAAGGCGCGGGCTTTGGCCTGCGCATTGGTCATGCCAAGGTTCAGACGCAGCACTTCCTCGATCTGGAAGCCGACGGTGAACGAGGGGTTCAACGAGGCGACCGGTTCTTGGAAGATCATCGTGATGTCACGGCCGATCAGCTGGCGACGCTCGGACTTGGTCATCTTGAAGATGTCGCGACCTTCGAACAAAGCTTCATCAGCGGTGATGGTCGCGGTGTCGGGCAGAAGCCCCATCACCGCCAGCATCGACACCGATTTGCCCGAGCCGGATTCCCCCACGACCGCAAGGACTTCGCCACGGTCAAGATCCATGTCGATGCCGTCAACAGCGGTGAACTGACCGGTTGCGGTTGCGAAACGCACCGTCAGGTTACGGATTTTAAGCAGGCTCATCAGATCAGCTCCGCTTCAGTTTCGGATCGAGCGCGTCACGAAGACCATCGCCCATCAGGTTGATCGACAGAACCGTGATCAGGATCGCCAGACCCGGAAGGGTCACAACCCACCACGCGCGGGTAACGAATTCACGGGCTTCCGACAGCATAGTTCCCCATTCCGCGGTCGGAGGCTGCGCGCCTTGGCCCAAGAAGCCCAAAGCCGCCGCATCCAGAACCGCCGAAGAGAACGACAGGGTCGCTTGCACGATCAGCGGCGACAGGCAGTTCGGCAGGATGGTCTTGAACATCAAACGCGCATTGCCAGCACCGGCCACGCGGGCGGCGGTGACATATTCGCGCTTCATTTCCGTCATCACCGCCGCGCGGGTCAGACGTGCGAAATGCGGCTGATAGACGATGGCAATGGCGATCATCGCATTGGTCAAGCCCGGCCCCAAGACCGCCACCAGCACAAGGGCCAGCAGCAGCGACGGGAAGGCCAAGATCACATCCATCACACGCATGATGACGGTATCGACCCAGCCGCCGAAGAAACCGGCGACCAGACCGATGATCGAACCGCCCACAAGGGCGATTGCCACAACGACGATGCCGATGAACAGCGAGAATTGCGCGCCGCTGATAAGGCGCGAAAGGATGTCGCGACCGACCGGATCGGTGCCGAACAGGAAGTCGGCACGACCGCCTTCTTGCCAGACTGGCGGCACCAGCATGGCGTCACGATATTGCATGGCCGGATCATGCGGCTGGATCAATGAGGCGAAGATCGCCACGAAGACCAGCAGCACGAAGACTGCCAAACCGACCACCGCACCCTTGTTCTGCGAGAAGTAGAACCAGAATTCGGTGAGCATCTTTTTGCGGATCGCGGCGGTGGAAAGCGCCGGCGCTTGATTTGTATCGCTCATTTGTTGCGGATCCTCGGATTAATGAGGCCATAGGTCAGGTCGACCAGCAGGTTGACGACCATCACCAGCGCTGCCGTCAGCAGCAGACCGGATTGCACCACCGGATAGTCGCGGCGCGAGATGGAATCGATCATCCATTTGCCGATGCCCGGCCAGGAGAAGATGGTTTCGGTCAGGATCGCACCCGCCAGAAGCACGCCGATTTGCAGACCGATGGTGGTGATCACCGGAATCATCGCGTTGCGCAAGGCGTGAATGCCGATGACGCGACGTGCGGGCATGCCTTTCGCACGGGCGGTGCGGACGTAGTCCTCGCCCATGACTTCCAGCATCGCCGAACGGGTTTGGCGCGCGATCACCGCCAGCGGGATGGTTGCCAGAACCACCGACGGCAGGATCAGGTAATGCAGCGCAGACCAGAAGGCGCCTTTGTCATCCGACAACAGCGAGTCGATGAGCATGAAGCCCGTCACCGGCTCGAAGTAATACATCAACGAGATACGGCCCGACACCGGAGTCCAGCCCAGATAGCCCGAGAAGAAGATAATCAGCAGCAGGCCCCACCAGAAGATCGGCATCGAGAAGCCGACCAAGGCGGTGGTCATCGACAATTGGTCGAACCACGAGCCGCGTTTGATCGCCGCCAGCACGCCGATCGGCACGCCGACAAAGATCGCGATGAAGATCGCCATCATGCCCAGTTCTACCGTTGCCGGGAACAAGGCCATGAATTCCGAAATCACCGGCTTTTTGGTCACCAGCGAATTGCCGAAGTCGCCTTGGAACAGGCGGCCCAGGAAATCGAAATATTGCAGCACGATATGCTTGTCATAACCAAGCGCCGCGCTGAGCTCTGCATGACGCTCTGGCGTCACACCGCGTTCGCCTGCCATCAGAAGCACCGGATCACCCGCAAGGAAACGCGGGAAGCTGAACGCAATCACGGTGATCCCGATGAATGTCGGGACGAGATAGAGGAGTCTACTAAGGAGGAAACGGATCATATATCTGCCCCGAATGGGAATGTGCGGAGCCGAAACCCCGCACACCCAGGTTTACTGTGAGAAGCTGATGTTATTCAGTGATATCAACAGTTTCAAAGGTGAAGTCGCCGAGCGGGCTCATGACGAAGCCAGTGACATTCGCACGCATCGGAACGTATTGGGTCGAGTGCGCAATGGTGAACCACGGCGCTTGCTCTTTGAAGATGACTTGTGCCTCTTCATAAAGCTTGGTGCGTTCTGCCGGATCCGCATCCGCTTTCGCTTTTGCCAGGATGCCCGAGAACTCTTCGTTGCACCAGAAGGCACGGTTCGCACCGCCCGACTTGGCCCCGGTGCAGCTCAGCAGCACCGACAGGAAGTTGTCCGGATCGCCATTGTCGCCGGTCCAGCCCAGGATAACAGCGCCGTCACGGCCCTCTTCCATGGATTTCGACAGGTATTCGCCCCATTCATAGGAAACGATTTCGACTTTGACGCCGACCTTGGCCAGATCCGACTGCATCAGTTCTGCAGTGCGGCGGGCATTGGGCATGTAAGGACGCTGCACCGGCATCGCCCAGATCTTCATCGACAGATCCTTGACGCCAGCCGCTTCCAGAGCCGCTTTCGCCGCTTCCGGATTGTACTCGTCGTCTTTGATCGACTTGTTATACGACCACATGGTCGGCGGGATCGGGTTGATCGCCGGCTCTGCCGCGCCTTGGAAGACAGCGTCGATGATCGCTTGCTTGTTGATCGCTTGGTTCAGCGCTTTACGCACTTCCGGACGATCGAACGGTGCAATGGTGGTGTTGTAGGCCAGATAGCCCACGTTCAGACCGGCTTGGCTGTCCAGCTTCAGCGACGAGTCGGCTTTGATCGATTCAATGTCAGCCGGTGCCGGGAACGGCATCAATTGGCATTCGTTCGCTTTCAGCTTTTGCAGGCGCACTGCCGCATCCGGCGTGATCGCGAAGACCAGCGTGTCGATCTTGGGTGCCTCGCCCCAGTAGTCCGCGTTCTTGGCGTAACGGATGACCGCGTCTTTTTGGTAGGCCACGAAGGTGAACGGACCGGTGCCGATCGGCGAGTTGTTCAGCTCTTCGCGGGTGCCTGCCGCTTCCAGCTGGCCCGCATATTCAGCCGAGATGATCGATGCGAAAGGCATCGCGATATTCGCCAGGAACGGCGCTTCCGGCTGGTTCAGCGTGAACTTGACGGTATAGTCGTCAACTTTCTCGATCGACTTGACCAAGGAAGTCATATCCATCGAGTTGTAATATTCGTAGGAAACGCCCGGGATATATTCGTACCAGGAATTTTCCTTGTTGCCCTGACGGTCGAAGGACAGCAGGACGTCATCCGCGTTGAAATCGCGGGTGGGGGTGAAAATCTTGTTCGAGTGGAACTTCACACCCTTGCGCAGGTGGAAGGTATATTCGGTGCCGTCTTCCGACACTTCCCAGCTTTCGGCCAGACCCGGCTCGACTTCGGTGGTGCCTTTTTTGAATTCGGTCAGACGATTATACATCGTATGGCCCGCAGCATCAAAAGTGGTGCCCGAGGTATAGGGGCTAGGATCGAAGCCTTCCGGCGACGCTTCCGAGCAATAGACGAAGGTTTTGGCCATAGCCGGCATCGCGGCGGTCATGGCCAATGCCGAGGCGGCGATCAGGCTACGAGACAGCAAATTCATTCCTGAGGTCCTTTCACTCACTGTTGTTTGTTTTTCTAACGTCGGCCATCGGGTTGCGCCCCCATGCGCCGTTTTAGTCTCACTCGGTGTGCCGCCTTCACGGGTCCATCAGGAACGAACTTCCCCTGATGGGACGTTTGGTGACGGAGTTCAACACCTCTGCCCCCCCCTTAAAGGGTGGTTACATTGCGTCACCGCAGCCAAATTCCGCAGTTTTTCCGAAGGGTTCCGCGAGGGAATCGCTGGGCGGACAGAAGAATTCTGGACCGGTTTCAGTCATGAAAACAATATCCTCTAACCGGACACCACATTCGCCATAAAGGCACAGCATAGGCTCTATCGAAAAGCACATGCCGGGGATCAACGCAGTCCGGTTGCCCTTGACGATATAAGGTTCTTCATGGATGTCGAGTCCCAGTCCATGGCCGGTGCGATGCGGCAGACCGGGCACGTCATAGCCGGGGCCAAATCCCTTGGATTCTAGGCTGGCCCGTGCGGCGGCATCGACATCTTCACAGGCGCGACCCAATTGTGCCGCCGCAAAGGCTGCCGCATGGGCGTCACGTTCGGCATTCCAGATTTCGCTCTGGCGCGGGCTTGGCGTGCCGTAGACCCAAGTGCGGGTGATGTCGGAACAATAGCCATGCAGAACCGCCCCCATATCGACCAACACCATATCGCCATCTTGCAGATATTGCTCATGCGCAACGCCATGCGGATAGGCGGTGGCCTGACCGAATTGAACGGCCGAAAACAACGGCTTCATTCCCAAAGCGCTATGCGCCGCATCAATGAACTGGCGCACTTCGGCGGTCGGCATCGCGGCGCGAATACCGTTATAAACCGCGCGCTGCACCTGCCAGCTTGCTTGCATCGCAGTCTTGATGATCGCGATTTCCGCTGCGGATTTCACCTGACGCAGGGAGGCGATCATGCTTTGGGCGGAAAGGATCTGGCCGTCATGCGCGGCCATCAAGGGCGATGCAAAGCGGAAAGGGGTGGCCGGATCAAGACCCAACTTCGCCTGCGGGCCGCAAAGCCGCGTCACTTCAGAGGCGATCAGCGCAAAGGGATCTTCGTCTTCTTCCCAAGTGGCAACTTGGGCCGGAGCTTTCAGCAATTCGCGCAGCTTGGGTTCTTCGAACCGCGGGCTGATATGGACCGCTTCGCCGGTCGCGGGCAAAATGGCGCCGTGGATGCGCTCGGACTGGCCCAAGTGGTGGCCGAATGCCCATGTCAGCGAGGAGGTCGCATCCAGCCAAATTGCACCGACCCCAGTGTTGCGCATTTCTGCCTGCAAAGCCGCGCGACGGCTTGCAAATTCGGGTGCCGTGATAGCTGCCGCCTGAACAGGGCGAAACCCTGCCAAAACCTCGTCAAAACTTTTTCCGCAACCAGCCCGCATCAAGCTCATTTCGGTCCCTCG
>DALYSR010000184.1:0-5709 GCA_031991825.1 Paracoccaceae bacterium
GAGCGTGCAATATCGATCGGATCGGCAGCGGCCAGATCTTCCACATTATCGCCCACAGGGTTGTCCTGAGGGATACCCTCAGACTTATCCACAATGGCGGCGAGTTCTTGGGGAATCACGCGGAAGGGTTCATCTTCGCGCAGCAAAGCCGCGGGGGCCGTGTTTAGGCTGGTCGGGCCGAAGAAAGGTGGGCGCAGATGGGCATCTTTGGCCAGCGGCAGGGTCGCGAAGGCCTGCGGCGCAAAATCATATTGCGCGGCAAAGGCTTCTGCCTCTTGCAGGGTTTCACGTGCAACCACGGCGACCTTCACATGGTCGTTGGCATCCAGCCAGTCGAAGACCAGCTCCTCCACCTCATAGGGGGTGCGGCCTTCCAGCAGTGTCGCGATCTGAGTCCGACGAGATGACTCGTCAGGCCCCGGAGCCACAAATTCGAAATACCGAATCTGTGACTGCGGGATCAGCAGCATCGTGGTGACACCCGACGGTTCAAGACCGTGCGCGGTGGCAAGAATATCCTTTAGCGCCGCATCAAGTGCAGGCGACTCGAAAGGCGTGGAACCGACTTCAACCCAGCCCTGCGCTGTTCTGTGCAGGAGCGTGATGCCGTCATCGGTAAAATTAAGCGCAAAACTCGGTCTCATGTCCGGCGTCTAACATGTTGTGGCAAGCTGCGAAAACAACTGCATTTGGGGTTGATCCTTCCTACAGCAGCTTTTCGCCGAAAGAAAGAAAAAGCCCGAAGTCGCCAAGGCTTGCCATTCGGGCTGCGTTATAAGAGCGTTCCACTTCCCAAACCCCAAGGAGGTTTGAAGATGCGTTATATGCAAGCCAGCCTTATCGCGGCTCTGATTGCAACAGGTTTTACAACGATGGCGCAGGCTGAGCAGCAGCCCGCTCAAATTACCGTGACCGGTGTGGGCGAGGTGCGCGCGGCGCCCGACGTGGCCAGCCTGTCGCTGGGCGTGACCACACAGGCCGATACCGCAACCGAGGCCATGTCGCAGAATAATGCGGCTGTGGCGGCGGTGATGCAGCGGCTTTCGGCGGCAGGGGTCGAGCCGCGCGACATGCAGACCGCCAATCTTTCGCTCAATCCCGATTGGTCGACGGCTTCGGGTGACGGTCAGCGCGCAGCGATCAGCAGCTATACGGTGTCCAACCAGTTGACGGTGACGGTGCGCCAATTGGCCGAATTGGGCAAGGTGCTGGATGCGGCGGTGGCCGATGGTGCCAATACCCTGAACGGCTTGAGCTTCGGCTTGGCGCAACCCAAGCCCGCTTTGGATGACGCACGCAAGGCTGCGGTCAAGGATGCCCAAGCGCGTGCGGCCTTGTTGGTTGACGCCGCGGGGCTGAAGCTGGGTCGCGTGGTGTCGATCAGCGAACAGCAAGGCTATGGCGGTCCGATGCCGATGATGCGTCAGGCTGCAAGCATGGCCGATGGCGTGCCCGTCGCGGGCAGCGAGGTGTCGACCACCGCCAATGTGGTGATCGTCTATGAAGTCGCGCCGTAACCAGTGCCGTAATCTGTAACCCGGCCATCCTCTATACCAATGCTCAGGAGCGGGTCGGTGGACCCGCTCTTTTCATCCCCGCGTCATGCAGTATCGTGCCGGATCACGGCCCTTGCGAATCTGCGGGGGCGGAAGCGGGCCCATGGCCCGAGGCGACGGCAGTATGACGGGATGAGGTGGCAGATGTGTCGAGTGGATGAGGGTTTGACCCTGTGCGGTTTCAACGGGGTGTTATCATGACCCCGACCATTGCCTTGGAAAGCCCGCTTACCGAAGATCTGGCCGAGCTTTTCGCGCGCCATACGGCGGCGATGCATGCCCAAACCCCGCCTGAAAGCATTCATATGATGGATGCAAGCGAACTCGCGGGGCCGGGGATCTGGTTTTTCGTCATGCGCGAAGAAGGCCAGCCGATTGGCATGGCGGCGTTCAAACGCATCGACGACACCCATGCCGAAGTCAAATCCATGCATGTCCTGTCCGAATTGCGCGGGCGCGGGCTGTCCACCCTTTTGCTGGTGCATATCTTTGACGCCGCACGTGCCGAAGGCTTCAAGCGTCTGTCCTTGGAAACGGGTGTAGAGCCGATCTTCGCTTCTGCCCGCGCGCTTTACGAAAAGGCAGGATTTGTCGAGACCGGCCCCTTTGAGGGCTATCACGAGGATCCCAATTCGACTTTCATGACCCGCTTGCTGTAAAGCTTGCCTAATGGCGTGATTTTGCTTTTGATCTTCGCCAGTCAAGCGGGTAGAGAAGGGCAAATACTGCGGTCGCGTAGCTCAGCTGGATAGAGCAGCTGCCTTCTAAGCAGCGGGTCGAGGGTTCGAGTCCTTCCGCGATCGCCATTTCCCCTTCGACATCGGCACTGCCTGGGCACGGCTTGCCCCTTAGCGGATGGGGCCATCCTCAGACGGCCCCTGTCGCTTAGGCTTGGGTGGTTTCAGCCGGTGCGGTCGCGGCCAGTTCTGCCTCGGCGATGGCGACGGCGCGTTCGGCCAAGGCCAATGCGGCGTCCCGATCCGTGGCAACGGCGATGAAGCGGCCGTTGTGGCAGAATTTCGCGCCTTTCACGCCGGATGCTTCCTCAAGGGCGGAATCGGTCAGGCCGGCCCAAGCTGCGGGCAGATCCGCGCGCAGGGCGAAGCCGTCCTCATTCAAACGGATACCGGTCAAGGTCCATTCATTGGTGCGCGGCGTTGCCACGAACCACAGATGATCGGCGCCCGCTTTCACCACGGCCGAACGGAACGGCATTCCCATCGGCAGTTCAAGGATGCGGCTGTCACCGGCCTTAGTGATTGCCTCTTGGACCATGCTTTCGGCGCGGCGCTTGGACGAACGGCGGGCGACGGCGGCTTCGACGAAGGTGCGGGCGACGCTCAGTGCCACATGGAAGGCGCGGGTATCGGCATCAGGGGTCAGATCGTCGAAGACCGGCTTCAGCCCTTCCAGCAGCACGGGCAACGTCAGCTCGCTGAAATGCGGGCCAGCGGTCGATGGCGACAGGGCCCCATTGTCCACCAGATCCACCGGCAGCACCAAACCGCGGTCGATCGAGGTGTGGATGCCTGCGATATCATGTTCGGGAATGTCGAAGCTGCGCAGATAATCCGCGCCGAAATGCTGCCAGATCAGACCGAAGGACGAATAGGGCTGGCCATCCTCGCGCAGGGGGGCAGGGCGCTGGTGATGGTCGAAGATGCGCTTTTCCAGATCATAATCGCCGCCCACATCATAGATGATGCGGTCTTCGGCAGGGGTGATCCATGCCTTGTCACGGCTGCGCACCAGTTCGGCTTGCGGGAAAAGACGGGTGAGGATCACGCTCGACAGCAATTCATCGGCATGGAAGCCGCCGGAATGGGTGACGAGATAGGCAGGAGTGGTCATCTAGGATCGCCTTTCGCGGAGATCGACTGGCGGCAAGGCCAAAGCGGAACGGAAATTGGCCGGAAAGCCACCAAGACAGGCGGCTCCGGCAAGAGGTGGAAAGGCCCCATGACAGACATGTCGGGTCGCGGGGCTTGGGGGGTGGTGGCAAAACTTGCCCGCAAGATCAAGCCTGCTTGCAGGGTCAGGTGCAAGCGCGGGCTAAACCAGTGGTTCAGCGGTCGCGGTTATGCGCTTCGGCGAAGCGGCCGACCGGTGCATCGGCCTTGGCATGCTGATGATTGCGGTAGTCTTCGGCTTTGGTCTGCGCCAGCGCTTGCAGATCGGCTTCGATTTCCTGACGGAAGTCGACATTGCCCGATTTGGCGCGGCCCATAAGCCGGAACAAGGCCAGCGCGAAGCACAGACCTGCCGTGACACAATAGCTCGCCACGGTGGTGATCGAAGATGCACCGGCAAGATAGCTGGCCAAAGCTGCCAGTATTCCGATGCAAGAGCTGAGCGTTAGGGCGGTCAAGACCATGTTTTACCTGCAATATTATACCCGAAGATCACACCGTCGCCTTTGTTTTGGTTGATGATGCAACCAGCTTTCGACGACGAGGGGGCGCAATTATGGGTTGTTCTAATCATTTGTCGCAATGATGGCTGAAATGAGGCAGTCCCATGAAATTCACGTTAAGATCGGCCTCCGGTAAAGTCACTTTGGTGTTAGGTCGGCGCGGGATGTTTGGGCTGGCGCATCATCCTGCGGCGACCTCCGTCAGAAACTGCCGCAGATGGGCGGCATAATCGGCGGGCGCTTCGACCATCGGCAGATGGCCTGGCCCGCGCATGAGGACGAAGCGCTGGTTGTGGATCAACTCGGCCAGCTCGCGCACCAGATCGGGCGGGGTGGTGGCGTCATTGCTGGCGGCGATCACCAGAACCGGCAGGGTCAGCTCTGCGGTCTGGGTGTAAAAATCCGTGCCCGCGATGGCCGATGCCGCGCTTGCCCAGCCTTGCGGCTTGGTGGCCAGCAGCATGGCGCGCAGCCGCGGCAGGGCGGGATGTTCCAGCCATTTGCGGCCCAGCCACCGGCTCAGGATATCCTGAGACACAGCTTCGATGCCGCCGGTCTGGACCGCATCAATCTGGCGCTGCCATTGGCTGGCCACGCCCAGACGGGTGGCGGTATTCGACAGGATCAGCCCGCGCAGCAGGTCTTTGCGTTTGGTTGCAAGCCCTTGAGCGACCAGACCGCCCAGCGAGCAGCCCGCCACCACCGCTTCCGTGATCCCGAAATGGTCCATCACCCGTTCGACATCATGGATCATCGCACCGATGCCCCAAGCCTTGGCGGGGCTGTCCGATTGTCCGTGACCGCGCAAATCGATCCGCAGGATGCGGTGATCGGGCAAAGCGTCGACCACGCCATCCCAAATGGTCAGATCTTGGCCCAAGCCATGCAGCAACACCAATGTCGTGCCGTTCTGCGGGCCCGAAAGCTGGGCATTCAATCGCAAATCGGACAGGAAGACTGGCGCCATGAGCTCATCTCTCGGTTGAACGGGGGTGAAGCAGCTTTCTTAAGACTTGCGTTGCCTTAAGTGCAACCCGCTTTGCTTACGACATATTCAAAAAGTCGCGAATAACCTGCACCGAAGCGGGTTCGTCAAGGAAAGGGATATGGGCGCGGTCCGGCACTTCGGCATACAGCATGTCGGGACGTCGCGCGCGCATCTTCGTTGCGGTGTCTTGCAGCAACAGATCGGAATTAGCCCCGCGCAGCAAGGCCAAGGGCAGGCCGCTCAGCGCATCGAAAAATGGCCAAAGATTGGCGGGCTTGTCCTGCATCGCGCCGATGAAGGCCTCGCGCAAGGACGGATCATAGGTGATCCGCAGGCCCTTGTCGGTCTGCTGGTAATGATGGCGCACCTCTTCCATCCACCGCGAAAGGGGCACTCCGGCAAAGCCTTCGATCACCTGCGGCAAAGCGTTTGCCGCCTGTTCATGGGTTTTCCATACCGGATTGCGGCCCAGATAGTCAAAAATGCGTGACAGTCCGGTCGGCGCGAGTTCGGGGCCGACATCGTTCAACAAAACTCCGGCGACGCGGTTACGGGCCATATAGGCCAGATACATCGCGATCATCCCCCCGCGCGAGGTGCCGATCACCACCGCCTTTTCGACGCCCAGATGATCCAGCAGCGCCAAGGCATCATCGGCCTCCTGCTGCACGGTATAGCTGTCCGCCCCCGTCCATTCGCTGGCCCCGCGGCCCCGATAATCCATGCGGATCAGGCGGACAGGCGGCAGATGC
>DALYSR010000185.1:0-5681 GCA_031991825.1 Paracoccaceae bacterium
CGTTAGCCTGACGTAGCGTCATTACAATACGTGACGTTGTGTAAAATCACGGAGTTAGCTGATTTTGCCCCAAAGGGAGCGCGACAACTAGCCGCGCTTGCCGATCTGGTCGACTGTGGTCTGGCGCAGGGCCTCAAGGTCTTGAATCGTCGAGTCAAGCTCGGCCCGCTGGGTCTTGAGCGCATCAAGCTGACGATCGGCAAGGGTCAGGAAGGCATTCAGCTGCCCGTCATTGCCGTCTTGTTGATACATCAACAGCCATTGGCGGATTTCCTCCAGGCTGAAACCGAATCGTCTGCCGCGCAGGATCAGCGTCATCCGCGCCACTTCCCGCGCGCTATAGAAGCGGGCGCGGCCGTCCTTTTCGGGCGTCAGCAGTTCGATATATTCGTAGTAACGAAGGGTGCGCGGCGTCACGTCGAATTTGGCGCACATCTCTTTGAAGCTTAGGCGGGTCGTATCGGGCATCAGGGTCCTCCGTCTGGGCCGAGCCTAAGCGGGGACCGTCGAATAGGCAATCTTTTCGGGACAATGCAGGCTATAATATGGGCTGGCTATGATATGGTCGGGCATTCTGCGGTTTTCCGTCACGTGATCCGCCATGTGGCAGAGTTCCCCTTGAAGCCAACCTGCAACCAGAGAATATGTGCCCAAGCCCCGCGTCTTTACCGGATCATACCGGCCGCCCTTGGCGGGGCTGCCGCGAGAAGGAAAGACGATGTCAGCCGATCATCCCGACTTGGAAACCGCCCGCAAATTCCTGCGCATGTTGCCCTTCGTGCGCAGCCTTGGCATGCATCTGGAATCCTTTGATGATGCCAAGGTCAGTGTCTCGATGCCTTATGATCCGCGCATGGTGGGCGATATCGCAACCGGCGTGATGCATGGCGGCACGATGTTCGCGCTGATGGATTCCGCCTGTGGCACCGCCGTTATGGCGCATCCCTCGCGGCCGCAGATCACCGCGACGCTGGATTTGCGGCTGGAATATTTCCGTGCCGCCACACCGGGCCAGCGCATCCTGGCCCATGCCGAATGCTATCACATGACCCGCACGGTGGCCTTCGTGCGCGCCACCGCATGGGACGAAGACGAAAGCCGTCCCGTCACCACGGCCACCGGCGTCTTCACCGTCACCCCCGCGCCGGAGCGTAAAGCATGAGCCATCCCCGTCCCGAACCCGTCCAGCAGGTCAAGCAACGCCGTGATGGCGCTTTGGCGGCCTTGGTGGCGCGTGTGCCCTATATTTCCTTCCTTGGCGTGCAATTCGACCGTCGCGGCGACGAGTTGACGGCGGTGATGCCTTATGACGAAAAGATCATCGGCAATCCGCTTCTGCCCGCGCTTCATGGCGGGGCGACGGCCTCCTTCCTTGAAATGACCGCGATCATCGAATTGGCATGGTCGAGCCAATGGGACGGCGTCGAGGCTGGTGCGATTGATCCCTTGCTGGATCCGGCACAGATCAAGCTGCCGAAAACCATCGATTTTACCGTGGATTACCTGCGTTCGGGCCTGCCGCGCGATTGCTATGCCCGCGCGCGGGTGAACCGCTCGGGGCGGCGCTATGCCAGCGTCCATGTCGAAGCCTGGCAGGACAATCGCGCCAGGCTATTCGCGCAGGCCACCGGCCATTTCCTGATGCCAGACGCTTGATTTCCAGACGCCTGATGTTCCGGACGCCTGATGCCTCCGCCGACCGATACCTTTCATGCCTGACATCAAGGACCGCCCGATGACCCAGATCACCCATCGCCGCATCTGGGCGATCAGTTGGCCGATCATCCTGTCGAATGCGACCGTGCCGTTATTGGGCGCTTTTGATACCGCCGTGATCGGCCAGATGGGCGCGGCGCATCTGATCGGGGCGGTGGGCTTGGGCGCGGTGATCCTGTCGTCCTTCTATTGGCTGTTCGGTTTTTTGCGGATGGGAACATCCGGCTTTACCGCGCAAGCGCAAGGGGCGGGGGACCGGCTGGAAGTGGCGGCGATCTTGTATCGCGCTTTGCTGGTGGGGGCGGCGGCGGGGCTTGCGATCTTGCTGCTGCAAGGCCCGCTGTTCTGGGCCACTTTCGCGGTAGCCCCTGCAAGCGAGCAAGTCGAACAGGCCGCGCGCGCCTATCTGGGCATCCGGATATGGGGCGCCCCTGCGGTGATTGCGCTGTATGCGGTCAATGGCTGGCTGATCGCGCGGGAAAAGACCCGCGCGGTGCTGGGGCTGCAGCTGTGGATCAACGGGTTGAACGCGGTGCTGGCCTTGTGGTTCGTGCTGGGGCTGGGCGGCGGAGTGCAAGGCGCGGCATATTCCACGCTGATCGCGGAATGGGCGGGGCTGGTCTTCGGCTTATGGCTGTGCCGCGCGGCCTTCGCGCCTGACCTGCATGCGGCGCGGGCGCGGATCTTCAATGCCGATGCCCTGCGCCGGATGATGTCGGTCAATGGGGTCATCATGCTGCGATCGGTGCTGATCCAAGGGGCGTTCACCGGATTTCTGTTCCTGTCGGCGGGCTTGGGCGATGTGCCCTTGGCGGCCAATCAGGTGCTGATGCAATTTCTGGCGATCAGCGCCTATGCTTTGGACGGCTTTGCCTTTTCGGCGGAAACCTTGGTCGGCCAATCGATCGGCGCGCGTCGCAGCCGCGATCTGGACCATGCGGTGAAGCTGTCGCTGATCTGGGGCTTTGGCGGCGCGGCGCTGGTGTCGGCCAGCTATGCCGTCGCGGGGGGATGGATGATCGATTTGATGACCACCGCAGCCGATGTCCGCGCCCTTGCGCGCGATTTGCTGCCATGGGTGGCTTTGGCCCCGTTGATCAGCCTTGCCAGCTATATCTATGACGGCATCTTCATCGGCGCCATGCAGGCCCGCGCCATGCTGCAAGTGATCGCGGTATCGGTTGCGGTCTATGTGCTGGCGCTGCTGGTGGCTTTGCCTGTCATGGGCAATCACGGGCTGTGGCTGGCCTTGCTGGCGATGAATGCGATGCGCGGGGGGGTGGCGTGGCGGATCTGGCCACGCCTGCGCGGTGCGGTTGTGGATGGCTGATCAGCGTTTCACCAACCTGAACGCCGCCGAAGCGCCATAGCCTGCCAGCACTGCCATCATCAGCGACAACAGCCCATAGACCAGCGGCTGTTCGCGCGACATGTTGTAGAGCAGCCGTTCCAGCCCTTCCTTGCGGACATTGATCCGGCGTTCGATCGCATCGATCACCTGACCGTCGCGGCTGATGAAAATCCGCACGCGATAGGACCCTTCGATCAGGTTGGAGGGCAGCACCACATCGCTGCGGAACAAGGTGTTCTGGGTGAATTGCACGCTGTTCTCGTCGATGCGATAGCTGTTGTCACGCTCGCGCAGGCGGATCAGGGATGTAACGTAATCCTGCGCTTTCATGTAATCTTCGCCAGCGTCCACCGCATGGATCGCCTTGGGAATGGTGATATTGCGGGCAGAATCTTCTGCGGGGCTGAGGATGTCGCGCAAAGGTCCGGTGGTGGCGACGGCATAAAAAGCCGGTGCCGCGCCGATCTGCACGGAATCGGTGTTCAGCCAGATCCCCGCCACGCGGGATTTCTTGCGCACGGTGACCGGTGTGGCGGGGCCTTCGACGGTGATGATGACATGCAGATCCGACCCTTCGGGCACCGGCATGTCACGTTTCACTGCGCCATAGATCAGGATTTCCGATCCGTCGAAATCGGCGGTGATCGAGACGCGGTTCTGGCTAAGCCCCGCCACGATGGATTCATTGGCCAAAGCCGTGCCCGCGCAAAGGCCTAGCACGAGCATAGCGGTAGGGATTACACGCCCGATCATGGCAATAATCCCGGCACGACGGTGTAGAGATCGCTTGGCGTCAGCAGCAGGTCCAAGGCGATCTTGCCCGCCACCGATAGAACCATCAGCGACAGCAGGATGCGCAGCTGCTCCGCCCGCAACCGGCCGGACATGATGGCCCCGATCTGCGCCCCGATCACGCCGCCAAGGATCAACAGCAGCGCCAGCATCATATCGACCGTATTGGCGGTGACCGCATGCATGACGGTGGTGAAAGCGGTGGTAAAGATGATCTGGAACAAAGATGTGCCCACCACGACCTTGGTCGGCATCCCAAGGAAATAGATCATCGCCGGCACCATGATAAAGCCGCCACCGACCCCCATGATCGCCGCCAAAAAGCCCACCAAAGCCCCCACGGCCAAGGGCGGCAGCACCGAGATATACAGCCCCGATGCGCGGAATTTCATCTTGAACGGCAGGCCATGCACCCAATTATGGGTATGCGCGCGCCGGATCGGCGCGCCAGCTTTATTGGCCCGCAGCAGGGCGCGCAGCGATTCCATGAACATCATCAGGCCGATGAAGCCAAGGAAGAAGACATAGGACAGCTGCACCAGCAGATCGACCTGACCCATGGCCGTCAGCTTGGCGAAAACCCAGATCCCCGCGCCCGATCCGATGAAACCGCCTGCCAGCAGCACCAGCCCCATCGGCAGGTCTACCGCCTTGCGCTTCCATTGCGCCAAGACACCGGAAATGGAGGATGCCACCACCTGATTGGCCCCCGTCGCCACCGCAATGGCCGGAGGAATGCCGATGAAGAACAGCAAGGGCGTGATCAAGAAACCGCCGCCGACCCCGAACAGGCCCGACAGGAAGCCAACGACGCCGCCGATCCCGAGAAGCAGGAAGGCGTTGATCGAAACCTCGGCTATGGGAAGATAAAGCTGCATAGGAACCGGTAAAACGAAGAAATGGTGGAAAGTTTAGCGATGCGCCGCTTTGGAGGCAGAGTCAAATCACCTCGGGCGCTGGGGCGATATTGCGTAGGAATTGCTTCAGGATGCGTTCCAATTTTGCCGCACCTAAGGGGGCCATGGCTTTGGTATGGTCATGGCTGATCGCTTCATCCGATAGTCCCGCGCCCATATTGGTGATGGTGGAAATCGCCGCGCATTTCAGCCCCAGGAAGCGGGCAAGGATCACCTCTGGCACGGTCGACATGCCGACCGCATCGGCGCCGAGCCGCTGAATCATCCGGATCTCGGCGGGGGTCTCGAAGCTGGGACCGGAATACCACGCATAGATGCCCGATTGCAGGGCGATGCCTTCCGCTTCGGCCGCCTTGTGAAGCTGGGCGCGCAGGCCCGCGTCATGGGCATCGGTCATGGGGACGAAACGGGCGTCCGATGGTTCCCCGATCAGGGGATTGCGCCCGTTATAGTTGATGTGATCGCTGAGCAGCATCAGATCGCCCGGTGGCAGGTCGGCGCGCAAGGAACCGGCGGCATTGGTCAGCAGCAGGATCTCCGCTCCAAGGCCCTGCAATACCTCCAAAGCCACACGCATCGCCGCCGCATTGCCGTTTTCGTAATAATGCTCGCGCGCGCCGAAGATCGCCACGCGCTGGCCTTCCAGCCAACCGATATGCAGATGCGGATTGTGACCGGATACCGAAACATGCGGAAATCCCGCCAGATCCTCATAGGGGATCGCCACACCGTCTTGTACCGCATGGGCCAGATGGCCAAGGCCGGAGCCTAACACCAGTCCCAAACGGACGGGATCGCTGCCCGCCACGCTGTGGATATGGGCAAGGGCGATGGCAGCCTCAACGCTCTTTGACATAGGGGATACCTCCGGCGCGGGGTGGGGATGGTTTGCCGACAAAGCCCGC
>DALYSR010000186.1:0-5657 GCA_031991825.1 Paracoccaceae bacterium
ATCGCTGTGTATCGCTGCCATATCCGCTCTCCTTGATGGCATGTATTGCTCTCAATAAACCGGAACAAAACCGTGACAGGTCCAATACGGCCCTGAATTTCCATGATCGTCATCAATCGGTTGATTGTATAACGTCCAATATCAAAGCCTTAGCGCTTCAGTCGGCTCCAGAATTTTCGCATCACAGGGACTTGATAGTTCTCTTCAAAACGGGGTTTATCTCTGGCCGCAAGGCTTCGTCTCTGGGCAGTCGATCCGGCAGAAGATCCGGATCGGATTGTTTCGCCAAATGGCTATAATAGGTGAACCGGGCAACCGGCAAAAATATGCTGATCGGCTCGACACCGTGCCTGCCCCGATGGGCATAGACAATCTCACCATTTCTTCGACCAGTGGTCGAGTATCCGTCTTTGTCAAAGGCGTTCGGACTGCCAATCTCGCCGCGCGCGCAGCAAGGTGTTTGCGAGGATGATGCGCCACATGATGGCGGTAATTGCGACCTTCTTCGCTCTGCCGGCCTGTAGCAGCAGCTAATAATTGTGTCAGATCTTGCTCAGATGTTCGATCAGCAGCGCAGCAAAGCGGTCCGGTTGTTCGACACACGGCAGATGACCGGCGTCGGCGATTTCTGCAAAGCGCGCCCTAGGGATCTGTCGGGCGGTTTCCTGCACAAGAGCGGGAGGGGTCGAGCTGTCCTGTGCGCCGACCACAACCAGTGTGGGCTGCGAAATCTGCGCGAGATCAGCCCGGTAATCTGCATCGCGGATGGCGCCGCAGACAGCCGCGTATCCTTCGGCAGGGGTACGCTCCAGCATGAGATGCCACATGCTGAAATCCGGCGTGTTCTGGTAATCGGGCGCGAACCAGCGGGTGAGGATCGCGCCCGATATCGCACCAATCCCTTTGGTCAGCACGGTTTCAATCCGGGGTGTCCAAAGATCGTCTGAGCCGATCTTTGCGGCTGTATCGGCCAAAACCAAATGTGTCATCGCGGTTGGCCGCCGCAGGGCAAGGCGCTGCATGATCAGCCCGCCTACCGAAAGGCCAATGCCAGAAAAGAAAGTAACACCGTAATGATCCAGCAAAAATTCTGCGTCATCCGTCATGGTTTCGATACTGAGCCCCGCCTGCAACCGGCTCAGCCCATGCCCGCGTTTATCAAAGCGCAAAACGCCCCAGTTCGACGGAATACGGGCGACGACCCGGTCCCACACCCGCAGATCCGTCCCAAGTGAATTTGCAAAGAGCAGCGTCGGCGCGCTGCCCTCGGCAGGCCGCCAGCCATGATGCAGACCGTTGACGGAGGTGAAGTCTTCGAGGCGGGGCATCTGTTGTCCTTTCACATCGAGGGCAGCGCGGCAGATACGCTGGCCAGAAATTGTTGAAGCGGTGGGCTTTCGTTGTCGCGCCGCCAGATCAGCGCGATCTCTGCCGTCACGGTGACGTCCGGAAGCGGACGGCAGACCACACCGGGGATTTGTACCCGATGAAGGGACTCCGGCACCACCGCAACACCAAGGCCCGCCGCCACCAGAGAAATGATCGATGCAAACTGCGGAGAGCGGTGTACGACATTTGTCTTGATCCCCGCATGCGCGCAGGCCTGATCCATAGCGGCGGAAAAGCCGGTGTTAGGGGGCAGGTGGGTTGCAATGAAATCGGCACCGTCAAACTGGGAGAGCTCCAGCTTCTCCTGATCCGCCAGGGGATGTGTTGTCGGCAGGGCAATCCAAAGCGCTTCGCGATGAATCACGCGGCTGTTCAGTTTAGGCGGGATATTTGGAAAGGGCAGACGAACAATGCCAGCGTCAAGGTTGCCCGCGGCCACTTCAGGGAACTGACGGTCGAGATCCATCAGGACCAGCTGCAGGTCCAGCTGCGTGGCGCGGGCGTGGAAATGCGACAGAATTTTTGTCAGCACGCCGTTATAAGCGACAGTGCCGATATAGCCCAGGCTGAGCCGCCCCGTCAGGCCGCGACCTGCGCGCAGCGCGACCTCCTCGGCTTGCCGGGCATGGCGCACCACCGCGCGGGCATCAGGCAGCAACAGTGCGCCGGCAGCCGCCAGCTCAACCCGGCGCTTCGTGCGGTCAAACAACCGCGTGCCAACCACCTCTTCCATCTGCTTCAGTGCCTGAGTCAGCTGAGGCTGTGAAACTCCAAGGCGTTGCGCCGCACGCCCGAAATGCAACTCTTCGGCCAGGGTGGTCAGCAACTCGTAATGTTTCAGAGTCAGCACGATGAATTCCTGTCAGACGGGGCCGGTTGACCAGCACAATACCAATTGCGCCACAAAATCAAGAAACGCCCCCCAAGGCCGATGGGTTGCTAGGGAAGGCATGGGTTCAGTTGCCGGCAAGCCCCACCGTCACGCCGCCGCAGACAAACAGGGTCTGGCCGGTGACAAAGCTGCTTTCGGGGGCGCAGAAGAAGGCCACGGCATTGGCAATATCTGCCCCTGTTCCCATCCGCCCGACCGGCACTCGGGCCACGATCTGCTGGGTTAAAGGCGCATCGGGAGGATTATTGGCCCAGAAAGCCTCCGTGCCGATCGGGCCTGGTGCCACCGAGTTCACAGTGATGCCGCAGGGGGCCAGCTCCAGCGCCCAGGTGCGGGCCATGGATTGTGCAGCGCCCTTGGTCGCGCTGTACAGGCTGCGCAGTTCCTTGCCGAGCGTCACGCGGCTGGTGTTCATAACGATCCGGCCCTGTCCTCGCGCCTTCATACCCGGCACCAGAGCCTGGGCCGCCAGAAGTGAAGGGCGCAGGTTAATCGAGAACAGCCGGTCAAAATCGGTCAGATCCACCTCTTCCAAGGCAGCCGGTGCCACAATCCCGACGTTATTCACCAGACAGCCGACTTCCTCCTCGGCCGCAATCTGGGCAAACACCTCTTTGGCGGCATCGGCATCCGACAGATCCACCTGGAACGCACGATCTGCAGCGCCGGGTTCAGGCGTCACGATATCGGCGACGATCACCCGCAAACCGCTGGCCCGCAGACGTGCGGTGATGGCCGCGCCGATCCCGCGTGCGCCCCCCGTGACCAAGGCGGTGTTCAGAACGCCGCTCATGTATCGTCCTCGCGGATCGAGGAGGGGTGACGACAAAGAGGGGTCACCTCGATCTGCATATATGGAAACAGCGGCAGCCCCGTCAGGACTTCGTGCAGATGTTCGTTGTCGCGGCAGTCAAAGACAGAGGTGTTCTTATAGGCCCCGGCTTGGCGCCAGATGTGGCGCCAGACACCGCTGCGCTGCAGATCCTTTGCATAGTCTTTCTCACGGGCCTTGATCTGTGCGGCCGCTTCTTCGGGCATATCGGTCGGGATCCGGACCGTCATTTCAACCTGAAACAGCATTTATTCGTCCCCCAGAGTGTTCTGCCCGTCAAAAAAGGCTTTGCGCCAGCGGGTAATAGACACCCGCTCGAAAAGTCCGCCGCTGTGGAACGGATCGCGCGCGATGAAGGCTTCAGCCTCGGCACGGCTGTCCACGTCCAGCAGGTAAAGGCCGCCGCTGGCTGCGCTCCCGTCATCCGACAGTTTGGCGCCGCAGGCCAGCAACAACGCTCGGTTCGCCTCCAGATAGGCAAGATGGGTGGGGCGGAGCTGAAGGCGCAAATCTGCGCCCTCTGCTTTGTCAAAGGTTTCGATCATCCAGGGCATGGCTCAGAACACAAAGCCCCATGCCAGTACGGTGGTGATGAAGATCGCACCCGTATAGAACAGCACCAACACCATATAGCCCATGATATCGCTGAGCTTCAGCCCAGAGATCGCCAGCGCCGGCAGCAACCAGAAGGGCTGCACCATATTGGTCCACTGATCCCCCATCTGTACCGCGACGGCCGTCGCCGGAACCGAAGCGTTCAATTGCCGTGCGGCTTCCATCATGATCGGGCCCTGGATCACCCACTGGCCGCCGCCCGAGGGCACGAAGATGTTGATCAGACCTGCTGAGATGAACGACCACAGCGGCAGAGTTTCAGCGGTTGAGAAGCTGACGAACCAGTTTGCAAAAGTCACCACCAGCCCTGAGCCCGACAAAATGGCCAGGATCCCCGCATAGAAAGGGTATTGGATGATGATGCCGCCCAGAATTTTCACGCCGTCATTCAGTGCAGCCAGGAAGCGGTTAGGCGTCACAAACAGCAGAACACTGAGGAACAGGAACACGGTGTTCACAAAGTTCAGCGTGATGGCGCCACCATTCCACAGATACATCACCGCATAGGCCAGGCCAAAGAGGCCCATGCCCACGCCAATGATGGCGCTGTTGTTCAGCCGTTCCGAGACGGTGCTACGTGCACCATCCGCGACGCTGAAAACAGCCTGCGTGCTGGGATCAACCTCTTTGATGTCCTCGGCACGGGTGGGGTGCAGCATAGCGTTGAAAAACGGCATGGTCAGCAGGATCACCAGAGTGCAGACCAGCACGACCGGCGAGAACAGCGTCTCGCTCAGCGGGATCAGGCCGATAGCGCCCTCCAGGAAATGGCCGGGGGTGTTGATCAGCAGCGGGATCGAGCCTGACAGGCCGATGCCATAGACGACAAAGCCCGAGTAGCCGGCTGCGATCACCAGCGGATAATGCAGACCGCGCACTTTATGGCCCAGTTTCTGCGCGATCAGCGTGCCGATCACCAGACCAAAGCCCCAGTTCATCCAGCTGGCCACACCTGCGATCAGGGTGGCAGCAATCACCGCGCCGCGCGGCGTCGTGACCGGAGCGATCAGCTTTTCCATCAGCCAGTCAACCAGCGGCGTGCGGGCCATCATGTAACCGGCCAGCAGGATCACTGTCATTTGCATCGTAAATGCGAGCAGGTTCCAGAAGCCGTCCCCCCAGAACATCGTTGCCGCGATCAGTCCCGTCCCCTGACTGAGCATGGCGAAAAGCACCGTCAGCGCTGTCAGCAAAATCGCAACAACAAGAGGGTCAGGCAAATAGCGGCTCATAATCCGCGTAAAGAAATTGGCGAGTGAGTTCATCCGTCCCTCCTCCAGGGCGAGTTCAATCTTATGTGTTGTTATTATCAGTCGCGTTTATTTATATTGTCAACTTATAACATGGAGGAGGATTCAAATGCGGCGCTACGTTGTTTTGCTTGGAGCGGGCGTGATGGGACAGGGTCTTGCGCGGCATTTCCACCGCGCAGGATTTCAGGTTGCGGTGGTAGATCAGAATTCAGAGGTTATTGAAAAACTGAAAGATTCTCTGCAGGATTTGACCATCGCACAGGATCTGGCGGGGCTATCAGCAGACTGGAAATCCCCGGACCTCGTGATCGAGGCAGTGCCCGAAATTCTTGCCCTGAAAACGAAACTTCTGGCCCAGGCGGAGGCGTTCTTTTCCCCGCAGGTTTTGATCGCTTCGAACACATCTGGGCTAACGACAGCCGATCTGTGCCGCAGTATGCGTTACCCCGAGCGCTTGGCCATCGCACATTTCTTCAATCCTGCCGATGTGATTCCCGTGGTGGAACTGGTGGCTTCGGCACAGATGCCGGCAGAACGCCTGCAGCAGTTGGCGGATCTTTTGCGGGGTTCAGGGAAAGAGCCTGCGGTTTTGCACCGTGAAATACCCGGCTTTGTGGCAAATCGTGTTCAGCATGCAATGATGCGCGAATGCCTGCATCTCCTCGATCAGGGGGTT